>NZ_JAAGNI010000435.1 GCF_010550605.1 Streptomyces sp. SID9727
CCGGGCCCCGCTCCGTCCCCACCCCGCACGACGACCGCGCCGGCGGACCCGCGGGCCGCCGCCGTCCGCGTACCCTCCCACGCCCGCACCCGCGAAGGAGCTCATGTTGCGACGCCCCACGGTACGTATCCACACCGCCTTGGCCGCGGCCCTGGCCGCTCTGCTCCTGCCCGCACCGGCCGCGGGGGCCGCCACCGCGCAGACCTCCGTAGCTGCGGCGACGGTGGTCGAAAAAGTCCCCTACGCGATGGACGCGTCGAACCAGGCCGCCTGGTGGACGCCGGTCGCCACGTACAAGGGCCGCGGCCAGTACACGTACTTCGCCTTCAACGAGCCGGGCTCGACGGCCGCGACGCACCGACCCGCCATCGCACGGCGCGACGCGGACGGGGTCTGGAGCCGGCTGCCGCTGCTGAACAGTGACGGGCAGCAGGCCGAGTTTCCCGACGACAACGGCCACAACCAGCCGTCGGTGGCCCGCGACGGCAGCGGCCGTCTGCACGTCTTCACCTCCATGCATGCCAACCCCTGGCGCTACTTCCGCACCGAGGCCCCCGGCGGGAACGTCACCGACCACGCATCCGAACTGCCCGACCAGGGCGAGGGCATCACCTACCCGGTCGTCACCACCGCCCCCAACGGCGACCTGTATCTGGCCGCCCGGGTCGGTACCGGCTCCGACCGGCGCCCCGGCAAGCTGTACCGCTGGGACAACGCCGACTCCCGCTGGAGCGTCGTGGCGACCTTCGCGAGCGCGCTGTACCGCTCCGTGTACCCCGACGACCTCGCGGTGGACGCGTCAGGCCGCGTGCACCTCCTCTACGAGTGGGCGAAGGCGCCGGCGACCGCGTTCCGCCACCAGCTCTCGTACCTGTCCTACGACCCGTCCACCGGGGCCTTCGCGGACAGCAGGAACATGACCGTCGCCACGCCGGTCACGCCCGCCGCCTCCGACGTCGTCCAGGACCTCACCGCGGGCGAGGAGTGGAGCGCCGACAACGCGTACACCGGCCCCGCGGTACAGAGCGCCAAGCTCACCCTCGACGGCTCCACCCCGAAGGTCGCCTACCGCTACCGCCCGGCGGACAGCGGTGGCCGGTTCCACGTGTACTACGCCTATCCGAGCGGTGGCGGCTGGATCGGCAAGACCGTGTACGCCGGAGGACAGACCGCGGCCGCCCTCGGCATCACCTGGGACGAGACGGACACCAAGCGGGTCTACTACGTGACCACCTCGGGCACCGACCGGGTCTTCTCGGCGACCCAGTCGGCGGACGGGGCTTGGACCGCGCAGTCGGCCGCGCCGGGGGTGAACGCCGACCGGCTCGCCGTGCGACGGGATTCGGACGGGCGCGATGTGCTCTACCTGCCGGATACCGCTCACAACGCCTTGTATTACGCGACGCGCTGACGCGTCCCGCTGTTTGCCACTGTCCGTACGGGGGTGAGGCCGGCAGGCCGGGCAGAGCCGGCCACCCCCGGCCGGCAGCGCGGTGACGTCGCCGACCGGCTTCGTGCCGGGCACCTCGGTGTTGAAGGCCGACCGCTCCTCGCAGCGACCTGATCGCCGTGGCGCACTTGCCACGAACGCCGTCGGCAGGCTGTACTGCAAGCTGGCACCACGTTGACCAACCTGGCTGTGGCCAGCACTGACCAGTGCCTCGGGTATGCGGGCAACTCCGGCATGTGAGCCGTTCGAGCGTCCCTGTCCCAGCCCCACCACGTCCGGTCCTCAGGTCTCCACCGGCTCGATGCTTCCGCGAGAGGCATGTCACGCGCCGGTGGGCCCGTCTCACAGCGCACGGAAGGCATCTGAACATGCGACGGTACGTTCTCACGGGCACGCCAGGCGCGGGCAAGACGTCGATCCTGCGGAGCCTGGCGGAGCAGGGCTACGAGGTCGTCGAGGAAGCCGCGACCGCAGTCATCGCACGAGCGCAGGCTCAGGGCGAGGGCGAGCCGTGGACACGGGCATCCTTCATCGACGAGATCGTAGAGCTCCAGAAACAACGGCAGTTGCGAGCCTCCGCCACAGACTCTGTCCAGGTGTTCGACCGGTCGCCGGTCTGCACACACGCGCTCGCGCACTACCTGGGACGGCCGGTATCGGCCGCGCTGACGGCGGAGATCCAGCGCATCACTGCCGAGGAGATCTACGAGCGCCAGGTGCTCTTCGTCCGCAATCTGGGATTCTGCGAGCCCACCGGTGCCCGTCGGATCAGCTTCCAGGAGTCGCTGGTATTCGAGAAGATCCACGAACAGAGCTACCGTGCCTACGGCTTCGAGCTCATCGACGTCCCTGCCGGCGGCCTGGCCGACCGTGTCGCTGCGGTCAGTTCGGTGCTCTCGCGGCCCGACTCATGAGCGACACCGGTCGGCATCCGTTCACCGGGGGCGTCTCGGGACCTGGCGCCCCCGGCTGCCCGCCGCGCCCCGCCTCGATCCCGCGCTTGCCTTCGCCGCGCCCGCCGGGGCCCTGCTCGCCCTCCATGTGTCCAGGGAAGGGCCGCCGCTGGTCTGCCTGCCCAGCGGCGGCTACAACGGCAACGGCCCGCCAGGCGGCCACGCGGCGCCGGCAGCGCAAACCACCTGCCCGGGGCGCTGCTCCCGGCGTCTGCCCGTTCTGTCGCACTCACGGCTACCTGATCCGTTGGCATGTCGGCCGTGCGTCGTTAGCATCCCGGGATGACGCGAGCCAGGGATCTTGGGATCGGGGCCCGATGGGGACCCAGCGGGACGTACAACGCGATCACCGACGTGCCTGGAGTACGTGTGGGGCACAAGACTCTGATCCGGGGGGACAGCGTGCGCACCGGCGTCACCGTCGTCGTGCCCAGACAGGGGACGGCGATCTGGCAGGATCCGGTGTTCGCCGCGTCGCACACTCTGAACGGAAACGGCGAGTTCACGGGCTTGGAGTGGATCCGCGAGGGCGGGTTGCTGGAGACGCCGATCGCCCTCACCAACACCCACAGCGTCGGTGTCGTGCGTGACGCCCTGGTGGCCCATCAGACGGCGCAGCGCGGCCCGGACGAGGAGTACTGGGCGCTCCCCGTGGTCGCGGAGACCTGGGACGGCCGCCTCAACGACGTCAACGGACAGCACGTGACAGCGGAGGACCTCCGCGATGCGATCGACGCGGCTGCGGGCGGGCCCGTCGAGGAGGGGAACGTCGGTGGGGGCACCGGCATGATCGCCCACGGGTTCAAGGGAGGCATCGGCACCGCCTCACGCGTCGTCGACGACGGCGAAGGCGCCTACACGGTCGGCGTCCTGGTCCAGGCGAATCACGGCACGCGGGATCGTTTCAGCGTCGACGGAGTTCCGATCGGCCCCGAGACGGCGGACATCCCCCTTCCGGGAGTACCCGGCGTGGCTCCCGGCCCCGGGCGGCTCCCTGACGGGTCCGGCAGCATCATCGGCGTGATCGCCACCGACGCACCGCTGCTTCCCGCTCAGTGCCGGCGCCTGGCACAGCGGGCGGGTCTTGGGGTCGGCAGGCTCGGCGGCGTGGGAGAGCACTGGAGCGGGGACATCTTCCTGGCCTTCGCCACCGGAAACTCCGGCTTGGCCGGCGCCTACGGGGCCTCTGACGTCGCGGAGATCGCGATCCGGATGTTGCCCAACCGCCGGATCAGCCAGTTGTTCGCCGCAGTCGTGGATGCCACCGAGGAAGCGATACTGAACGCGATCCTGGCCGCACGCACCATGGTCGGGCGCGACGGATTCGTCGCGCCCGCACTGCCCGCCGACAGGCTCCGCTCCATCCTCGCAGCCGTCGCCCGATGATCCTTGTCCCCGAGGGCCGACGCAGAAGACGCGAGCCTTCTTGCATGGGCCGAGCTCGCTCTCGGGGACGCAGGACGGATGCGATGAGGTGCATCGGGTGCGCGCACAGGTGTGCACTGCTGCGGACCTGGGCTGTGGCGGTACGGGGACGGACGGGAGAAGTACGGCCGCTTCTCCCGCCGCGAGGTGAAGGACACCGTCCGCGTACCGGGTCCGGTTCCCGAGCCCGGGCGACGTGCGAACGCGCCCGCGAGGCGGCCCCACCGGGGGGCTCAGGCCGATGACAACTGCTCGGCGATCTCCTTGACCCACGCAGCGCTCCTGGCCGGGTCGTTGAGGGACTCCGCCCACTCGTCCGGGGTCAGCTTGTGGTGGCTGGGACCCGCTTTGAGAGCGATGAGGAGGGCGCGGGCCGAGTCGCGCATCGCGGACGACGTCTGGCCGCTCCCGTCGATTCCCGCGCCCGCCGCGAGCCCGTAGATCCTGCGCGCCATGGCCTGGCGTTCACCGTTCTCGACCTTCTTCCAGAACTTCAGGGCTTCCTTCAGCGCATCGGGCCGGGAGGCGGGTTCGCCCGAGGCTTCATCCGCCCCCCAGCGTTCCGGGTGGCGGGCCCCTTCGTAACGCTTCATGCCCGCGCGGCCCGCCTTGTACGCGGTGACGCCGAGGATGAGGCCGGCCGCCCCGGCGGCCAGGCCCCAGCCGACGGGATTGCTCGCCAGCCCGGCACCTCCCGCAGTGGCGGCGACCGCCGTCACGATGCCGCCGGCGGCCTTGGCGGTCTCGCCCACCGCGGTGAACGCCTGCTTGCCCATTTTGTTGCGCTGCTTGCCCAGCGCGTACGTGTGCACGGTGTGCATCGTGTTCGCGTCCTCCGCGCGCCGGATGTCGGCGGCCGCGTCACGGGCGGCGCCCGTCGCCGCCCAGGCGGCATCGATGGCCTGGGAGACGCGCGCCATCCGGTCCTCGCCCTCGTGGTCCCAGTGGCCGTCCAGCGCGACGTACGCGGCATCCGCGGCCTGTTCGGCCTCCTGCCGGGCCCGGGCCAGCCGGGCCAGGGCCTCGTCGTCGGTGCGGTCGTGCCTTTCGAGCCCTTTCAGGGCGTGGTACTTGCGAGCGGTCAGCCCGACCCGCGCCGCGGCGCGGGCGCCCTTCACCGCTCCGACCACGCTGGAACCGATACCGCTGGCCTCGGATGCCGTCGCGGCGTGCGCCGCCATCTGCGCCTTGGTCAGTTCCTTGGCGATGCCGAGCGCGTAGTTCCCCGTTCCGGCGGCACCGACGACCGCGTCGGCCTTCTTGGAGTTGGCCTTCTTGTCCGCCGTGTGGAAGGCGGCCCCGTTGCCGTGCTGTGCGGCGTCCTTCCTGGCTTTGACCGCCTCCATACCGCTGAGCAGGGCGCCCGCGGACTCCGTGACGAGGTTCTCCGATGCGGCGGCGGTCCCCGATGCGCCGGTGGAGTGCTTGAGACCGTCGCTCGCCGTCGCGGACGCCTGCTGGGCGAAGCCCGCGTTGGCGGGAACGTGAACGCCCTTGACGAAGGTGTCGATGACTTCGAGGTTCTTCTTGACCTTGTCGAGAACCGCGGCGATCCGGTCGCGGTAACTCTTGGGAGCGGGGAGTGGGCCGGCGTTCTCCGGTTCTCTGCTCCCGTCCCTGCTCCTGGCGGTTTCGCCGGCGCGCTGCAGGGCGGCGACCGCTGCCCGATTGCCGAGGCCGGCCTGGATCGCGAGGAGCGGGTGGCCGGGGGAGGTGAGGGACGGGGCTCCGGTCCGGCCCCGCTCCCGGGGCTGCCGGGCCGGGGGCAGGACCGACTGCCGAGTCGGGGTGCGGTGGACCGGGGTGCTCATGACGTACCTCTCCTGTGCCGGACCGGGCGACTGGAGAGTAGTCAGCCCCGGCCAACGGAAGGAGTACGGCGGGAAGATCTTTCGGTGCGATCCGCGTGACGCGTCCGGGCCACGGACGCGTCCCGTGTCACGGTGTCGGCGAGGCGTCGGTGAGTGCCATCCAGCGCCGGACCGTCTCCTGGTGGGACCCCTTCGCCGTACTCGCCGCCACCGCCTCGGCGTCCTCGGCGGAGCGTGGCGCTCCCGCCCGGGCGAGCAGGCCGAGCGGCCACGCGGGGCCCGTACCGGCCGGCTCCCCGTCGAAGGCCGTCCAGTCCCATGGGCCGTTGAACCGCCAGGCCCGGCCGACGGCATCGGCGACCTCGTCACCCATGTGGAGAGACGTGTAGGGGCGCATCAGGAGTTCGTAGGTGAAGGGGATCCCGTCGCCGGGGTGGATGGTGTACCCCGAGCCGTCGAGATGGCTCGCGTCCGGGAACTCGCGGTAGGACAGACCTCCGGGCAGCACGGTCACGGTCCGGCTGGGGTGGGGCAGCCAGGCCGTCTCCAGCGGGGGATCGTGGTGGTCGACGGTCGTCACGTGCACGACGGTCGGCGGAACGCCGACACGGCAGACGTCCCCCGCCTTCAGCTGGTCGGGCGGGGGGTCCGTCCGGAAGAGCTCGGCCTCGACATGGGGTGAGACGCTACCGCCGCTGTTCACGCCGAGGGCGACGACCCCGTTCCAGCGTGCGAACTCGTTGTCCGTGTCGATTTCCCACCACGGCCACCGCACCGACACCTCATCCCACCGGAGACCCCGCTCCACCCTGGTGACCGTGAAGGGGCAAGCGACCGACAGCACGTCCCCGGCTCGGAAGTCGCCTTCATCGATCATGCGGTCAGATTAGTCGGCCGAGCAGCCGGTGCGTGCCTGTCAGGTTTGACGGGCGTAGGACGCGAGGCGCTGGGAGAGCGCGCCGACGAGGGTGCGCAGTTCGTCGGGACGCTCGATGACGAACGGCCGGTCGAGTGCGGCGAGTACCCGAGGCAGCCAGTCGAGCCGCTGCACCCGCAGTTCGGCGCGCAGCCAGCGCTCGGCCGCCGGGTCCTCGCCCGCGGCCGGCTCGTGCTCCTCCAGGCGCGCGACACTGGCGGGAAGGTGCGCGCTGATCTGCTCCGGCGTCCCGTGGATCCGCAGGGTCACCTCGTGCCGGTACCCGGCCGTGGCGAACCCGGACAGCAGGCGCTGCGCCGGATCGGTGTCCACGGGCGCTTCGAACGAGCCGGGCAGGGCCCTCGCGGTATCGATGCGATCGAGCCGGAAGGTCCGGTCCTCGCCGGCCCGGGCGTCCCTTCCGGTCAGGTACCAGCGGCCCGCATGGGCGACGATCCCGTACGCGTGCAGTGTGCGTTCGCTGTGCCGTCCCTCGCGGTCGGTGTAGCGGACCGAGACCGGCCGGCTGTGGCGGACCGCATCGGCGAGGGTGAGGAGGACCTCGGCATCCGGGGGGTTCGGCTCGCGGGGCTCGTCGGTGTGGGCGAGAGCTGCCTGGAGCGCGTCGAGCCGGTGGGCGATGTGCTGGGGCAGTACCCTCCGGATCTTCGCCGACGCGGTCTCGCTCGCCGCGCGCTCCGTCGTCGTCAGCCCCGCTCGGCGGCCGGCGGCCAGACCGAGCAGTACGGCCAGCGCCTCGTCGTCGCTGAGCATGAGCGGAGGCAAGCGGTACCCGGGGGCCAGCCGGTAGCCGCCGTAGCGGCCACGTACCGACTCCACGGGCACGTCCAGATCGATCAGCCGGCTCACGTACCGCCGCACGGTGCGGCCCTCGACACCGAGACGGTCGGCGAGCTCGGCCACCGTCCGGGTGCCGCCCGACTGCAGCAGTTCCAGGAGCGTCAGCACACGGCCGGTGGGTCCAGGCATCTGCGCAGCCTAACGCGAGCACGCGGATAGAGGACCGATTCCGTCCACTATTTTTCCTAGCCTGTGGCGTACCCGTTTGTGGCACAGCCAAGGAGATCTCCATGCATTTCGTCTCGATCCGTATCATCACCGGCGACGTCGCACGCCTCGTCGAGTTCTACGAGCGGGCCACAGGAGTGCGGGCGACGTGGGCCACCGAGGACTTCGCCGAGCTCAGGACCGCGGGTGCGACCCTCGCGATCGCCGGCACCCGCACGGTCCCGCTGTTCGCCCCGGGCTCTGCCCGGCCGGCGGACAACCACAGCGTGATCACCGAGTTCCTCGTCGACGACGTGGACCAGGTGCGCCAGAACCTGGCCGGCTTCGTCACGGACTTCGTCAACGAGCCCACCACGATGCCGTGGGGCAACCGGTCGCTGCTGTTCCGCGATCCCGACGGCAACCTCGTCAACTTCTTCACCCCCGTCACCGCGGAGGCCGTCGAGAAGTTCGCCGGCCCTGCTTCTTCAGGTATCAGGACTGTGCGTTGACGCGCTCGCCCCGCGGCGGAGTTCCGGCGCCCGGGGCGATGCTCTGCCAGCCGTGTTCGAGAAGGTCGAAGGCGGCGTTGAGTGCTGCGGCGCTGTCGGGCCGGTCGCGGGCGATGCGAGGTGCTTCGAGGGCGAAGCGGGCGAGGGCCGTGCCGGCCGGGTCGTCGGGGGGGAGGCCGCTTTCCTCGGAGATGACCCGGGCCAGGGGAGCGGTGTTCTCCAGCCAGGTGTTGTGCTGGTAATCGAGCAGCGCCGGGGTGCTCGTGACCAGGCGGAGGAAGGCGTTGACGTCCGGGTTCTCGCCGGGGAGGAGCAGCCGGTAGCGCAGGGCGTGTTCGCGCAGAGCGGCCGGGAGGGACTGCCCGTCCGGCCGGTTGCGTACGGCGTGGAGCTGCTGGGCCTTCATCTCGTCCTGCTGGTCGAAGACGAGGGCTTCCTTGCCCGGGAAGTGCTTGAACAGCGTGGTGGTGGACACGTCGGCGGCGTCGGCGATCTCGCGGATGCCGACGTCGTCGTAGCCGCGCTCCAGGAAAAGGCGCAGGGCCGCGTCGGCGATGGCCTGGCGGGTGGCGGCCTTCTTGCGTTCACGACGGCCCAGCGGTGTGGGCGCCGTACTGCTGGCATCGGGCATGCCGCCAATCTACCTCACGGTGATACCGCTGAGAAAGTGCAACCGTTGCACTTGTTTATCCGGTGTGCTTTCCTGATGCGGCGGGTTGGTGGACCGGCCCGCCCCGGCCTCGATCACGCCCTGCCGCCGGCCCACTCGTGCGGTCCACGGAAACGGAGCATCACCATGACCACGCCCTCGGCCGTCCCCCGCATCGCGATCGTCGGAGCGGGCCCCGGCGGCCTCACCTGCGCCCGTGTCCTTCAGCGCAACGGGATGGACGTCACTGTCTACGACCTGGCCTCCGGCCCCGACGCCGGCAACCAGGGCGGCACGCTGGACCTGCATGAGGAAGACGGTCAGGCCGCCCTGAAGGAGGCCGGACTGCTGGAGGAGTTCACCCGCCTCGCCCGTCCCGAGGGCCAGGAGATGCGGAAGTTCGACGCCGCAGACGGAACCCTCCGCTTCCACCACCGTCCCGACGACGACCAGTTCGCCGCCCCCGAGATCGACCGCGGCCAGCTGCGCGACCTCCTGCTGGACTCCCTCACCCCCGGCACCGTCCACTGGGGCCGCAGGCTCAGGAGCGTCGAAGGACCCGACGACGGCCCGCGCCGGCTGCACTTCGCCGACGGCAGTGTCGTTCAGGCCGACCTCGTCATCG
The DNA here is from genome assembly GCF_010550605.1 of Streptomyces sp. SID9727. Classification (GTDB taxonomy): domain Bacteria; phylum Actinomycetota; class Actinomycetes; order Streptomycetales; family Streptomycetaceae; genus Streptomyces. The sequence goes on from NZ_JAAGNI010000435.1 coordinate 9,350, forward strand.
GCGCCGACGGCGCCTGGTCCACAGTCCGACGCGCGCTCTCACCTGCCGTACCCGAGCACATCGGCATCAACTTCCTCGAAGCCTGGTTCGACGACGTCGAGACCGCACACCGGTCCGTGGCCGATCTCGTCGGTCAGGGCAGCGCCATGGCGGCCGACGGTGAACGCTGCCTGTTCGCCCAGCGCAACAGCGGCGGTCACGTACGCGTCTACATCATCCAGCCCGGCCCCGCCGACTGGCTCACCCGAGCAGGACTGACCGACCAGGACACCGAGCGGATCCGCACCCTGCTCCTGGACCGCTACCGCGGCTGGGCACCGGGCCTGCGCCGGCTCATCACCGACAACGACGGCCCCTACATCCACCGTCCCCTCTATGCCCTGCCGGTTCCGCACACATGGCAGACGAACCCCAGCGTCACCCTGCTCGGCGACGCCGCACACCTCATGCCCCCGCTCGGCGTCGGCGTCAACCTCGCGATGCTCGACGCCGGTGAGCTCGCCATCGCCCTCACGAGTCACGACACCGTCGCCGAAGCCGTCCGCGCGTACGAGAAGGTCATGGTGCCCCGTTCCCGCGAGAGGCAGGCGGCGCTGGACGGCGCCGCCGCCGGCCTGCTGTCGAACGAACCCTTCGACCCCGGCCAGGGCAACGCCGGCTGAGGACGTGCCCTGCCGTCGGCAGCCCCCTGAGCAAGGGGCCGGCACCGCCTACCGGCCGCAGGGCGGGGCGTAGGCCAGGCCGGGCACGAACTGTTTCCATTCCGCCGGGGTGATGGGGTCGCCGACGGCGCCGCACAGCCACCGGGTGACCGCGCGTGGGTCGGTGTTCCACAGGCGTACGCCGCCTCCCCGGCCGGCGGCGGCGAGAGTCCGGCCGTCAGGGGCGAAGGCGACGGTGAGCAGACCGTCCTCGGAGGCTTTGAGCGTAGCCAGGAGACCGGGGTGGCGGGGCCGGCGTAAGTCCCACAGCCAGACGGTGTGGTCGATGCTGCTGATGGCGAGCCGGTTGTCGTCCGGAGCGAAGGCGAGCTCGTATATCTCGCCGACCGGTCCGATGAGAGGCGTGCCGATGGCAGCCGGATCCTCGGGGTGGGAGAGGTCGAGGATCCGGACGGAGTAGTCGGCGCCACCGAAGGCGAGGAGCTTCCCGTCGGGGCTGAAGGACGTGGCGTAGACGGAGCCGCTGAAGCCGCGCACGGTGGTCAGCAGCCGGGGGCGCCGCGGGTCGTGGACGTCCCAGACGTATCCCGCACCGTCCTCGCCCGCTGCGGCGAGCAGCTTTCCGTCCGGGCTGAACCGGACACCGAAGGCGATGCCGGCCGGACCCGTGAGGGTCGCGAGGGCGAGCGGACGGGCCGGGACGGAGATGTCGAGGAGGTGGACGGTGCCGTCGTCACTGGAGACCGCGGCGGTTGATCCGTCGGGACTCAGCGCCATGGCCTCGATCGTCGCCTCGGCGACGGGCACCGGAGGACCGGCGGGGGAGGGGCGGGAGGGGTGTGTGATGTCGAAGAGGCGGATGGTTCCATCGGTCGCACCGCCCAGCGCCGTCCGGGCGTCACCGGCCAGGACGGAAGCGCCGGCGAGAGCGGCGGATCCCGCGTCCGGGCCGTTGCTCAGCGGCGGTCCGGTGCCGGCCGGACGCCGCGGGTTCCGCACGTCGAACAGGCGCAACGAGCCGTCACCGCCACCCGCCAGGAGCCTGCCCCCGGTGGCGTCGAACGAGACGGAGAAGACCTGGCTCGCGCCGGTGGCGATGAGGGGGCCCGGTACGTTCCAGGCGCGGAGGATCCCGTCGCCGGACAGGGTGTTCAGCGTGTTGTCGTCCGCGTAGGAGACTGCCGAGACCGGCGCGGGCTGGGGCAGGGTGCCCATCGGCTGCCGCGTGCGCAGGTCCCACTGCCACACCATGGTGTCCGAACTGCCGGCGGCGAGGGTCCTGCCGTCCGGGCTGAAGGCGACGGCGTTGATCCAGCTGGCGGGTCCGGTCAGCGGCTCGCCGAGGACCTTCGGGCGCTGGGGAACGGAGATGTCCCAGGTGCGGACGCTGTGCTCGGCGGCCGTGCCCGCGGCCAGAGTGTGCCCGTCGGGGGAGATCGCGACGGCGTAGACGCGGCTCCTGCCGGCGGTGAGAGCGGGCAGCGGGCGCGGGTCCTTCGGTACGGATACGTCCCACAGGCGCACCGTGGCGTCGTCGCCGCCGGCGGCCAGGGTGCGACCGTCGGGCGAGAAGGCGACGGCCTTGACGGCGGCGCGCGGTCCGGTCAGGAGGATGGGGGCCGCGGGCTTCGCCACACGCCACAGCCGGACCGTACCGTCACCGCCACCGGCAGCCAGGAGCCGGCCGTCCGCCCTGAACGCCAGCCCCAGGACGTCGGTGTCAGCCGCACCCGGCAGGGGCGGCAGGCGCACGGGATGCGCCGGGTCGGCGACCCGCCACAGCGACACCCCGTCGGCGCGGCCGCCCGCGGCGAGAAGCACACCGTCCGAGCTGAGGGCGAGCGCCCGCGGTGCGCCTGCGAGTGCCAGGTCCGACTCGACGGCAGCCGGCGCCCTGCCGTCGAGGGTCCGCCACAGACGCACCCGGCCCGTCGAGGTCGCCACCGCGGTCAACGAGCGCGCGCCCGCCATCACCACGCCCGCTCCGGCACCTGCGCGAAGCCTCCGCGCCACCGGTCGGGCGGAGGAATCGAGCAGTGAGGCGCGGGCTTCGGGAGTCGCCGACACCGTGTAGGCGGCCAGCGCCAACTGCGCCGACAGGCCGGGGTCCTTGTCGCGTAACCGGTCGGCCTTCTCGGCGATCTGCCGGGAGAGCGCCATGCGTGCTTCTCGGTGCGCGGAGTCGCTGACCTGCCTCGCGTAGACGCCCGCCGCGGCCGCGACCAGCACCAGCGCGATCAGGAGCCCGATCAACTGGTGGCGGTGGCGAACCCGGCGCCGCGCCGCTGCCTCACGGGCCGTCGCTGCCTTGGACGACGCGGCGAGAAAGGCGTGTTCGAGGGCGTTCACGGCCTCGTTCGAACCGGGCTCCGCGGCCCATTCCAGAGCCGTCGCCAGAAGCCGGCCCTGGTAGAGGCCCTCGGCGGGGTACTGCTCGTCGCGCCACTGACGGGCGGCTGCCCGCAGCCTCCCGTGGACCCGACGGCCTTCGCGGTTGTCCGCCAGCCAGCCGTTCAGCCGCGGCCACGCCATCAGAAGGGCCTCGTGGACGATCTCCACCGTCTGCTCACCCGCGGTCAGCAGACGGTGGGTCACGAAGACGTCGAGGGCTTCGGCCACGTCGTCGGCGTAGTCGGCGGACGGAGTGTCGAGCAGCTCGTCGAAGGTGACCCGCCGGCGGATGTCCGCTGTGCCGTCGTCGGTGTGGACCAGCCGCAGGAACAGTCGACGGCACACCGCCCGCTGGTGCGACGGCAGGGATCGGAAGGCGACCTCCGCGGCCTGGCCCACAGCGCCGCGCACACCGCCGGACGCCCGGTAGTGCCGTACGCCCACGGTGGGTCTGGAGGACTCCCGCGCGGCCAGTTCGGTGATGGTCGCCAGCGTGTACGAAAGCAGCGGGAGAGCGCCCGGCTCCCGTCCGGCGTCGGCGAGGAGCAGGTCGACCAGCCCGTCCTCCAGTACGAGTCCGGCCAGCCGCGCGGGTTCGACGATCACCTCACGCAACTGGGCTTCGGTCATCGGCCCGACGGGGACCTGCCCCTGTTCGAGTACGGAGGCCAGTCGCGGGTACTGCAACGCCCGTCCGTAGAAGTCGGCTCGCAGGCCGAAGACCACCGGGCTCCGGCACTCCAGCAGCGCGTCCAGGAAGGCCGTGCGCTCGCCTTCGTCCGGGCACAGCGTGAAGACCTCTTCGAACTGGTCGACCAGCACGACGGTGTCCGCCGAGGTCGTGTGCGCGGCCCATTGCCGCATCGGCTGTGCACCGGGCGTCAACAGCATCGAGGGCCCCACCAGGGGCAGGAGCCCGGCCCGCAGCAGTGAGGACTTCCCCGACCCCGACGGCCCCACCACGGCCAGCGGCATCCCCCGTGCGTGGCAGACGCCCAGCCTGTCCAGCAGTTGCGCGGTGAGCGCCTTACGGCCGAAGAACGCATCGGCGTCACCGGGCTGGAACGCTTCCAGCCCGCGGTAGGGGTTCCACACCCGCGCGGTGTTCCGCCCCGTGCGCAGGGACAGTTCACGGAGCGCGTCCAGCCATGCCTTCTGTGCGTCTCCCGGCGGGACGTCCAGCGCGGTCAGCAGCGCGGAGAACTCGGCGCGAACGGCGAGTTGGGGCAGATGCCGCCCGGAGCAGTACCCCGCGATCGTGTTGAACCCGAGCCCGCACTCGTCGGCCAGCCGCCGGTAGGACTTGTCCGACGCCCTGCGCAGAGTGTTCAGTGCCCGCGCGAACTCCTCTGGTGTCTCGATGTCGTTTCCCTCCCTGGGCGACGCCCGGCTTCCAGGGTGTCGATCCGGCCGGATATACGGAGGGATTGTGGGGCATCGCCCCCCAGGCGTACAGAGCGCGGCCCGTGAAGCCGTGACCGAAGTGCCCCGGCCGAGAGCGGCGTCCTCCGCGGCAGGCCGTGTACGGAGCTGTACGGACCTGGCGCGACCTGTGCCGATTCCATGCCGCCCCCCGGTAGACCGAGTCCACGACCACTCGACCGTGGACCACCGGAAGGACAAGCCATGCGTTCTGCGAACAGGCTCAGGACCGCCATCGCCGCTGCCGCGCTGCTGTGCACGGGAGTGCTCGGCGCGGCCCCCGAGGCCGCCGCCGCCGACTACGGCGGCGACGGCAACCCCTCGGCCGACTGCGCCGGCGGACAGACCATCGCCTCGGCGAACATCGTCAACGCCGGCACCGTCGTCGGCGTCGTGGAGATGCGCTGGTCGTGGGCGTGCAGCGGCAACTGGACCCGCACGACGTCGTACGTGGGTACGAAGACCCTGGAGTCCTACACCGAGGTCCCCAGAACCGGCCGCAACTCCCGCGCCGTGGACACCGGTACCTCGAACTGGTCCCCGTACCTGCGGGTCGCACCCAGCGAACGGGTCTGCTCGTGGGGGCGGGTGTTCATCAACGACAACCTCCGCGTGGGCGCGACCGTCTGCTCCAGTTGAACGGCCCCGACGCGGCACTCGCCACAACCCACACCGGACGACACAGACACCAAGGAGCAATCATGCGCGTGACCGGAAGACGGGCCCTGACCCTGCTGGCAGCGGCCATCACCGTCGCCCTCTCGGCCGTGCCGGCCGAGGCCGCCCCGTACGACCCGTACACCGGGAGCAACCCGCTGACGACCGGATGCCAGTCGGACGCGGTCACCATCGCCACCCGCCCCATCAGGAGTCAGCAGGCGACCTACGGGACGATGGAGGTGCGCTACTCCCCTTCGTGCGGAACCAACTGGGTACGGGCGGTCATCACCGTGCCCAATGCCACGAACACCGTCACCAAGGGCATCCGGCGCCCGTCGAGCCAGCCCGACGGGCAGGGCGGGTGGCTCGGCTACTACGAGCACTACGAGACCGACCCCGCGGTCGGGTCCTCCTTCGGCATGCAGGTATACGCCCCGGGCAGCACGTGCATCTCCGTGTCGAGCGTGGTGAAGGACGCCTCCGGGCAGGTCGTCGCCTACACGGGCACGGCCTTCCCCTACGACCCGTGGGTCTCCATCTGCTGAGTGCGTGGGCACCCACGGTGCCCGAAAACGGGCGCCGAGGGTGATGCTGACGCCCCCTCGGTGGCCTGCTCCCGTCACGCGTCCCCCGCACCCTCTCCGGGTGCGCGAGGCCGGTGGGCAGGCCACCGATGCCGGACCGCCCCGTAGGCGGACGGGCGCTCGGGCCCGCCCGGGACAGCTCGTACGATGGGCGCATGGCCTCCTCCGCGCAGCGCACGAGCCGCCGCCCCGCCGGGCGGCTGTCGCTGCTGCTGGTGTGGGCGGTGCTCACCGGCGTGTGGGGCATGCACGCCTTCGGCCCGGGAGGAGCCCTGCCGGAGGCGGGCCGCCACGCCATGGCGATGACCACCACCGCCGAGCACGCTTCGCACCCGCCGTCGGGGTGCTCACGGACCGACGGCGGGGGGCCGGAACACCTGGCTCACGCCGACGCGTCCTGCGTGGCGGCCGGGATCGGCTCCGCATATGCGCCGCCCCCGCTGGCCGGCGCCCTGCCCGACGCGCCCCTCACCGACATCGCGCCGGCGCGACGGGCGGACTCCGCGGAGAGCGGGCGGGCGCCGCCCGACCTTTCCGAGCTGCAACTTCTTCGGATTTAGAGCGGCACGCACGGCACCTGGCCCGGTTGTTCCGGTCCGTAGTGCCGCGCTCTCGCCCGCTCAGTCCGTTCACTTCCGCGCGCCCCGGCTGCGGCCGCGCGCCCAAGGAGTTGCATCACCATGATCAGCAAGCGTTCTCCGATCGGTCGTACCACCGCGGTGGCCGCCGCGAGTGCGGCCGCGCTCGTCCTGGCCGCCTGTGGCAGCAGCGACAGCTCGTCCGGCCACAACGGCCACACCACGAGCCCCGCCTCCGCCCCGACGTCCACCGCCCAGGGCCGGCACAACGCGGCCGACACCGCCTTCGCCAGGGGCATGATCCCCCACCACCGCCAGGCCGTGGAGATGGCCGACCTCGTCCCCGGCCGCGCCGAGTCGGCAGAGGTGAAGAAGCTTGCCGAGGACGTCAAGAAGGCCCAGGCCCCGGAGATCAGGACGCTGTCCGGCTGGCTGACCTCCTGGGGCGAGGAGGTACCGGCCGAGGGCGCCATGGACCACTCCGTGCACGGCGGCGGCATGATGAGCGCCGAGGACATGGACAGGCTCACGAACTCGTCGGGCAAGGCGTTCGACACCGCCTTCATGGAGATGATGATCAAGCACCACGAGGGTGCGGTGGAGATGGCCGGGACCGAGCGGGCCGACGGCGTTCACGGACCCGCCAGGACGATGGCCGCAGCGATCATCACCTCCCAGACCGCCGAGATCACCCGGATGAACAAGCTCCTCGGCAAGAACTGACCGGACCAGCCCGCAGGCGGGGCGGCCACCATGCGGCGCCCGCCCCGCCCCCGGTCGCCCCGCCCACCCGGCACCGACCAGCACGCCGCCCCCGTCGCGCAGCGGGCGCCACGGGCGATGGTGGGGCCATGGCGTCCGTACAGTCCCGGCGTTGCGCCATCCGGCGGAAGTGAGGCGCGTCGGACCAGGGAGTCTTCGGCGGCCCGGGCCGGTTTGCGGGGCCGGAGGCGGCCGGCCGCGCACTATGGGGGCGCCGGTGAAGCCGCGAGCGGAGGTGGGCGGGATGGACGCGTGGCAGTCGCTGCTGGTCCTCCTCGGCGTGGTCGGTGCCGGCGTGGCAGCCCTGTACGGCCTCGGCCTCTACCTGGCCGCGGTGCGCACGCCCCTGGAAACCGGCGCGTTCTCCGGGGGCTTGGCGCCGGGCCGGCACGCCGTGTCACGGTTCCACGTGCGCTGGTACCCCGTGACCATGATCTTCCTGGCCTTCGACATGGAGATGCTCTTCATGTACCCGTGGGTGAAGGTCGTCTCCAAGGTGGGCACCCCGGCCGTCGTGGAGATGTTCCTCTTCCTCGGCGTCCTGTTCGCCGCGGTGGCCTACGCCTGGCGCGAGGGGGCTCTGAGGTGGGCGTGAGAGGACTGCTGCGGCGTACGGCGATGAGCCGCCCGGCCGTGTTGATGGCCACGATGCCCGGAGCGACGGCCCTGCGGCTGGAGGCGGAGGCGGAGCTGCGCCGACGTGGATGGCCCGTCGCGTCCGCTCCGGCGGCCGCGGACCTGCTTCTCGTCTGTGGCGTGCCCGTCCTCACGGCCGCGGAATGGGTGGACGGCATCGAGCAGTCGGTACCGGAACCCGCCGTGCGCGTCGCGGTGGAGCGAAGCGGTCAGGTCGCACAGGCACTGGACGCGGCGCGCCGGGAACTGACCGGCAGGGCGGTGGACCCGCGCGGCGCCGGGGCGACGGACCGTCCTGCCCACCACCGCGAGGCAGCGGACCGGCCGGATGCCCCGCGCCACGGACGCGCCGGGCGTGAGTCCGCGGAGCCCCACGGCCACGGGGGCCACATGGGTCACGCCATGGGCGAGGTGGCCGGCCTGCCGCTGGCCGAGCGGGCCGATGACCGGGACGCGCTGAAGCTCGACCAGCTGCACGTGCCGTTCGGTCCCGGGCTGAGCGACTGGCCCGCGGGGCTGATCCTCCGTCTCACGCTGCAGGGAGACGTCGTGCAGGCCGTCGAGGCGGACCACCTCCCCGTACCGCCCGGCCAGCGGCTGCCCTTCTGGGACGAGCCGTGGTTGCGGGCCGCCCGGGGCGAGCACGTCACCAAGGGCTGCGCGGCGCGCCGGCGCTGTGCGGCGCATCTGGACAGCGCGGGACGGCTCCTTGCCGTCGCGGGCTGGGAGGATGCCGCCGCGCGGTGCCGTCTGCTTCGCGACGCTGTGCTGTCAGGGGCATCGCGTGAGGCGATCGGCGGTGTGCTCGGCGGAACGGTGCGCAGAATCGGGCGGTCCCGGACCCTGCGCTGGTCGATCGCCGGACTCGGAGGGCTGCCGGCCGGTCGAGCACGAGCGGCCGGGGTGTCCGGGCCGGCCCTGGCCGCGGCCGGAGACGCCCACGACCGGTTGCTGACGTGGCTGCGGGAAACGGAGCGCGGTCTCGACGCCCTCGATGACACGCGGCCGTTGACGTGGGCCGATCGGGCCGGACCGCGCGGCCTGCTGGACGGGCCGACGCCGCCGTCGCAGCCGTTGCTCGACGTTCTTCCCGGCCTGCTGACCGGAGCCGAGTACGCCTGCGCGCGGATCATCCTGGCCAGTCTGGACCCGGACGTCGATGAACTCGCCTCCGCACCCGTGTCCGGAGCGTTCCATGGCTGATACCGGGCCCTCGTGGGCGGCCGTCGCCCTCCCCATGGCGCTTGCGGCGGCAGCCGTCGTCACGGCGGGGTTCTCTGCGGTGGTGTCGGGGGAGGCCGGGCGCGGCCGGGCCGGGAGCGTCCGGGAGGCCGGGGTGCGGGCGCTGTCACCGTTGCGTGAGGCCCTGCGGCTGCTCGTCCAGCAGCCGCGCCGTACGACGGCCGCCGACCCGCTGCTCGGCCGGCTGGGCGTGGTGCTGGTCCCCGTGGCGGCGGTGCTCGCGGGCGGCGTACTGCCGTGGGGCTTTCGCGCGGTGAGCGATCCGCCGGTCGGCATCGTGTGGTTCAACGCCATGGAGGCGCTGGCCTGGGCAGCGGTGTGGCTGGCCGGCTGGGGACCGAACTCGGCGCTGTCGCTGATCGGCGGCTACCGGTTCCTGGCGCAGGGTCTGGCCTACGAACTGCCGCACATGTTCGCGCTCACCACCGCCGCTCTCGGAGCCGAGTCCCTGCGGGTGGGGGACGTGGTCGCCGCCCAGGACGGTGTGTGGTTCGTGGTGTGGATGCCGGTCGCGTTCGTCGTCTACCTGCTGAGCGCGCTCGCCATGTCCTTCTGGGGACCGTTCTCCCACCCGCTGTCCCGGGACGCCGCCGGTGGCGCGGCGGCCGAACTCGCGGGCGTGGACCGGTTGGTGTTCCTGGGCGGCCGGTGGCTGCTGCTCGTGGTGACCGCCGGATTCAGCGTGCCGCTGTTCCTCGGAGGAGGGCACGGCCCCGTGCTGCCGGGCTGGTCGTGGACGCTGCTCAAGACCGCCGCGGTCCTGGCGCTGCTGGTGGCCGGGCGCCGGGCGCTGCCCGTACTGCGGATGGAGCGGTACACGGAAGTGGCCTGGATGGTGCTGGTGCCGTTGACGCTGCTGCAGGCGCTGTTCGTCGCCGTCGTCGTACTGGACCGATGAGAGGCAAGGTGCGCTGCCGATGCTCGACGAGGTGATCTTCTGGGTGCTGGCCCTGGTGGCGGTGGCCGGTGGAGCCATGGTGTTCCGGTTCGACTCCATGGCCCGGGCGACCTACGCGCTGCTGGCGTCGCTGCTGTGCGTCGGAGGCGAGGTGCTGCTGCTCGGGCTGGACTACCTCGGGGTCGTGATCGTGCTGATGATGACCATCGAGATGGCCATCATGGCCGTGTTCATGCTCATGTACATGATGAATCCGGCCGGGCTGATGCCGATGAGCATGGTCCACAACAAGAAGGGCGCGACCGTGATCTGCGCGGCGCTCTTCGCGGGACTGGCCGCGGGCGTGTTCGTCGCTCCGTGGCCGTCCCGGCACGGTCGGCCGTCGGCCGATCCGACCATGGATCTGGGTATGTCCCTGATGGGTCCGCAGATGCTCACGATGATGACCCTGGGCCTCGCGCTGTTCGCGACCATGGTCGCGACCGTCGTCCTGTCCACCCGCCGCGGCCGGTACGACCGGTTCGGGGACGACCTGAAGTCCCGCACCGCCGACGACCCGGTGCGGGGAGGGGTGGGCCGATGAGCCTGGAGCTCTTCCTGCTGCTGGCCGCGGCCCTGTTCAGCATCGGCCTCTTCGGGGCCCTCACCCAGCAGTCGGTCGTGATGCTCATGATGGGGTTCGAACTGATGCTGGGCGGCGTCATCGTCGGCGCGGCGGCTGCCTGGCACTACATCACCCCGGCCACCGCCGACGGTCAGGTGCTCGTGGTCCTGGCGGTCACGGTCATGGCGGTGGAGATGGCCATCGGGTTCGCTGTGGTCACCGCGCTCTTCAGAGCCCGGGACGTCGACATGACCGACATGGCGGCGGAGCTGAAGGAGTGAGCGCGCTGCTGTGGGCGCTCATCGCCCTGCCGCTGACCGTGGGGACACTGCTCGCGGTCGCCGGCCGGCCGGTGGACCGCTGCGCTCCCGCCGTCGCGGTCGGCACGGCCGCCGCCGGCCTCGGCCTCGCCGTCGCGGCTGCGTTCGCGCATCCGCGAGTCGAAGCGCCACTGCTGGACGGGCTTCCCGCCGGCCTCGCGGTGGACGGACTGTCGGGCCTCATGGTCGTCACGGTCACCGCGGTGACCACGGCCGTCCTCGTGTTCAGTGTCGCGGACATCGGTCCGGGAGAGGCACGCGCCCGCTTCTTCGGGCTGATGCTGCTGTTCGGCGGCGCGATGCTGGCGACGGTGACCGCGACCACGTTGCCCGTCCTGCTGATGGCGTGGGAGGTGATGGGCGCCACCTCCTGGGCACTGATCGGCTACTGGTGGCGCGACAGCGAGCGCGGTGACGCCGCCGCCACCGCCTTCCTCACCACCCGCGCCGCCGACCTCGGCCTCTACCTCGCCGCCGGAGCGGCGCTGGCGAGCGGACAAGCCGGCTCCCTCGCCCTCGACGGCCTCGCGGCCACGACCGGTGCGTGGTCCGACCTCGTCACCGCGGGAGTCATCACGGCCGCCTTCGGCAAGTCCGCCCAGCTGCCGTTCAGTTTCTGGCTGTCCAGGGCCATGCGGGGACCCAGCCCCGTCTCCGCCCTGCTCCACTCGGCGACCATGGTCGCGGCCGGGGCGTATCTGCTGCTTCGGCTGGAGCCCCTCCTCGCGCGGTCCGGCTGGGGCGGGCCCGTGGTGGCGTGGACGGGTGCCGTGACGGCGGTCGTGCTCGGCCTGGTCGCCGTGGCCCAGAGCGACCTCAAGCAGCTCCTCGCCGCCTCGACCTGTGCCCAGATCGGCTTCATGGTGCTGGCTGCGGGCGTCGGCGCGGTGACCGGTGGCATCCTGCAGCTCATCGCGCATGCCGCCGCGAAGAGCCTGGCCTTTCTCGTCGCGGGCGTCTGGCTGACGGCCCTCGGCACCAAGGAACTGACCGCCCTGCGCGGTGCGGCCCGGCGATTCCGAACCGCCGGCATGACCTTCGGCGTCGCGGCCCTGGCCCTGGCCGGTGTCCCGCCCCTGGCCCTGTGGCCGGCCAAAGACGTGCTCCTCGCCGGTGCCCTCGAGAGCGGTACGGCTCTGTACGCCGTCGGGCTGGCCGGCGCCGCGATCTCCGCCGTCTACAGCGTCAAGGCCCTGTGGTTCGTCTGGCGGCCCCGGCCCGCGGCCGCCCCGGCCGCCCGCGAACGGCAGCCGCAGCCGTATGCGTCCCGGCTGCCGCTCCTGATCCTGGCTGTCGCCTGTGCCGCCCTGACCGTCACCTCCTTCCCGCCTGTGCGGGACGCGGTGGGCAGGGTGCTCGGCGCCCGGGCGCAACCGGACCCGCACGTCTGGGAGTTCGCCCTGACCGCCGCACTGGCGGTCGCCGTGTCCGCCGGGGTCTGGATCCGGGGTCCACGACCTCTCGTCCCGCCGGGCCGGATCACCGCCGCGGTGTCGCACTGGCTCGGCCTGGAATCCGCCGCGCGCACGCTCCTCGTGGCCCCCGTCCTGCGCCTGGCCGGCACACTCGCCGACTTCGACGACCGAGTGCTCGACCGTGGCGTTGACGCCACCGCCCGCGGATCGGTCCGGCTGGCCAAGTGGACCGACGCACACGTGGAACGGCTCGTCGACGGTGCCGTGGAGGGCGTGGCCGAAGGCGCGAGGGCGCTCGGCCGCTGGGCGCGCCGACCGCAGACCGGGCAGCTGCACCAGTACCTCGCTCAGGCGGTCGCCGCCTTCACCGTCCTCGCCGTCGTCCTCGTCCTCGTGAGGTGACCGCCGTGCTCACGGCCATCGTTCTGCTGCCGACCGTCATGGCGGCCGCCCTGCTGTGCGTGCCGCGCGGCGCGCCCCGGAGCCTCTTCCTGACGGCCTGGGCAGCCACCGCCGCCGCCGAACTGGCTCTGACGGTGACCGTCTGGACGGGCTACGAGCCCGGAGCGGGCATGCAGTACGAGACGCGGGCTCGCTGGATCCCCAGCGCCGGCATCAGCTACCACGTCGGAGTCGACGGCCTGTCCCTGCCGCTGGTGGCCGTCACCTGCGTGCTGTTCCTGGCGTGCGCCCTGTACGCCTGGCGCTCGACCCGGCGGGTGCGGGAGTTCGCGGCCCTGTTCCTCTTCCTGCAAACCACCTGCCTGGGCCTCTTCGTCGCCCTCGACCTGATCCTGTTCTTCGTCTTCTTCGACCTGTCCATCGTCGCGATGTACTTCGTCATCGCCGGATGGGGCCACAGGGACGCCGCCCGCGCCGCCCTGAAGTTCTTCCTCTACACCTTCACCGGCTCCCTCGCCCTGCTGCTCGGTTTCATCGGCCTGTACCTGGCAGCGGACCCCCACACCTTCGACATCACCGAACTGACCACAGCCGACCCGCTCGCCGGTCGTGCCGCGTACGGCGCCCTCGTCCTCCTCGCCATCGGCGTCGGACTGGCGGTCAAGACCCCCACGGTGCCCTTCCATACCTGGCTGCCGCCCGCGCACACCGATGCCCCGGCCACCGGGTCGGCGATCCTCGCCGGGGTGCTGCTGAAGATGGGTACGTACGGTTTCCTGCGCATCGCCATGCCCATCCTCCCCGGCGCCTGGCGCGAGTACGCCCTCGTCTTCGTCACCATCGGTGTGGTCTCCGTGCTGTACGGCGCACTGGTCGCCCTGGCCCAGAGCGACTTCAAGCGGATGGTGGCGTACACCTCCGTCAACCACATGGGCTACATCGTCCTGGCGATCGGCGCGGCGGGCGCCGTCGGCACCGGCCAGGAGGAGGCCCGCCGCCTCGCCGTCACCGGATCCGTCTTCCAGATGGTCAGCCACGGGCTCCTGACCGGGGCCCTGTTCCTGCTGTCCGGCGTGCTGTACGAGCGCGGCCGTACGTACGACATGTCCGCCTACTCCGGGGTCGCGGGGCGGGCACCGGTCTTCGCCGCGTTGACCGGTGTCGCCGCCTTCGCCTCCCTCGGGCTGCCCGGCTTCTCCGGCTTCATCGCCGAGTTCCAGGTGCTCACCGGCAGCCTCGGCCCGCAACCGGTGGCCACCGGACTGGCAGTGCTCGGCATCCTGCTCACCGCGGGTCTCTTCCTGCGCGCCCTGCAACAGATCTTCCTCGGCCCGCTGCGGTTGCCGCTCGCCGCGCCGGGCACCGACCGGCCGTTCCCCGACATCCGCCTCCACGAAGGGCTCGCGATCGTTCCGCTGCTCGTCCTGGGCGTCGTTCTCGGCCTCGCTCCCCGGTTCGTCCTGGACGTCATCGAACCCGCCTCGCGCACCGTGCTGGAGCTGCTCGCGAGATGACCGGGATGAACGAGAACCCCCTCGACCTCCTGCCCGAGGTTCTCCTCGCCGCCTCCGCCGTGCTCGGTCTGCTGCTCGGCGCTTGGCTGCCGCGCACCCGCCAGTGGCTGACCGGAGCCCTGGCGGGTGCGGCGTGCACAGGAGGGGCCGTGGCCGCCGCGCTCGCCGCCGGCGGCCCCGTGAAGACGGCGTTCGGTCAGTCCTTCGCGCTCGACACCCTCACGGCCACCAGCAGGATCGTCATTCTCGGGGCCACCCTGCTGGTCCTCGCGCTCACCATGCCGCGCCTGCACGGCGACCCGCGCGAAACCGAGTTCTACGTCCTGCTCCAGCTCGCCACCGCCGGCGCCCTGATGCTGGCGGGAGCCCAGGATCTGCTCCTGCTCGCCTCCGGCTATGTGCTGGCCAGCGTGCCGGCCTACGCGCTCGCAGGCTTCCGCAAGGACGGCCCGGGCACCGAGGCCGCCCTGAAGTTCTACGTCGTGGGCGCACTCTTCGGCGTAGTCATGCTCACCGGCATCACCATCCTGCTGGTCGCCGGGCGGACCACGTCGTACGCCACGCTGCGCACCGGACTCGCCCAGGCGCCGTCCGGACTGGTGGCGGCCGGCACGCTCGCCCTGCTCGCCGGTGTCCTCTTCAAAGCCGGAGGCGTGCCCGGACACTTCTGGGTGCCGGACACGATCCAGGGCAGCTCGGCACCGGTCGCCGCGTTCCTCACCACGATCCCGAAGACCGGCGCGCTGGCGGCGTTCTACCGGCTCGCCGCCGTTCCCCTCGCGGACGTCGGCCTGCCGTGGGCGGACCTGGTGGCGGTGCTCTCCGTGGCCTCGATGACTCTGGGCAACCTGGCGGCCTTCTTCCAGCAGGACGTCAAACGCCTCCTCGCCTACTCCACCATCAGCCAGGTCGGCTATCTGCTGCTCCCGGTGGCCGTCGCCGGACGCACCGGCCTCGACCAGAAGGCACTGCTGTACTACCTGGCCGGGTACGCGCTGACCAATCTCGGGGCCTTCGCCGTCGTCTGCGCACTCGGCCAGGCCCACACCATCGACGACTACCGGGGTGCGGCCCGGGCGCATCCGGCCCTGCTGGCGTCCCTCGTGGTCTGCCTGCTGGGCCTGGTGGGCACGCCTCCCACCGCCGTCTTCCTCGGAAAGCTGGAAGTGTTCAGCGCGGCCATCGACGGAGGCTACGCATGGCTCGCCGTCGTCGCCGCGGTCAACACGGTGGCGTCCCTCTTCTACTACCTGCGCTGGATCGCCCCGGCGTTCCTGGCGCGCGCGCCTGCTGATACCTCGCCCACCACGTCGAGGACCGCCGCCGCGACCGCTTACGGAGCAGCCACCGGTTCCGTCCTGCTCGGCCTGCTGGGCGGGACCTTCCTGGACGCACTGTCCGGTCCGCTCGCCCGCTGACCGGACATCGGGGCCCCACCGGCAGGGCCGGCGTCTCCGACGCCGACGCGTGGGCGACACCCCGCGCTCATGCACAGGAAGAACGCACCGGACCGGCACCCCTCGGCTAAACAAGAGGGGTACCCGAAGAAACGGCCGGCAGATGGACGACGACACCACCGCGACACCCGTGCACCCGCCCTTGCGGCTGGTGCTCGTCTCGGACACCCACGTACCCCGGCGCGCCAGACACCTTCCCGATGAACTGATGGACGATGTGCACCGTGCGGACGTCGTCGTCCATGCCGGGGACTGGGTCGACGTCGCTACCCTCGATCTGCTGGAGCACCACGCTCGGCGCCTGGTCGGCGTGTACGGGAACAACGACGGTCCGGAACTGCGAGCCAGGCTGCCGGAGGTGGCCCGCGTCCGGCTGGGAGGCGTGCGCTTCGGTGTCGTCCACGAGACGGGGGCGGCCCCGGGGCGGGAGGCGCGCTGCGCCGCGCTCTACCCGGACCTGGACGTCCTGGTCTTCGGTCACAGCCACATCCCCTGGGACACCGGGGCTCCGGGCGGGCTGCGCCTGCTGAATCCCGGATCGCCGACGGACCGCAGACGGCAGCCGTACTGCACCTACATGACGTGCACGGTGAGGGACCGCGCACTCACCGAGGTCACCCTGCACCGCCTCCCCAGACGCTGAGTGAGGGTCAGGGGTGTCCACTCCCGGTGGAAGCCGCCCCCGAACCGGGATCGGCGTGCGTGCCGGGTGCCGGCCTGGTGCCTGCGAGCCGGGGTTCGCATGGTGTGGCGTACATGGTCAGCCCCTTGGGCGTCGGCGTGAGTTCCAGGCTCATGCCGATCTTGCGGCCCGGCCGCGCCGGACGCAGGGTGCGCAAGCCGGCCAGAGTCGCCAGGGCGACGGGCAGCATGGCATCGGCCGCGGCTGCGCCGGGGCAGTACCGGGGCCCCAGGCCGTACGCGAGCAGCGCTGCGGGGGCGGGTGGCGGCACCGCGTGGGGGAGCCAGCGCTTCGGGTCGAACACGTCCGGGTCGGGGTAGCGGTTCCGGTCGCGGCGCAGGGCCCCCAGAGGCAGGGTGACCACGGCTCCGGCCGGCATCCGTACACCGCCCTGGAAGGTCTGATGGCGGGTGCGGCGGACCAGGAACGGGATGCTGTGGAGACGGATGACTTCCTGAATGAAGGCGGTCGCGAGCGGAAGCTGGTGTGCTTGCAGGTGACTCGTATCCGGCGCGGCGTCGGCTTCGTCCTGGAGCGCTTGCTGATAGTGCGGGTGGCGGCCCAGCTCGTAGCAGGCCCAGGACAGCGTGGAGGCGCTGGTCTCCATCCCGGCGATGAGCAGGGCTCGAATGTCGCGCTGCACCGCGAGGGGGTCGCCCGGAGCGGCGGCACTGAGCAGGGACACCAGGTCCTGGCCGTCCGGGTCGGGCCGGTGGCCGGCCTGCACCTGGCGGACTGCCTCGTCCAGTTCGGCCAGCGCGCGGCGGCAGGCGCGGTGCCGGGGCACGGGCACCCAGGGCCAGGGCGAGAGCGCGTAGCGCCAGAAGGTGCCGCTGGACAGGATGGGGCGGGCGGCCGCGATCCTCGACAGGGTCCCGGGAGTGAGCTCGCTGTTGAAAATGCAGCTGACGAGGAGGCCGCAAGCGAGTCTGCTCATCTCCACCCGGATGTCGAGCGGCCGGTCCGAGGGCAGGTCGGCGAGAAGCCGCCGGGTACACGTCTGGACGCCGGGCCCCAGAGCGGTGAGCCGGGACGCGGCGAACGCGGGCCTCATCACGGCGCGCCGCTCCCGGTGGGCGGCACCCTCGAGGCCGACCACCCCGTGTTCGTTGAAGTCGCGCAGGCTCGGGTCCGGGCCCCAGAACCGGAAGGTGTCCTCGTCACTGCCGACCTTGCGCAGCAGCGAGGGGTCGTTGACCTGGAAGGCGGTCGCCGGGCCGGTCCTGGTCCGGACGACCGGGCCGGCCTGGTCGAGGCGGGCTGCGAGGTTGGCCGGGTCCAGCCAGAAACGCAGGGCCCGGGAGCGGGTGAGCGCTCCTGGGCCGGGCGGCATGGGCGGTTGCCCGGGGCGGGCAGTCCTGTTCACACGCATCAGCTTCGCCGTCCTGTTCGCGATCGTCGGCCTTTGCGATTCCGGCCGCCAGTACGGATGGGCAACGATCAACTACGGGAGTGGTCACGTGTGGGCCGGCGCTGTCCGTCCCGGACACCTCGTGCGCCTGGCCGAGTCACTGGGGCTGCCACCGCGGGAGCGCAACACGTTGCCGCTGGCCGCCGGGTAGGCGCCCGCCCGGTGCGCCGTGCCTACGCCGCTGACGGGCGCGGCCGCCGAGGTGGTGCCGGCCGCGCCCCGCTTCGCAAGTGAGGCTGTTCAGCCGCTTCCCGCGGCGTTCTGCCGGCGCAGGTCCGCGTCGAGGACTGCGCGGTGCCGTGTTTCCCGTACAGCGCGAAGTATCCGAGGGACGTCCCTTCGCTGATCCGGCTGGTGCTGTCCGCCGCCGACCTGGCCGGACCGGGGGCAGCCCGCCACGGACGCCGACGTCGGCATCACCTCACGCAGAGCACTCGGACCGGCCTTTTTCCGGCCTGGATGCGAACGGCACCCGGACCGGCCCCGCAACCCGGGTTCCCGGCACCTGCTCACCGCACGCGGCAAGCGCGACGACCACGCCGAGAACCCGGCGACGGGGGACCGTCGTGGTCGCGTCAGCCGCTGGGCCGGGTCAGTTGCCGGCCAGGGCGAGGCCGGCCGCGCGTGCCTGCTCCTTGGCGGCGGTGTGGTGCTGGTCCGCGAGGTCCCGCAGCTGCTCCATGGCGGGATTGGTGGCAGCCAACGTCAGCTCGCGCTTGACCAGGGTGAGGTCGGCCTGCCACACGTCGCGGACGATGCGCTCGAGGTACGAAGTGGAGTGGTCCCACCCTTCGCGCGGGGTGCCGGGGCCGTAGCCGCCGCCGATGGTGGTGATCAGGGCGGTGGGCTTGCCCTTCAGTACCGGGTCGGTGGGTCCGGCTCCGGCGATCACGAGGTCGACCCATGTCTTGAAGTGCTGGGAGACCCCGAAGTTGTAGAACGGCACCGCGAGGACGACCGCGTCCGCGTCACGCAGCTCATTCCCGAGTGTGGCCGCGAGAGCCGCGGCGTCGCGCTGGGCCGGGCTCCGGTCCGCCTCGGGGGTGAAGCCGGCCGTGGTCGCCAGGGCCCAGGCGTCGGAGGGGATGGGGTCCGTGGCGATGTGCCGTCGCGTCACCGTGGCGCCGGGGTGTGCGGCAGTCCACTCCGCCTCGACGAGGGAGGCCAGTTCGGTGCTGGCCGAAGTGGCCGGAAAGATGCTCGCGTCCAGACGGAACAGGTTCATGGTGGAACTCCTCAAGAGCAGTCGTAGAGGGCGCGTGGCGGAAGCCCCGGGGCGGGACCCTCGCCGCGCCATAAACGGACTATACCCCGCTTAGGGGGTGGGGCGGTAGATTGGACGGGTGAACGGATCCCTCATCCCCCTGGGGCGGCCCCGCCCCGAACGCGCCGACGCCGTGCGCAACCGCGAGCTGCTCCTGGCGACCGTCCGGGAGATGATGGCCGACGGGGGTGCCTGCAGCGTCACGATGGACGCCCTCGCCGAACGCGCGGGCCTGGGCAAGGGCACTGTCTTCCGGCGCTTCGGCACCCGCGCCGGCATCTTCCGCGCCCTGCTCGACGCCGAAGACCGCGCTTTCCAGGAACGGGTGCTCTACGGCCCGCCTCCGCTGGGCCCGGGTGCGCCGGCACTCGACCGCATGGTCGCCTACGGGAAGGCCAGGATCGCCTTCCTGCTGGACCATCACGGCGTCGCCCGCGCCGCCCTCGACCGGAACCAGCCCGTTCCCGCCGGTCCGGCGTCGATCACGCGTGTGCACCTGCGCGTCCTCCTGGGACAGGCCGAGGCCGAGCTCCCCGACCTGGACAGCCTGGCCGTCCAGCTGACCGGGGCCCTCGAAGGCCCCCTCCTGCTGTTCCTGGCCACGCCCGAGACCGACAGGCCCCTCTCCTCGGCCGAAGGCCGCCCACTGGCCGACAGCTGGAGCATCCTCGTCCACCGCCTGCTGAGCGCCCCACCCGACCGCGGGACCGGCTGACCGGAGGCGCGGTTACGGGTCCCATGAACAAGGTGATGGCGGCGTAGGGGCGCTTGACCGCGACGTGAGCACCGTTCGTGCGCGGCCCGGCGGATGCTCCTGTGCGTGTCGAGGCGGCGCGGGCATCGACCAGGTGGACTCGCCCTCCATCGGGGCGCCGTGACCGGCGAGGGGCGGGGAGCCATGCCGGTGCCGGGGATATCGAGCACTCGTGAAGGCCCTGTGGAACCGTTGTCGGCGGGGCCGCCTCTGCGCGAACTCGCCCGCCTCCAGGCCGAGCGGCAGGGCACCGACGGCCTTACCGGAGCCCTCGCCCGCCTACGGGAAGCCGACCGGATCGCCGGCGAGGCCCGCCGCCGGGTACGAGCCCCACGACCGCGGCCTGGAGACCGCCCTCGCCCACGAACACGGCCGGGTCCACGCCTACGCCGGACAGCACGAGGACGCCCTGACCGCCCTGGAGAAGGCCCTTGGCGGGCTCGGCGAGCCGGGACCGGAAAACGCCGGCGAGTGGGCCGAGTGCGTCCGGCTCGCGGGCGCCCTGGAGGGCATCTGCCTGGAACGGACCGCCCCCGCCCTCGCCGCCTCGACGCGGCGATCCCGCGCCTGGCCGCCCTGGGCTACGCGGAGGAGACGGAACCCCTGGCCGCGTTGGCGGCACGGCCGCACGACGGGCGGTGACACGTCCGGCGACGAGGAGGCGGGTTCACCGTGGAGGCCGCCGTGCCGCCTCCACCGAGAGATCGTTGTCGAGGGTGTAGTACGGGCGCACCGACACCCCGCTCAGCGTGGCGGCCGGGTACACGAACACCGTCTTCCGGTCCGCGATGTCGTCCATCAGCCGGGCCACCCGCACCCGGGGCGCACCGGCGGACGGACGGACGAACACGTCCCAGACCACCGGTGTGCCTCCCGCCACCTCCGCCAGCAGGTCGGCGTAGGCGACGGTGAACGAGAAGTCCCGGCCCCCGTCGGCGCTCAGCGCGGTCCGAGCCACCGCGGACTCCCGCCCGCGCCGGTGCAGCGACACCTCCGCGCCTTCGCCGAGACCGGCACCGTACAGCCGCGCCTCCACCGTCATCGCGTCGGATCCGACGGTGATCCGGCCGGCCTCCGCATGCGTGGCGCGCCGCCAGGCGCGCAGGGCGAGCCGGCCGTCCTTGGTGGCGTACGGGATCCGGACCGCCACCGGCCCACCCGGTACGGCGTCCCCACCGGATACCAGCCCGCGCAGATCACGCAGGCCGGGCAGCAACGGCACGCGTTCCTCGCCCGGTCCGGGCACGACATAGACGTCCCAGCGGCCTTCGTCGAGGGCGGGGTCAGCCTCCAGCACGGTCTGCCACTCGTCCGTCCCCACGGCCTCCAGCACGAGAGAACGCCCGGCCTCCTCCGGCCGGCCCTTCTTCGGGCGCGGCTGGATCAGCAGCCGCGGATGCGCCGCGACGGACCCGGACAGCTGGACGCGTACGAGCAGACGCCCCCCGGCCTGCGCCGTCACCGCGCCACGGGGCTTCTCCGCGAGTCCGTTCACACCGTCACCGTCGCCGCTCATCGTCGCGCCTTCCGTACGGCCCTCGCGACGCTGCCGGCCGCGACGAGCATCGTGTCGCGTGCGGCGAAACCGCTGCTCGACAAGGTAGTGGCCGTTCCGGTCACCGTTCGGCCCGCACGCCGGGCGGCCAGCAGCTCCTCAAAGAGCTGTTCGGCCTGGGCCACGACGTGCGCGGGGCCGTATCGCCGCGAGTTCACGAGCGCGTTGCCTCCCATGCGGCGGCGCAGTTCGTCGTCACCGACGAGGTCCAGCAGGGCGCCGGCCAACGCGTCCCGGTCTCCGACGGGCACCAGCCGGCCGTCCTCCCCATCGGTGATGATCTCGCCGGGGCCGTACGCGCAGTCCGTGCTCACGACCGGCAGCCCGCAGCTCATCGCCTCGACGATGGCCATGCCGAAGGACTCGAGATCGGAGGTCACCGCCGCGATCGACCCCTTGACCCATTCGGCCTCCATCGGTGCCACCGCACCCATCAGGAACACGTTGTTGTACAGCCCGAGCCGGTCGATGAGCGCACGCAGCCGCTCACGCTCCTCGCCCCTGCCGTAGACGCGCAACTGCCAGTCCGGATACGCCGCCGCGACCGCGGCGAAGGCGTCGATCAACAGGTCGAACCGCTTCACCGGCGCCAGCCGCCCGGCGGCGACCACGATGCGTCCCCGGCCGTCCGCCGGCGCGAGGACCGGGGCGGGGACACTGTTGGGCAGCGCTTGCACCCGTACACCCGGCAGCCGCAACTTGCGCCGGTAGACAGCCGAGTCCGCCTCCGTCACCGGGGTGATCGCGTCCAGCCGCGGATACGCCCGGCGCAGGGCCCTGCGTAACCGCGGGGGGTGGTGGTCGAGCGTCAGGTGCTCCTGTCCGACCCGCACCGAACGCGCAGGAGCGTGGAGAGCGAGGTGGACGTTGAGCCCGGGCCGCGTCCCCACGACCACATCGGCGTCGAGGGAGGCCAGCGCCGCCCCGATGCGTTCATCGGTCAGCGCGCTGTACTCGCCGTAGCGGTACTCGGAGGAGGGAAAGACCTGCGCCGGGGTCAGGTGCCGCGGGTCGTCCTTCTCGTGCCGCAGATCCACCAGGGGGCGGAGCCGCACGCGCGGATCGAGTGCGAGGTTCGGGCGCTCCCTGCTCCGGAGCACGGAGATGATCTCCACATCGTGCCGATCGGCCAGTGCGCGAGCCAAGTTGAACGTGGTGGTGATCGTCCCTCCGATCGCGTACGCGTTGTGGATGAGGAATGAGATTCGCATGCATGGCAGGACGAACGACCCGTACGGAAGGTTGCCTGCCCGACCGCCCACCGGGCTCAACCCGCCTGTTGCGATCGGCAGAGGGGTGCGCACGGCCCGCCTTGCCGCTGGGGCCTGTCCCGGGCGTTCGCGCCGGCCGGCGTCACCTCGGATCGCCCACGACCGGTGCGCACGCCCGGGAGACTCACTGGGTCCGGACCGGCTGCGTCAGGTTCACCGGATTGCCGTCGGGGTCCAGGATGTGGGCGACGCGTTGGCCCCACGGCATGTCGTTCGGTGCGCCGTTGACCGATCCGCCCAACGCCTCGACGCGCCCGAGTGTCGCGTCGACGTCGTCCACGCCGATGCTGAGCAGCATCCGGGGTGCCGCGCCGTCCTCCGCCTCCTTCTTGGCCACCAGCCCGAGGTCCGTGTCGCCGATGCGCAGACCGAGGTAGAACACCGGGCCGTCCGCCGGCACCCGGAAGATCTCCTCGGCGCTGAACAGTTGCGTGTAGAAGCCGGCCAGGACGTCCTGGCGGGAGGTGAGGATGACTGGCTGAATGGTGGACATGGTGCTCCTGCCGATAACGGTTGGGTCACCCGGGTAGACCGCTCGTGGACGGTGAACTCATCGGTGTCGGACGCACGGCCTTGAGCGGTGTGACGGTTCATGACGCGTTCGAGCAGCGGGTGTTGGAGGCGGCGACCTCCGCTGTGCGGCCGGCTGCGCCGAACCTCGGCCCGGTGACGGGTCCGCCTCCGCCCATGACCGTGGGGCGCGGCGGCCCCCACCGCAACCACGTTGACCGTCCCCACAGGTCATGCTTGGGTCGCTCCGTGGACAGCATCCCCGGCAACAGGCGGTTCTGGAATCGGATCAGCGGCGCCTACCAGGACAGACACGACGCGCGGATCGGCGCGGTGCCCCGCCTGTGGGGTACGTACGCCCTCCCTGACGCGCACCTGCGAGCGCTGGGCGACGTCACGGGGAAGCGAGTCCTGGAGCTCGGCTGCGGTGCCGGCCAGTGGTCGAGGGCGCTCGCCGCCGAGGGGGCCGCGGTGGTCGGGTTCGACCTGTCCGAAGAGCAGCTCGCCGCAGCGGCTCGCGCGATGGGGGCGGCCCGCTACCCGCTGGTGCAGGGTGCCGCCGAACAGCTCCCGTTCGCCGCCGACAGCTTCGACCTGGTGTTCTGCGATTACGGCGGGCTCAGCTGGGCGCCCCCGCATCTGGCCGTACCGCAGGCCGCCCGCGTGCTGCGGCGCGGCGGGCGTCTGGTGTTCAACGTCGCCAGCCCCTGGTTCGAAGCCTGCTACGACGAAGCCGGCAGCCGCGCGACCACGACACTGCAACGGGACTACTTCGGCCTGGACGCCATCGACGAGGACCAGGGCGCGGTCAGCTACCAGCTCACCTACGGCGACTGGATCAGGGTCCTGCGCGGCGCCGGGCTCGTCATCGACGACCTCATCGAACCGCGCCCCGACCCCGGTGCGGCCAATGGCTACAACAGGACGGACCCGCCGGACTGGGCGCACCACTGGCCGGCGGAAGCACTCTGGGTGGCCCACAAACCGTAAGCCCAGCCGCGCCCGCCGCGTCGTGGCCGGCCCTTCCGAGGTACGTCGCGAGAGGTGGCAGGCACACGGCGGGCCAACCGTTCAGGCCGAGAAGGAACGCGTTTCGCCACAGTGCCACTGGGGCGGGCTCTCAGCGCACCGCCACGGCTTCGATCTCGATGAGCATGTCCGGATCGGACAGGGCGCTGACTTCCGCCAGCAGGCTGGCCGGCCGGCAGCCCGCGGCCGCGAGTTCGTCCAGGAGCACGTCGTAGTGTGCCTTGCACGAAGCCAGGTCGGTGGTGACGATCCGGATCTGCACCACGTCGGCCATCGTCATTCCCGCCTCGGCGGCGGTTTCACCCAGCCGCCGCAGCGTCAGTCGCATCTGACCGGCCATGTCTCCCCGATGGGCGATGCCGCCGTCATCGTCGCGGGCTTCGTGTCCGGAAAGGAACAGCCAACTGCGCGGGGCGTCCACGCGGACGGCTCGGTTGTACATCAGCCGCTCGCCCGCCATGCGCGGGCCGATCTCATGGGTGGTCATGTCCCTTCCTGTACCGGGTCGGACCACGGTTCAATCAGGCGTAGAGGGGGTGAAACCGGTGCGGCGTCGGAGGTGCTGGAGAGTGAATGCGGGCTCGGCGTAGTGGCCTGCCTGGACTCCGGCCGGATCGGCCGGGAGATCTCCGGGGACGCCCGCGGCGTGGGTTTCGGCGTCATCGACGGGGGTGTAGGCCAACTCCGACGTGGCGGGGAGTTCCCAGAAGCGGCGGGTATTGCCGGAGACGGCGTACGCCGTGACGAAGCGGGTGGAGGACGGCGCGGCCAGGGCGGCCCGGATGTATCCGACGGCGTCCCGCGGGCTCAGCCAGGTGGCCAGATGGCGTGGCTCGGTAGGCACGGGCAGGGACTCACGCACCGCGGAACCGATCGTCCCCGCGGCCCCTGTGACAGCCACTGCTCCCAGACCCACTGATCTTCCCCCCGGCTCCGATACCCCTGGCATCCTCGCGCGCCTCCGCCCGCTGATCAAGACGGTGGGCGGATGCGGGGACAAGACGCCTGCCGACCGGCGACGACGCTCCACCGGGCGCGGAAATGGCTTGGACGGGGCGCCACCGCTGCGGCACCCTCGTCGCTGTGACCACGCCGCCCTTCATTCCCGGACTGGAACTTTCGCGTCGCTTCTACCGCGAAGCCGTGCGGCCCCTGCTCGGCGAGGCCGTTCCCGGGCTGAGGCACTCCGCCGCCCGTCTTGGCAGTGGTTCGGAGGTCCTCGGGTTCGACACCGACCGTTCCGCCGACCACGAGTGGGGGCCCCGTCTGCAGATCTTTCTGCACCCGCGCGACGTGGCCCGTCATGGAACGGCGATCACGACCCTGCTCTCCGAGCGCCTGCCGAAGTCGTTCCGCGGCTACCCGACGCACTTCGCCGAGACCGGGGACGCGGGCATCGGGGTCATGCGGGAGACGGAGGGGCCGGTCCGCCACCGGGTGGAAGTCACCGACGCGAGTACCTGGTTCACCGCGCGGCTGGGGTTCGACCCGGGCCGGGCCATCGCCCTGGAACACTGGCTGGCCGCCCCCGCCCAGCGGCTCGCCGAGGTCACGGCCGGTGCCGTCTTCCACGACGGACTCGGCCGCCTCGGCCCGGCCCGGTCCGCCCTGGGCTGGTATCCCGATGATCTCTGGCTGTACCTCCTGGCCTGCCAGTGGCAGCGCGTTTCCCAGGAGGAAGCCTTCGTCGGGCGCTGCGGCGAGGTGGGCGACGAACTCGGCTCCGCCGTCGTCGCCGCCCGGCTGGTGCGCGACCTGATGCGGCTCTGCCTGCTCATGGACCGCCGCTACCCGCCGTACGGCAAATGGCTCGGCAGCGCCTTCGCGCGCACCCCCCAGGGGCCCGCCCTCACCCCGGTACTCGCCGCCGCCCTCGCCGCGACCGACTGGCACACACGCGAGGACCACCTCGCCCTCGCCTACGAGAGCGTCGCGTCCGCGCAGAACGGCCTGGGCCTCTGTGACCCCGTCGACCCCGCGACACGGCCCTACCACAACAGGCCGTACCGGGTCCTGCACGCCGAGCGCTTCGCCGGGGCCCTGACCGCCCGCATCACCGACCCGGCCGTCCGCGCCCTGCCGGCGTTCGGCGCGGTCGACCAGTTCATCGACAGCACCGAGGTCCTCAGCCGTCCGGACCTCGCCCACGCTGTCACGCGCGCGGCGGCTCTGCCTTAGGGACCGCCGCCCGCCGCCTGCCGCGGAGGCAGGATGGCGCGGCCCGGAGCGAGAGCCGCGCGCCGCGGCCCGACCGCCGGGCGAGGTTCCGCAGCCGGCGGTCAGCGGGCGACCAGGACCTCGACGCTCAGCGCCCTGAGTCGCTCGATCACCGTGTCGCCGGGACCGGCGTCGGTGATCAGCCCGGTGATCTTCTCCCACGGCAGGACGCGATACGGGGACGCCGTGCCGATCTTCTCCGACGAGGCGAGGATGTACGTGTCCGCGGCCCGCGCGGACAGGGCGCGCTTCATCGCCGCCTCCTCGGCGTCCCCCGTGGTCAGCCCGGCGTCGGGGTGGACACCGGTGACGCCGAGGAGGCACAGGTCGGCGGAGACGTTCTGTGCGGCCTCGACAGCGGCGGCGCCGCACGTGACCGCCGAGTGCTTGAAGACGCGTCCTCCGAGGAGGAAGAGCTCCGCCCGCGGGTGGTCGATCAGAGCCGTGGCGATCGTCGGGCTGTGGGTGATCACCGTGCAGGCGAGGTCCTGCGGAAGCGCCCGTGTCACGGCGAGGGCGGTGGTGCCACCGTCGAGGATCACCGAGCCGCCCGGCCGTACCAGCGCTGCTGCCGCGGAGGCGACCTTCCGTTTGCCGTCCGGGGCGACCGCCTGCCGGGCGTCGTAGTCCACCACCGCCGGGGAAGCGGGCAGAGCGCCGCCGTACACCCTCTGGCACAGCCCCTCGGCGGCGAGATCGCGAAGGTCACGCCGCACGCTGTCCTCGGAAATGCCCAGTTCGGCGGCGACCTCCTTGGCCACGATCTTTCCCTCGCGGGCGAGCAGACCAAGCAGGTGGTCACGTCGTTCAGCAGCCAGCATCCGCACTCTCTCCTGTTCTTGCACGTTTCTGCATGTATCGTAGCGGTCGTGAACGACAAGCCAAAGCTCATCCTGATCGCCGGTCCCTACCGCTCCGGTACCGACGGCGACCCGCAGGCCATGGCCGCCAACCTCGGCCGCCTCGAAGCCGCCGCCTGGCCGGTTTTCGCGGCCGGGCACCTGCCCGTGATCGGGGAGTGGATCGCCCTGCCCGTCCTGCACTCGGCCGGTGCCGGCCCCACGGACCCACTCGCCGACCAGGTGCTCTACCCGACCGCCGACCGTCTGCTCGCCCATTGCGATGCCGTGCTGCGCCTGCCGGGCGAATCCGCGGGCGCCGACCAGGACGTCGCCACCGCCCGCCGCCGCGGCCTGCCCGTGTACCACGAGGTCGCCGAGATCCCGCGCCGCGCCCCGGAGGAGGCCGCATGACGGGCCGCCCCGGCATCGACACCCCCGACCACCGCGGCCGCACCGGCCTCGACCGGGCCGGACGCGGACTGGACCGCAACCCCGACGTCCGGATACGCGACGTCGAGCTCACCTCCCAGGGCTGGCACGTCCTGCGCCGCACCACCTTCGACTACCGACGCCGCGACGGCCGGTGGGAGACCCAGCAGCGCGAGACCTACGACCGCGGCGACGGGGCCGTCGTCCTGCCCTACGACACCGGGCGCGGCCGTGTGCTGCTGACCCGTCAGTTCCGCTACCCCGCCTACGTGAACGGGCACCCCGACGGCATGCTCATCGAGGCGGCGGCGGGACTGCTCGACGCGGAAGACCCGTACACCGCGATCCGCCGCGAGAGCGAGGAGGAACTCGGCGTCCGACTCGGCCCGCTCACCCGCGTCCTCGACGCCTATATGAGCCCGGGCTCCGTCACCGAGCGCCTCCACTTCTTCGCGGCCTCCTACACGCCGTCCGACCGGACCGGCACGGGCGGAGGAGTCGAGGAAGAAGGCGAGGACATCGAAGTCCTCGAACTCCCCTTCGCCGAGGCCCTCGCCATGACCCGCGACGGACGCGTCACCGACGGCAAGACCATCATGCTCCTGCACTGGGCAGCCCTGTACGGCCCCTTCGCCGGCGAGGGACCGGCCGCGCGGCCGGAGGGCGCGGCACCCCCGGCCACTCGCGGCCGCACGCGTTGACCACGGCCCGGCACCCGCCACCGCGGGGGCCGGGCTCTCGGTACGTTCACCGCCGGTCGGTCACAGAGCGGTGGCGGCGCGGACCAGCCCCGCGACCGCCGTCGAGCGGCTGTGCGGGGGCCACGCGATGACCGTGGTGACGCGGGGCGCGTCGGAGACCGGCACGGCTGCGAGGCCGTTGCCCAGGCCGCTGCGGCCGGACTCCGGTACGACCGCACAGGCGCGGCCGAGGGCGATGAGCTGGGTGAGCTGCGTGTGGTCGCGCACCTGGGGCCCGGGACCTTCGGGAAAGGTGCCGTCGGGGCGGGGCCAGCGGGGGAGAGGGAGGCCGGGCAGGTCGCTGACCTCTGCGAGCCGCAGGTGGGGGCGCACGCCGAGGGGGTGGCCGGCCGGAAGGATCACGACCTGGCTCTCGGTGTACAGCTCCTCGGTGTCGAGGCCGGCCGTGTCGTCGAAGGGCCGGTGCAGCAGGGCCACGTCGGCCCGGCCCGTTCGCAAGACCGATGCCTGCTCGCCCGGCCCGCACAGCACCACGTCCACGGCGACGGCGCCGGGCTGGGCGGCGTAAACGTCAAGGAGTTTCGCCAGCAGTTCACTGGAGGCCCCCGCTTTCGCGGCCAGGGCCACGGCGGGCCGGCCGGCCTCGGCCAGAGCGGCCCGGCGGGTGCGTCGTTCGGCCGCCTCGACGGCGTCCAGTGCGGCGCGTGCCTCCCGGAGCAGCACCGCCCCCGCCCCGGTCAGGGAAGCACCCCGACTGCCGCGCTCCAGCAGGACGGTGCCCAGACGCCGTTCCAGCCCGCTGATGGCCCGGGACAGAGGGGGCTGGGCGATACCGAGCCGGTTCGCGGCCCGGCCGAAGTGCAGCTCCTCTGCGACGGCGACGAAGTACCGCAACTCACGTGTCTCCACCCCGCCAGCCTAACGGGGCCGGCCAGGGCCGATACCCGGGCGGTATCGCCGCCCACCCGGTCGGTCTTGGACGTCCTGCCCCGAGGGGGAGAAGGATCGATGCCATGACTGAGACGAACACCGTGAACCACCCCAAGATCGCGCTGGTGACCGGCGCGAACAAGGGCATCGGCTATGAGATCGCCGCCGGACTCGGCGCCCTCGGCTGGTCCGTCGGTATCGGTGCGCGGGACGACGAGAGGCGCGAGGCCGCCGTGGACAAGCTGCGCGCGGCCGGGGCCGACGCGTTCGGCGTACCGCTGGACGTGACCGACGACGCGAGCGTGACCGCGGCGGCTCGGCTGATGGAGGAGCGGACCGGGCGGCTCGACGCGCTCGTCAACAACGCGGGGATCACCGGCGGCGGACGGCAGGACCCCACCACGGTCGACGTGAACCGCGTGCGGGCGGCGGTGGAGACCAACGTGATCGGCGTCATCCGCGTCACCAACACGCTGCTCCCGCTGCTGCGCCGCTCGCCGTCGCCGCGGATCGTGAACGTCTCCAGCAGCGTGGGATCCCTCACACTCCAGACCACCCCGGGCGCCGAGACCGGCCCGATCTCCATCGCCTACGCCCCGTCCAAGAGCTTCTTGAACGCCGTCACCGTGCAGTACGCCAAGGAACTGGCCGGCACACCCATCCTGATCAACGCCGTCTGCCCCGGCTTCACCGCGACCGACCTCAACGGCTTCCGGGGGGTGCGCACCCCCCAGCAAGGAGCGGTCGCTGCGATCCGGCTTGCGACCGTGGCGGACGACGGGCCCACCGGCCGCTTCTTCGACGACGAGGGAGAGGTCCCCTGGTGATGTGCTTCCCGGTCGCGCCACCCCCGGGGAGTCGCGGGCGCGTACCCGCTCACCGCTCCCCGGGAGGTCGGCCCGAGACCCCGACGTACCAGTCGTCGGCCTCCGTCATCCCGTCCATGCTCGGCTGGTAGGGCTTGACGATGTCGTCGGCGTCCTTGAAATACACCGTGACGCAGAGCGGGTACCGCTCCCCGGTAGGGGCCGTGACGGTCTCCCGGGGGGCCACCCACACGAACTTTCCCGGCTGGGTCCACTTCTCGCGGGCGAACGTCAAGGTGGGGTCCGCCGTCCCCAGTTGCAGCAGCTCCGACCAGCTCATGTGAGTCACCGTCCGAGCCTAAGGCGCGGACTCCCCCACGAGAAAGAGGAGTTGACAGCGTGGGACATCCATGGATAAGAGGGAGCGCCGAATCTCAGAGCCCTCTGATTTCGCGTCGCTACCGTCCGGGCCCATGGTGCGCGACTATCTCATCATCGGGGCCGGACCGGCCGGACTTCAGCTCGCCGCTCTGCTCGAACGCGACGGGCACGACTACATCGTTCTGGAACGGGGGAGCGGACCGGGAACCTTCTTCGCCCGGTATCCCCGCCATCGCCGGCTCATATCGACCAACAAGGTGAACACCGGCTTCACCGACCCGGAACTCAACCTGCGCATGGACTGGAACTCGCTGCTCAGCGACGATCCGGAGCTGCTCTTCACCCGGTACAGCGAGCGCTACTTCCCACCCGCGGACGATTTCGTGCGCTACCTGGCCGACTTCGCGGCCCGTACCGGCGTGCGCGTCGAGTACGGGACGGAAGTCGTCCATGTCACCCGGGCGGACGGCGTCTTCACCGTGAGCGACGGCGACGGACGAACCTGGCAGGCCAAGAGGCTCGTCATGGCGACGGGCGTCTCCCGGCTCTACGCGCCACCCATCCCGGGCTTCGGACTCGCCGAACGGTACGACTCCTTCGACCCCGACCCGGCGTCCTTCACCAACCAGCGGGTGCTGATCATCGGCAAGGGGAACTCCGCGTTCGAAACCGCCGACGGCCTCATCGAGAAGGCCGCGGTCATCCATGTCGCCGGTCCGCACTCGGTCAAGCTCGCCTGGAAGACCCACTACCTCGGGCACCTGCGCGCGGTGAACAACAACTTCCTGGACACCTACCAGCTCAAGTCACAGAACGCGGTACTCGACGGCACCGTCGAGAGCATCGAGAAGACGGAGAGCGGTGGCTACCGGGTCATGCTGCGCTACGCGCGGACCGTCGAACCGTTGCGCGAGCTCCACTACGACCGGATCATCGCCTGCACCGGCTTCCGCTTCGACGCGTCCGTCTTCGACGAGGCCTGCCGCCCGGCGCTCGTCATCAACGACCGGTTCCCCGAGCAGACCTCATCATTCGAGTCGGTCAACGTGCCGGGC
This sequence comes from Streptomyces sp. SID9727, assembly GCF_010550605.1. Taxonomy (GTDB): domain Bacteria; phylum Actinomycetota; class Actinomycetes; order Streptomycetales; family Streptomycetaceae; genus Streptomyces. The sequence goes on from NZ_JAAGNI010000435.1 coordinate 40,734, forward strand.
CTCTACTTCGCCGGCACGCTGATGCAGCAGCGGGACTTCAAGAAATCCACCAACGGCTTCATCCACGGATTCCGCTACGCGGTGCGCGCCCTGCACCGCATCCTCCGCGCCCGCGCTCTCGACACCCCCTGGCCGGCCCGGACGCTCGCCGCGACGCCGGACACGATCGCGGACGCCGTCATCGCCAGGATCAACCGCTCGTCGGCGCTCTGGCAGCAGTTCGGATTCCTCGGCGATGTGGTCGGCGTGGACGGCGACCGGGCCGTGTACCAGGAGGAGGTCCCGCTGGACTACGTCACCGACGGAGGTCTCGGGCCCGCCCCGCACCGGTTCGTCATCGACCTCGAGTACGGGGCCGAGCACGAGCCGGCCGACCCGTTCGACGTGGCCGTCCCGCGCGTCGTCGAGAACGACGTGGACCACGCCAAGGACTCCACCTACCTCCATCCGGTCGTCCGCCACTACCGGGACGGCGTGCTCGCCGGTACCCACCACCTGGCGGAGAACCTGGAGAACGACTGGAACCTGCCGGAGGCCCACCGCCGGCCGCTCACCGACTTCGTGAAGGAGTGCCTTGACTGAGCAGTTTCCCGGCGCCGTGCTGGACCTCCTCGAAGCGGCGGGCGACCGGCCGGTGTTCGAGCACGCCGGCGTGGAGATATCCGGAACCCGGCTCCTCGGCACCGTGCGGCGCGCGGTGAACGGCCTGCGCGGCCACGGCGTCGGACCCGGCGACGGCGTGGCCATGCTCCTGGGCGTGGGCCCCGGAGCATTCGCCGCGATCATCGCCGCCCATGTCGTGGGTGCCCGTGTCGTCGGCGTGCGGCCCGGCCTGACCGAGGAACAGCGGAAACACATCGTGCGAGACGTCGGAGTGACCGTCACCGACCGGCCCGACGGCACCGGTGACCACGGAAGCGGTCTGACCCTCGCGCTGGACGACCTGCTGGCGGCGACGGACGACGGTGTCCGGCCGCGGGTCCTGGCCCGGCCCGGGGACACCGCCCGGCTCCTGCACACCAGCGGCAGCACCGGCCTCCCCAAGGCGTGCGCCCAGACGTACGCGGCGATGACCGCGGGGTGGGCGCACCGGCCGGACGCCTGGCCGCCGGCCGTCCGCGAACTCGCCGGGCGTCTCGACCGGTTCCTGGTGTTCGGCACCCTGGCCAGCCAAGTGATGATGGAGTACGGGCTGCTGGCACTCGCGGCCGGCGGCACCCTCGTCACCGCCGACCCTCCGGACTTCCCCGACGCCCTGGTGCGTCACCGGGCGACCGCCAGCGTGATCACGGTCGCCCGGCTGACGAGGCTCGTGGCCGCGCAGCGCGCGGCGCCCGTGGACCTCGGCGAGCTGCGCGCGCTGATGGTGTCGGGATCGCCGCTGGAGCCGGGGCGCATGCGGGAGGCCGCGGAAGTGCTCGGCCCTGTCGTGTTCCACGGTTACGGCCAGACCGAGACCGGCATGATCTCGATGGCCACCCCGGGGGAGCCGCCGGGTTCTCTCGGAGTGCCGCCCGTGGAACTGGAGATCCGTGACGCCTCGGGCCACCCGGTCCGGCACGGCTGCGACGGCGAGATCTTCGCGCGCACCCCCTCCCAGAGCCATGGCTACTGGCAGGAACCCGGCCTCAGCGCCGACGTGTTCTCCGGGGAATGGGTGCGCACCCGCGACCTCGGCCACCTCGACGCGTCGGGCCGGCTGTGGCTCACGGGACGGACCCGGGACGTGATCATCGTCAACGCCAACGTGTACTACGCCGGGCCCGTCGAGCGGCTGCTGTCCAGCCACCCTTCCGTGGCCGAGGCGTACGTCGTAGCCGTGCCCGACGACCGTACGGGCGAGGCCGTCCACGCCTTCGTCGTACCCGCATCCGGTCACACTCCCGACCTCGCCGGACTGCGGGCGCTGGTGGCGGCGGGCGTGGGGGAGGACTGCGCTCCGACCCGGCTCACCGTCATCGAGGAGGTACCGCTCACGGCCGCCGGAAAGCCCGACAAACAGCGGCTGGTGCACGGAAGATAGCGGACCGGGCCCCGCCCTCGTCACGAGGGCGGGGCCCGGTCATGTCACCGCTCAGGGCCTCGCGCCGCCGCCGTTCCCGCCCGTGGGAGGCGCCTTCGGATCGGCCCGCTCGACGGCAACGGCCTCGCCGCGCACCAGAGCGTCGAGTTCGGCCTCCAGCCGAACGGAGTCCCCGGGAGACGCCTCGGCCGTACGCGGATCGCTGCCGCGCAGCGCCACGGCGCCGCCCGCCACGGCCATCGGCAGCGCGACGAGCAGAGCGGCGGTGCGCATGCCCCCCGGCGCCGACAGCACCAGTGCGATCAGCGGGGGGCCGAAGGCACCGCCGGACTTGCCGACGGCCGCCGCCCAGCCGCCGGCGGTCCCCCGGATGGCCAGGGGAAAGATCTCCGCCGTGTAGGGGCCGATGAGCGCGATGACTCCGGCGGTACCGGCGAACAGCAGAATCACGGCGGTCAGCAGAACCGGCTCGCTGCCGTCCATCCCCACGGCGGCGAGGACGAGCAGTGCCGCGACGGTGAGGGCCGCGTACAGGACCATGGTGCCCTTCGCCGACCAGCGCTTGTAGAGCCATGCCGCCACCACACAGGTCGGGATGGACAGCAGGGAGGACAGGAACAGCAGCGTGGCGGCGGACATGCCTCCCTCGTGCGATGCCTCCAGCTGACTGGGCAGGAAGGTGATGAAACCCCAGTAGACGAGCCCCCAGGCGAGGGCGTAGCCACTGACGACCAGTGTTCTGGTCGTCTGAGGGTGCTTGAACAGTGCAGAGGCGCGGACGTGCCCGCTCCGGGCCCGCTGGGCCGTGAAGGCCGCCGACTCCGGGATCCAGCGGTTCAGCGCGATGAGGATCAGGACCAACGGGAGCTGCGCGAACCACAGGACGCGCCATCCCGTCAACGGGATCAGCAACGAGGCCAGTCCGGAGGCCGCCATATAGCCGCCGGTGGTGGTGAGGCCGGCCTGCAGCACCATGACGGCAGCGCGCCGCCCCGGCGGCAGACTCTCGGTCATCAGGGCGTACACGACGGGCAGCATGCCTCCGGCCGCCATCCCCATCAGCGCGCACATGACCAGGATGCCGCCGAAGGTCGGCATGGCCCCGCACACCGTCGTACCGAGGAAGAGCAGGGACGCGATGAGGATCGTCGCCCTGCGTCCGATCCGGTCGGCCGAGCGGCCGCCGACGAGCGATCCCAGTACGGTGCCGCTCAGCGCGACGGTCGGCAGCCAGGAGATCTCGGCGGCGCTGAGCTGGAACTCGTCGCGCATGCCGGGCTGGATGAACGCCAGGGTGGCGGGCTTCATCTGGTCCACCATCAGCGCGAAGCTCAGCACACCGATGAGACGCCGCCGGTGTGCCTGGGATGACCCGCCCGGAACGGAGGCCCCGGCCCCGGCCGAACCGGGGCTCTGGACGACCGCGCATCCGGAGACCACCACGCCCACGACGATGGCGGCCATCGCGGCCCACATCACGCCGGACATCCCCATCATCGCCATGTGAAAGCCCATCGACCTGGAATCGACGAACATCCAGACGTGCTGGCCGACACCCGCACACGTGAGGGCCACACCTGCCCAGAACATCAGCGGCCGGGCGATCAGGGAGGGAGGCCGGGCGGGCGAGCTCATGTGCTCACCTCCCGACAGGCCGGGCACGGCTCATGGGGCGTCATCCGTTCCCTCTCTCCACCTGGGGCACGGGGCACCCTCCGGTCCGCCGCTCTTCGAAATAGCGCGTGGCGGGGCGCTGTGTGCGGGCGTGCAGGACCATGACCGTGCCGAGCAGCAGTTGGCGGACGCCCCGGGTGACGTCCTCCACCCCGTCCCGCAGCCGGACGAACCCGCGGAGCGCGCCCAGAAGGCGGGGCCGGGGCGGCAGGCCGCGCGGGATCAGCAGACAAGGCGCCCGGTGCGGGATGGAGCGGGTGTGGGAGGCCGTCGAGTCCAGCCGGAACCGGTCCAGCACCTCCCGTACCGCGGCCCGCAGCGCGAGCGGCGACAGCCGCCAGGCCGGGCAGGGGCGGTTGGCCGCCACACCGTACGGGATGTGAGGGGCGTCCTTGACGGCCAGCTCCGCCCAGCGGTCCGGATCGAACTCGCCGGGCCGCTCGTACCCGGTGGCGTGGTAGCCGGGGTAGCTGAAGCACACCACGGAACCGGTCGGCAGAACCGTCCCCTCGTCCAGGTCTATGTCACCGGTGGTGATGCGGTGGGCGATGCCGAACAGCGGATACAGGCGCATCGTCTCGTCGAGCACCCGCGTCAGATACCCGTCGTCCTCCGGATCCGCGCGCAGGCGCCGCTGCACCTCCGGATGGCGGGCCACGGCGAGCAGCACGTGCGCGGTCGCCTCGGACAGCTGCACGACCGCCGTGTTGAAGAAGGTCCCCTGCAGGTAGTGCACCTGCTCCGGCACGGACAGGGAGGGCGGCAGCCGGTGCGGCACGTGGCCCGCCTCGACCCGGTCCCGCAGGTAGCCGGTGAGCCGGGCCCGGCGGCGGGAGTGGCGCAGCCCGGTGCACTTCAGAGCGGATATCACGTCGTCGGCATGCGCGGTGATCAACTTCCGGGCCGACGCCGGACACGGCTCCTGGAAGACCAGCTCGTAGCAGAACGCGGCCCACGCCGGCATCACCAGGTCCCGCAGCCGTACGAGACTGATCCGGGTGTCCGGCACCGCGTCCAGCGCATCGGCCACGGCACGGGCGGCGGCCGCGGTGAGATCCGCCGAGTTCCCGGCGACGATGCGCCGCGTCGTCGCGGCCACGTCCTGGTAGCGCGTACCGGGCTCCAAGTGCTCCTGGTGCACCTCGGGTCCCGGCGCCAGCCAGTACCAGAACAGGTCGGAGAGTCCCGCCCCCTCACTCCGGCCGTTCGCGTGGGGGTGGGCGTACACCCGCTCGAACACCTCCGGACCGTACGTGGCGTTCGGGAGGGTCACCGCCCGGTCCCCGTTGACCTTCTCGAAAATGCGGACACGCAGCGCCACCACAGCGCGCGGCAGCCACCACGCGTCCGTACCCGTCCGGGCCTTCACCACGTTCCACCCTTCCGTACCACCATGCCGGGTCTCAGATCGGTGTTCCGGAGCCCACCGCACAGGGCGAGCGTGTGGTCGTACTCGTCGCGCAGCACCGCGAGGACCCGCCGCACGCCCGCCTCCCCGTCGGCCGCCAGGCCCCACACCACGGGGCGTCCGAGGCCGACGGCCCTCGCACCGAGCGCCAGGGCCACCGCGACGTCGCTTCCCCGCCGCACCCCGCCGTCGAGCAGGACCGGGACCCGGTCCGCGACCGCCGCGACGACCGCCGGCAGGCAGTCCACGGCCGCCGGGACCGCGTCGCACTGGCGGCCGCCGTGGTTCGAGACGACCACCCCGGCCGCACCGTGCTCGACGGCGAGGCGTGCGTCGTCCGGATGGAGCACGCCCTTGACCAGCACGGGGAGCGAGGTGCCGCGCATCGCCTCGGCCAAGTCCGGCCAGCGGAGTGCGGCGGACATCGGGATGTCGGTGAGCGCACCGGGTCCGGCGCCGGGCAGGCCGCGCATGTTCTCCGCGGCGAATCCGGGCGGCAGGTCGGTGAACCCGTTGCGCAGGTCCCGGGTGTGCCGGCCGAACACCGGCGAGTCGACGGTCACGACGAGGGCCGTGCAGCCGGCGTCCTCGGCGCGCCGGACGAGCGCCCCGGTGACCTCCGGGCGGGGATGCAGGTACAGCTGGAACCACACGGCCGGGTCCGGGGCGGCTTCGCGCGCCGCCGCGACGACGTCGGACACGGCGACGGTGGCCGCCGTTCCCGTCACCAGCACGGCGCCCTCGGCCGCGGCGGCCCGGGCCGTCGCCCGCTCGCCGGCCCGGTGCGCCAGGCGGTGGAAGGCGGTCGGCGCCACGAACACCGGGGACGCCTGCGGGGCGCCCGGCAGATCGACGCCGGTCTCCCGTGCCTCACCGCCGCTCAGCACCCGCGGCAGCAGCGCGTACCGGTCGAACGCCCGCTCGTTGTCGACCAGGGCGCGCTCCTCGCCCGCGCCGCCCGCGACGTAGTCGTAGACGACCGGGTCCATCACCTTCCGGGCCCGTTCGCGCAGTTCGCGGAGCGTCACGGCGCCACCGGGGCGGCCTGGCCGCGCCGGGCGGTGAGGAAGGCGGCCAGTGGGGCGCGGTGGACCTCCTCGCTGTCCCACTCGTTCTCCAGGTTCTCGGTGAGGTGGTGGTCGGCCACGAACTCGCCGTCCCGGTACCAGCGGACGACCGGATGCAGATAGCGGCCGTCCAGACCCGACACGTCCTGCTGGGACTTGCGGCCGGCGCCGACGTCGAACGGGTCCACCCGGTCGTGGTCCTCCCCGTACTCCAGGGTGACCACCGCGTACGCCTCCACCTCACCGAACTCCCCGGCCCGCACCGCACCCGGCGCGTGGTCGACGGGCACCTCCTCGGCGTAGCGGAACGTGCCGTCCGGGGCGAGCAGCAGCAGGTCACCGAGGACGGCGAACTGCTGCCACAGCGCCGAGGAACGGTTCACCCGGCTGATCACCGCGTCGACGGCCCGCTCGGTGGAATCCCCGATCACCGTCGTGGGCCAGGGCACGCCGGCGTGACGCTGCCGCAGTCCGCGGTACAGCGCGCGCACCGCGTAACGGAAGCCGTGGATGAAGCCGGTCGTCGCCTTCCCGAACGAGCGCCCCTGCATCAGCGTCCCCGCGAAATACAGACCGGGTACGTTGACCGACTCGCCGAGCGGCGTCAGCTCGGGGAAACGGCCGTCGACGATGAGGTCCGGCGCGCAGGTGTCGTCGAAGACCGAGGCGTCGAACCGGAAGCCGGTCGCGACGATCACCCGGTCGTAACGGATCTCCTTGACCACCTCGTCGACCCGCTCGAAGGCGACCGGGACGTGGAAACCGTCCTGATCGCGCCGGATGGCCAGGACCCGGCCGTCGAGAAGGGCGTTCTGCGACTTCAACTGGTAGCTGTCCAGGAAGTTGTTGTAGACAGCGCGCAGATGTCCCACATAGTGGGTCCGCCAGGCCATCTTCAGCGAGCCCGAGCCCACGAGGTGGATGACCGCCGCCGTCTCCATCAGGTTCTCGGCCGTCTCGAAGGCGGAGTTGCCCCGGCCGATGATGAGCACCCGCTGGTCGGTGAAGGACTGCGGATCGGTCTCGATCGTGTCGTAGCGTTCGGCCAGTTCGACGCCCGGGATCGCGGGCAGGTTCGGGACGGGCATCCCGGAGGCGACCACCAGATGCCGGGCCCGCCACACCTTGCCGGTACCGTCGGTGACGGCGAAGCCCTCACCGTGCTTCGAGACCCTCGTCACCTCCGTGTCGTACCGCACACGCACCCCGGTCCGGGCGGCGAAGTCCGACAGATAGCGCACCAGGTCGTCGGCCGGCGGGAAGTAGCGGGGGCTGTACCGGGTGAACAACAGCTCCGGATCGTCGCTCAGCAGGGAGTTCCAGTCCATCCGCAGCCTCAGCTCCGGATCGTCGTAGCCGGTGTGCACCTTGTTGTTCGAGATGAGGAAGCGGTGCCTGGGGAACCGGGTGAAGAACGTACCCGGACCGCTGCCGCGTTCCAGGACGACGTAGTCCTCGCCGTCCCGCTCCAGCAGGGAGGCGAGCTGCAGTCCGGCGGGGCCCGCACCGATGATCAGGTAGTCATGGGTCATGCCCCCGGAAGCTAGCCACTCGATTTCAGAGCACTCTGAGATTGCCCGCCTACCTTTCCGGACGTGCTGACCACCACGGACTCCCTCTCCCTCACCGGCCCTCCGGACTCCGCCGCCCTGCGCCGAGCCGCCACACCGCTCACCGTCACCATGGACGCCCCGGCCCGAGCCCGTGTGGACCGAGGACGCCGCTTCTTCCACGGGCTGCGACACGGCGACGGTGGCGGGGACCGCCCCATCTACGGCGCCACCACGGGCTTCGGCGCGCTCGTCGGGTACGCCGGCCGCCCCGACGAGGCGGACCAGTGCGACAACACCCTCGCCCACCTTGGGGCCGGCCAGGGCCCGGACCTTCCCCACGGGATATGCCGTGCCGCCCTCCTGCTGCGCACCTGGTCCCTCGCCCGGGGCCTCTCCGGAGTCTCCGGAGAGGTCGTCGACCGCCTCACCGACATGTTCGCGACCACGTTCTCGCCCGCCGTCCCCCGCTACGGCTCCGTCGGCGCGAGCGGCGACCTCATCCCGCTCGCCTACGCGACCCAGGCCCTCCGCGGTCGCGGGTACGCCTATCTGGACGGCCGCCGCATGGCGGCCGACGAGGCGCTGACCGCCGCCGGGCTCCGCCCACTCGACCTGGACGGCCGCGACGCGCTCGCCCTCGTCAACGGAACCTCCGTCACCACCGCGGCCCTGGCGCTCGCCCGCGACGGCGTCCGCGACGCACACCGCTCGCTCACGCTTCTCAGCTGCCTCCTGACCGACCTGCTGGGCTGCGACCCCGGCTTCCTGGACGACGACCTGCTCCGGGCGTACGGGCACGCCGGAGCGGTCGACGTCGGCGCCCGCATGCGGCGGACCCTCACCGGCCTCAGCCCCTCGGAGAGCCGGCCGCTCCAGGAGCCGTACAGCATCCGCTGCACCCCGCAGTTGCTCGGTGCCGCGGAGGACGCGCTGTGCTACATCGACGGCGTGGTCGCCGCCGACCTCAAGGGCGTCAGCGACAACCCGCTGTTCTTTCCCGGCCATGGCGGCCGGGAGGGGAAAGTGGTGCACGGCGGCAACTTCTTCGGGCAGCCCGCCGCGTTCGCGGCCGACCTGCTGGCGTCCGTGACGGCCCAGCTGGGCAATCTCGCCGAACGCCAGCTCGACCTGCTGACCGATCCGGCACGCAACGGAGGACTGCCACCGATGCTCGCCACGGCACCGGGCCTTCAGCACGGGCTCCAGGGCGTGCAACTGGCAGCCACCGCGTTCGTCGCGGAGATCCGCCGCAACGCCACACCGGCCGCCATGCAGAGCCTGCCGACAAACCTGCACAACCAGGACGTCGTCCCCTTCGGCACCCAGGCCGCCCTGCGTTCCTACGACATGGCGGAACTGCTCGGCCTGCTCACCGGATCGCTCGCGCTCGGTCTGCGCCAAGCGGTCCGCGTGGGTGCCCGCCGCCCCACCGCGCCCCGGTGCGCGGAACTCCTCGACGCCCTCAGCGAGGCGATTCGCCCCGTCGACCCGGACCGCCCGCTGGACCGGGACGTCCGCACCGCGGCCCGCCTGGTCGCCGCGCACGAGGCACCGTGACCGGGTGCGCCTCGACCGGCCGGGCGTCGGCCAGGACGCCGGGCGCGCCGGGCGGGGCCGCGCACTCCGGCAGGCGGATGGTGAACCTGGCCCCCTGACCGGGGCGCCCGTCGGCCGCGACCGTACCGCCGTGGCGTGTGACGACCTCCCGCAGCAGCGCCAGCCCGAGCCCGTACCGCCCGCCGTCGCCGCTGCCGCGGTGGAACCTACGGAACAGCTGCTCCACCGCGGCCGGCTCGAACCCGGGCCCGGTGTCCGCGACGACCAGGAGCACCGTCCCTCCGGAGCGCGAGAGGATCATCTCGATCCGCCCCTCGGCCGGCGTGTGGCGGATCGCGTTGGACAGCAGCTCACCGACGGCACGGCGCAGCGCGGACTGGACACCGTCGACGAAGAGAGGGTGCGGGGGACCGTCCACGACGACGGTGAGACGACGCGCGCCCACCCGGTCCGATTCCTCGGCCACCACCGACCGGGCCAGCGCGACCAGTTCCACCGGCCGATGCTCCGATCGCCGTACCGGGCCGGCCGCGAGGCTCGCGGACAGCAGCAGGTCGTCGAGCACCTCGCCGAGCCGCCCGGTCGAAGCGACCAGCCGGGCCAGCGTGTCACGATGCGGGCCCGGCAGACCCTGGTCGGCCGCCTGCCGCGCCAGCATCTGCGCCCGCGTGTGCACCTGGGTGACCGGGGTTCGCAGCTCGTGACTGGCATCCGTCACGAACCGGCGCTGCCGGGTCAGGGCCTCCGCCAGCGGGGCCACCGCACGACGGCCGAGGACCACCCCCGTGACGGCCGCGGCCAGCAGCCCCACCACTTCGGCCACCGCCAGCGCGAACCACAGATGGCTGCGGTCGGCCAGCTGGAAGCGCATGTCGAACACCGCCTGTACGACGCTTCCGTCCGCCCGGGGCTGTGTCCGCACCAGATAGACCGTGTGATCACGCTTCACGGTGCGCTCCACGGCCTCACGGGTGCCGCGGACCTCCTCCATGTCGGCGCGCACCGGGAATCCGAGCGGAGCGTTGGGCATGGGTTCCACGCCGGAGGCATACAGCCAGGTACACACGGGAGGCTTGACCGGGTCGCCGTACATGGCGCCGTAGCGCAACTCGCGCCACACCTGGTCGTTCTGCGCGTCCACCATCACCGTGTGCGCCACACCACCGACGACCGTGACCAGCAGCGTGATGATCGCCCCCGTGATCACGGCGATCCGCAGGCGCGCCCGCCGCACCGCCGCCCACTCGGCCGACGCCGACGGGTTCACAGTGCCCCCAGCCGGTAGCCGAGACCCCGGACCGTGCGCACGACACGTCTGCCCAGCTTGCGGCGCAGGTAGTAGACGTAGGTGTCGACAATGGACGAGGCGGGCGCCTCCTGGAACACCAGCCGGCGCAACTCGGTCCGCGAGTACACCGTTTCGGGGCGCGAGGCGAGTGCCCACAGCAGAGCGAACTCCCGGGGAGCGAGGGCGACCTGTTCGCCGTTCGCCAGCTCGACCTCCCTGCGGCCGACGTAGAGGTGCCCCGAGCCGATTCTGAGTACATCGGCGGCATCGAGGGCCCGTCGGCACAATGCTCTCAAGCGCGCGCTGAGCTCGTCGAGGTCGAACGGCTTCACGAGGTAGTCGTCGGCACCGGCGTCCAGCCCGTCGACCCGGTCGTGCACCGTGCCCATCGCGGTCAGCAGCAGCACGGGCGCGCGCACGCCGCGCGACCGTAACCGGCCCATGAGGTCTAGGCCGTCGAGCCCCGGCAGGCGCCGGTCGACGGCGAGCACGTCGTACTGCCGGGAAAGGCCGAGATGCAGTCCCTGCTGGCCGTCGGTCGCCACATCGACCGCGTATCCCTCGTCCCGCAGTACGTCGGAGAGCATGCAGGCCAGCTCCCGGTCGTCCTCGACCAGCAGCAGCCGCCACGGCCCCCGCGAGTGCTTCTGCGCCACGGTCCCACTCCCCTCGTCCTCCCCGCAACCCGTGACAACGCCCCTGCGGGGGAGGGGGTTCCCACAGCGGTGACCGCCGGCTCGGTGGCGCGGAGCCGAGCCGCTGGAAGCCGTATGCCGGTATCTCGGACGCGGGGGAGGTGGCCCGATACGACTGGGTTCCGACTGCCGAACGGCCGTCGTCCGGTTTGGCGCGGCCCTGCGCTAGTCGGGCGGCCGGAGCTCGGCGTCGCCCGTCAGGTCAGTTGGCTGAAGGCGTGGTCGGCGTCGGCCACGGCTTCGGGGCGGACGTCGTGGGCGGTGCGGCCGTCGGCGATCCTCTGCCAGTTGGTCCGGGCGAGTACGCGTTGGACCGCGAGGACCTGGGCGGCCAGCAGACGTGCCCGAATGCCTTCGCCGAGGGAATCCGCCAGCGCCTCTTCGTCCTCCAGCTGATACCGCGTGAGCCGCCCCGCCAGGCTGGGTGTGCTGAACACCAGCCGATGGAACGCCACCACCTCCGGGTGATCGTTGAGGCCGGTGACGGGGTCGTACCGGTCGAGGCCGGCCCGGAAGTGCCGGTGCAGCGCCGTCACCGGTTCGATGCCTGACCCGCGGTCGCGTACGACGCGTGCCGCCTCGCCCTGGTGGTCGGCGAACCGGTGGAGCACCAGGTCTTCCTTGGTCGGGAAGTACCGGAAGAGGGTCGGCTTGGAGATCTCGGCTGCCGCGGCGACGTCGTTGACCGAGACGCGGTCGAAACCGCGCTCCAGGAAGAGCGAGACGGCCGCGTCTCCGATGGCGTCGCGCGTCCGCTCCTTCTTGCGGGCCCGCAGTCCCGTCGACTCGCTCATGGGGCCACCGTAACATTCATGACCGAGTTGCTTTTTTAACCCGGTAACGTTCTCATGAGTGGCATGCATCAGACAGACAGTCCTCCCGTGCTCGTCACCGGGGCGACGGGCCGGATCGGCCGCGCCGTCATCGATCAGCTCCTCGACGCGAACGTGCCGGTCCGAGCCCTCGCACGTCGTCCCGAGGCGGCGGCGATGCTGCCCCCGGAGGTCGAGGTCTTCGCCGGTGACCTCACCGTGCCCGAGTCACTCGACCCGGCGTTGCACGGCGCCGGCGCGGTCTTCCTCGTATGGACCGCTCCGCCTCGGACCGTCGCGGCGGTTGTCGAGCGGCTGGCAGCCCACGTGCGCCGGGTCGTCTTCCTCTCCTCCCCGCACCAGACGCCGCACCCCTTCTTCCAGCAGCCCAATCCCATGGCCGAGTTCCACGCCGGCATCGAGCGGCTCATCGCGGCCACCGGACTCGAGTCGACGATCATCCGGCCGGGGATGCTCGCGTCGAACGCGCCGGCCTGGTGGGCACCCGCGATCCGGGCCGGCGAAGTCGTCCGGTGGCCCTACGGCGCCGCCGAAACGGCACCGGTCGACGACCGGGACGTCGCGGCCGTCGCGGCGCGAACGCTCCACCTGGACGGATACGCCTCCTCCGACTACGTCCTCACCGGCCCCGAATCGCTGACCCAGGCAGCGCAGGTGGACGTCATCGCTGACGTCCTGGGGCACCGGATCGCGTTCGAGGAGATGACTCCGGACGAGTTCCGGAGGATGTCGGAGGGGGCGGTGCCCAGCCCGGTGCTCGACATGCTGCTCGCCGCGTGGAGCGCGGCGGTCGGACAGCCCGCGTACATCACCACCGCGGTGGCCGACATCCTGGGGACAGCGCCGCGAACGTTCCGTCAATGGGTCGCCGACCACTCCACCGCGTTCACGGAGGGAGCGTGACTCCCCGAGCCCGGGGGAACCGGCCGAGCAGCCCCCGCGCGCACCAGGGATGAATGCGGTTGCGGCGGACCCGTGAGCCGGATGGGGTATCTCCATGGACGGAGCCACGGAGCGCATGCGACGGACGAGACGAGGAAGAGTCCTGACGGTCGTGCCGCGACCTGCCCCATGGCGCGGGCCTGCGGTGCTGGCGGCCCTGATGCTGGCGGCCTTCACCTTCAACACCGCGGAGAACCTGCCGATCGGCCTTCTGGAGGTCATCTCCGACAGTCTGCGGGTGTCCGTGCAGGCGGTCGGACTCCTGGTCACCGGTTACGGCGTCACCGTGGCCGTCGCGTCCGTGCCGCTCGCCCACGGCATGAGGGCAGTGCCCCGACGCCATGTACTCACCGGACTGCTGGCCGCGCTGGTGGTGTCCAGTCTGATCGCGGCACTGGCGGCCTCGTACTGGGTGCTTCTCGCGGCGCGGCTGCTGACCGCCCTCGCCCAGGCGCTGTTCTGGGCCGTGATGGGGCCGGTCGCGGTGGGCCTGTTCGCGCCGAGGCTCCGTGGGCGTGTGGTCGGAGCGCTGTCCGTCGCCGGTTCGTTCGCCCTCGTGCTGGGTGTCCCCGCCGGCACCTGGCTGGGGCAGCGGAGTGAGTGGCAGGTGCCCGTGGCTGTGCTGGCCGGGCTGGGGCTCGTCTCCCTCGTGACGATCGCCGTCGTACTCCCGACCTCGCGGCCGGAGGAGGAGCCTGCCGCCTACGGGACCGGTCCCGACGCCCGCCGGTTCCGGATCGTGCTGGTGGCCGGAACCCTGTCCGCGACCGGGGCGTTCGCCGGGTACACCTACATCGTGAAGCTGCTGGGTGAGGTGAGCGGCTTCTCCCCGAGCGCGGTGAGTGCCCTTTTCGTGGTTTTCGGGGTGGCGTGTCTCATCGGCGTGAGCGTCACCGGGGCGGTGCTGGACCGCTTTCCACAGGCCGCGCTGACAGGTGCCGTGGCCACGCAGGCGGTGGGGATGATCGGTCTGTACGCGGCCGGCCGCGTTCCGGTGGCCGCGGTGGTGTTCCTGGTACTGATGGGGAGCGCACTCGGGCCGGTCTTCATGGCCACCCAGAACGCGATGCTCCATTGCGCCCCCGGCCGCACGGACATCGCGCTCGCCGCCAATTCCGGTCTCTACAACGCCGGCATAGCGGCGGGCGCCGCGCTCGGCGGACTGATCCTGCCGTTCGCCGGGGTGCGGGGCGCGTTCCTCGCCGGCGGCCTGCTGACTGTCACGGCGTGCGCGGTGCTGCTGAGCGGGCGGCTGCTGCGCGAACGACCGGCTTCCGCCCAATAACGCGCCGTGGTCATCGGGGGCCGGCGCCTTCATCGTCCATCCTTCGGACTCGACGGCACGAGCGAATTGCTCCACGTGCCGTGACACGGCCTGTCGGCCGGCCCGCGCCGGGCGCGGCAGGCTGCGCGAGGGCCGGGTCGGCGAGGTCGGACCGCACGCCTGCGGCACGCCCCATCGGTGAGCTGGGGGTCCGACGGGCTGGAGACGGGATCGTGGCGGAAGGACGCCGCTCGGAGGCGGCCCAGTGGAGCACCTCGTCGCGTCGGTTGGTGAGGGGCACCTCAGACCCGGCCAGCCGATGTCGCGTACCTCGACGAAGAGCCGAACTCCTCTTCCAGGTCCTGACCGGGCGCGAGGAGAGGAACAGCGTTGCCATCGTCTCCAACGAGCCCTTCGGTAAAACGCACATGTTCCGGCGAACGTGCGCGAGGTGGCGCCGAAAGTCAACAGGTTCGGACTTGTCTCGTACTGCGATCAGTTCGAGCACAGCCGTGACCAGTGAATTATCGCCTTGTTCGGACATCGGGCATGCATCAGGACTGCCTGCCCCGAGGGCTCCACGCCTGCGAGGTCAATGGCCGGCTGAGGCGAGTGCGTGAACTTCATTACCTACGTTGCTACTTGAACCCTGGTGCCGCTGCAGTGGCTGTCATCAACGGAGTTGACGGGGGTAGGAGCACGGCGCGTCACCACCGCGGGTCAAGAAGCCGTGGGACGGCGTCTCTCTCCCGGCTCCCGTACGCGAGGGGCCGGACACCGTGCACTCATCAGAGGAGGACCAGTGTTCTCACGTCGACACAGACTCGGTACCCGCATCGACTCCAGGGCCGGGACCCGTACGGCCACCCGCGCCCGTGCCGCCGCGCGTCTCTGGGGCACCGCCGGCCTGACCCTCGCCCTGCTGACGCCGGTGGCTGCCGCCACTGCCGCCCCCTCCGGTGCCGATGCCGCGACCGCCCGGTGGGCGACTGCCGCTCAGCCCCGCGCTGCCTCCGCCGTCCTGCCGCTCGACGACTACTCGGACATGGTCGTCGACGGCGCCCACAGCCGCCTCTACTTCAGCGACCCCGCCCGCGGCGCCGTGATCGTCACCGATTTCGACGGCATGGTGCTCAAGCAGGTGGCCGGCCTGCCCGGGGCGGCGCAGTTGGCTCTGTCGGAGGACGCCGCCACCCTTTACGCGGCCGTGCCCGGTGCGGACACCGTGGCGGCGATCAGCACCACCTCCCACGCGGTCGTCGCGAGGTATGCCACCGGTGCCGGCACCGCCCCGCGCACCCTCGCGGTCAGCGGTGGGCGGCTGTGGTTCGGCTACGGTGCCGAGGGCGCCGGCGACATCGGCTCGGTCGACCTCACCACCGCACGCCCCGTCGTCACCCTGGGGCAGACCACCGGCGACGGCTGGTACTCCGCACCCGCACTGGCCGCCTCCGCGGCCGCTCCCGGCGTCCTGGTCGCCGGTGAGCGGGATGTCAGCCCCGCCACCTTCGCCGTGTACGACGTACACACCGCCACTGCCCGCCGCACGGCCGAACGACGGCTGCCGGACGCCGGTGACACCCAGGACCTGGCCTTCACAGCCGACGGCGAGAGCATCATCCTGGCCAGCGGCAGCCCCTACTACCACCAGGTGCTGCGCACCTCCGACCTCGCCGACGCGGGCCGCTATCCGGCCGCCGCCTACCCCAACGCGGTGGCCGTCGCCGCCGACGGAGCCGTCGCGGCCGGGGTGGACAGCAGGTACGGCTCGGACGTCTTCATGTTCAAGCCGGGCGCCCGCGTCTCGCACGGCGTCTTCGAGCTCGCCTCCGGTGATGCCTCTCCGCTGCTGCTTCCCGCGGGTCTCGGCTGGGCGCCGGACAACCGCCGCCTCTTCGCCGTCACCCGGGAGACACACCAGGGCGCGCCGGTCGTCCTGCGCGTGCTGACCACTCCCGGCAAGGCCGCCACCGAGACCGTGCTGCACATACCCTCCACGACTCCCTCCGGGACCCGCTCCCTCACCGGCCGTCTCTCCTCCGACCTGCCCTTTCCAGCCGGCACGACCGTCACCCTCACCCGCCTGGCCCCCGGTGCCACCAAGCCGGTGACGCTCCCGCCCACCACTCTCGCCGCGGACGAGACCTTCGCGCTCACCGACCGTGCCACCGCCCGCGGCTACATCACCTACACCGCGTCGTTCGCCGGGGACGCCCTTCACCTGCCGTCCAGTACGAGCATCGAGGTCTACATCCCCTGACCACTCACCTACGAGGGCCGGGTGGGCCAGGGCCCTACGGATGAACTTCTTGAACGACCACTGAGCCCCTCCGCCTGCCGACCGCGCGTGCTGTCGGCAGGCGGAGGGGCTCAAGCCTCCTGCTGATGCACCGGGCAGCGCCCCTCGAGACAAGGAACTGCCGGGGTGCCGAGCCGGCTCACGGCTCGTGCCGTTCAGGAACACGGGTTCCCGTGCCGCTCACCCGTACCCGTGGGTCGCCGGCGCTCAGCTCCACTCGGAGCTCGCCAGGACGGCCCATGTCCGCGCCTTGGTGGAGGTGGAGAATCGTCTCCTCGGGTACGAGCCCCAGCTCGCGTGCGTAGGCGCCGAAGGCGGCGGCCGCGGCGCCGGTCGCCGGGTCCTCGACCACACCGCCCACGGGGAAGGGGTCGCGGACGTGGAAGACCGTCGCGGACTCACGCCACACGAGCTGCACGGTGGTCAGGTCCAAAGCGGTCATGAAGTCCTTCAGGCGCTCGAAGTCGTAGGCGAGGTCGGCCAGCCGGGCGCGGGTGCGTACGGCCAGGATCAGATGGCGAGCCCCCGCATAGCCGATCCGGGGCGGGAATTCCGGGTCCAGGTCGGCCCGGAACCAGCCGAGCGCCTGCAGCGCTTCGTCGACGTCGTCCTCCGCCACCTTGTGGACCGCGGGCTCGACGCTGGTCAGGGTCGCGTGCAGCGCGCCCTCCGCGGTGCTGGTCACCGTGACCGGGACGACACCGGCAGGGGTGGCGAACTGCAGGTCGCCAGGACCATGACGCTCCGCGTGGGCGATGGCGGCGGCGATGGTGGCGTGCCCGCAGAAGGAAACCTCGGCGCGCGGGGAGAAGTAGCGGACGGTGTAGGCCCGGTCCAGGCCGGTGAGTTCGGCCGGCGGGGCCGTCAGGAAGGCGGTCTCGCTGTATCCCAGCTCCGCGGCTATGGAGAGCTGCTCCGCGTCGGTCAGTCCGGTGGCGTCCAGGACGACACCGGCGGGGTTCCCGCCTGCGGGGTCGGCGGAAAAGGCGGTGTAGCGCAGGATCTCGGGGCGTCGGTTCGCTGTCGTCATGATGGTTTCTCCTCACGGCCGAAGCCGATCGTGGGCGGGGTGTGTGGGGGATGGCCGGGCGCTTGCACCCGGGCGTTCGTGCGGCTTCGCGGCCGGCGGTGCCGGCCATGGACGCGGGTACCGCGGTCAGGAGGTCAGGCCCGCGATCGCGGGATCGGCCGACCTGGCCCGCAGGGCGAGGAGCGTGCCCAGGGCGAACGAGGCGGCGGCGATGCCGGCGGACAGGTGCAGCCCGGACGTGAAGTGGTGGGCCGTGGCGGTGAACGTGCCGAAGAGGGCGACGCCCACGGTGCTGCCGACCTGCCGTGCCACGTTGAAGACGGCGGTGGCCACACCCGCGTCCGAGGTCTTCGCCGTCTCGACGACGGCGGCGGTGGCAGCGAGGGCAGTCATGGTCTGCCCCAGACCGGTCGCGATCAGGGCGAAGAGCAACACCGGGTACGGAGTGCCGGGTCCGGCGAACATCCAGCCGGCGAATCCGGCGGTACCGACGGCGAGACCGGCGGCCATCAGCACGTACGGCCCGGTACGGGGCGCGATGCGGTTGAACAGTGGGGCGGCCATCAACCCCATGCACACCGACGGCAGCAGGGCCAGGCCGGTCCCGAGGGCGCTGAGGTGGCGTTCCTGCTGGAAGTACAGCGTGGCGAGGAAGAGCATGCCGTAGTAGCCGAGGCTGATCAGCATCCCGATCAGGGTGGCCGAGGTGAAGGAGCGGGACCGGAACATGGACGGCCGGAGCAGCGGGACGCGCCCGCCGCTTCCGTTCGCCACGCGTGCTTCCAGGGCCCGCGCCGTCAGGACGAAGGACACCAGGGCGACCGCGCCGATGAGGAAGGCGGCAAGGACCAGGGGCGACGTCCAGCCGCGTGAGCCGGCCTCGTTGAGACCGCCGGTCACCGCGACGAGACCGACGACGGCGAGAACCTGGCCCACCGGATCCGCCCTCCGCGCCCTGGGACGCGCCGCGCGAGGCGGAAGGTGACGTAGCGTCAGCAGCACGGCGAGGCCACCAAGGGGCAGATTCAGCCAGAACACCGCGCGCCAGTCCGCGCCGGCGACCAGGAGGCCCCCGACGGCGGGACCGGCACCGAAGGCAACCGAGGCGACAGCCCCCCAGACGGCGATCGCGCGGGCCCGCGTCGCACGGTCGGGGAAGCCCGCCTGCAGCAGTGCGAGCGAAGCGGGAACGATCAGTGCGGCTCCGGCTCCCTGCGCGAGCCTCCCCGCGATCAGCAGAACCGCCGAGCCCGCGAGACCGCAGAAGACCGAAGCACCACTGAACAGGGCGAGACCGGCAAGGAACACGCGGCGGTGCCCGAACCGGTCGGCGACCCCTCCGCCGAACAGCAGGAGCGCCGCGAAGACCGTGCTGTACCCATCGACGACCCACTGGAGAGCCGAGGGTCCAGCGCCCAGGGAGGAGCGGATATCGGGGAGTGCGACGTTCACGACCGTGACGTCCAGCATCACCAGGAAATACCCGAGACTGAGGGCGAGGAGGGGCGCCAGGGCGAAGGGCGCTCCCTGGCCGCGCCTCGTTTCCGCTCCGCCCCGCGGGTCCCGGTCAGGCGGGACAGTGGGGAGGCCGGGAGGACGAGTGACGGCGATGTCCGTCGATGCGGTAGTCATGGAAAGAGCATCGGCTCCGGATACTTCGTTGCCCGGCGAAGTATCGTTGCTTACGGTTTTCCCATGCCGAACAGCAACCGCGACCGCGCACACTCGACGACCGGTACCGGGGGGCCCGGTTCCTCGGGGGAGCCGCTCAAGCACCAGACCGACATCGCCCGCGCCGCCGCCCTCATCGCCGATCCCTCACGCGCCCGGATCCTCAAGTGCCTGGCCGACGGCAGGGCACTTCCGGCGAACGCCCTGGCCGGCGAGGCGGGCATCGGCGCCGCCACCGCCAGCGCACACCTGGCCAAGCTCGTCGAGGGAGCGCTGCTCACTGTCGAGCAGCGGGGCAGACACCGCTTCTACCGCCTCGCCGGCCCGGACGTGAGCGCGGCCCTGGAATGCCTCGCGCTGATCGCGCCGCCGCTGGCCATCACCTCGCTCAAGCAGAGCAACCGCGCCCATGCTCTGCACCGAGGCCGCAGCTGCTACGACCACCTCGCCGGCCGGCTCGGCGTGGCCATCATGCGCGGTCTGCTGGAACGCAACATCCTCACCGGTCACGACGGCATCCACCGGCCCGGCGAAGCCGTGCGAGACCGGCCCGCCTCCTACGGCCACGACGCCCAGTACCGACTCACCCGCGCCGGGCACACGGCACTGGCCGAACTCGGCATCGACACGGACCGGCTGCCGCCACGCAGGCCCGCGATCCGCTACTGCGTCGACTGGAGCGAACACCAGCACCACCTCGCCGGCGGCCTCGGCGCCGTGCTGACGGCCCGCCTCTTCGCACTGGACTGGGTGCGGTGGGGGCGCAGCCCCCGAGTGGTGCACGTGACCGACAAGGGCATCGACGGCCTGGAGCGCACGCTCGGAGTCGCCCTCACCCACGACTCGAATCCCGCTGTGCCCGCTACGGCTCCGCCGGTGCCGAGGACCGGGCCGTCTCCAGAACGATCTCGATGAAGGCCCGCACTTTGGGGGTGCCGTTCGTGGCCCTCCACAGGAGGCCGTACTCGACCAGCGGTGCGTCGCTGAACGGTACGTAGACCACATCGGGGCGCGAGTAGTACTGGGCGGCGCGAGCGCACGTGGGCGAGACGCCCTTGCCCGCGCCGACCAGGGCGAGCACCTCCTGCCAGGCCGTCGTGGACGGACCGCGCGGAATGAGACGTCCCTTGGGCGTGCGGTGCGGGTAATGGTGGTCGAGGAAGTACTGGGGCTGACCCGTGACGGTGATCAGGGGGGCTTCCGAGAGATCTTCGAGTGAGACGGTGTCCCGCTGGGCGAACGGGTGGTTGCGGGGAACGACGAGCGCACGCGGCTCGTAGAAGAGGACCGGCCCGTTGACGATGTCCGGCTCGTCGATGGGCAGTTCGACCAACTGGATGTCGTGCGTTCCGTTGCGCAAGGGGCCGACGGGGTCGAGGAGAGGCGACTCGTGGATACGGACGTGGCAGTTGGGGTGGCGCGCACGGAAGATATCGGTCGCGGCCACGACAAGAGTGCCGCACCATGCCGCGGAGTACGCGACGTCGAGTTCGCCGGTGATGCCCCGACCGGCGGCCGCGGCGGCGGCCAGCGCTTCCTTGATCTGCTGGTAACCGGCGGCGAGACCGTCGCGAAGGACCACTCCGGTGGGCGTGAGCTGGACGCTGCGGCTGGTCCGTTTGAACAGCTCGGCACCGATGGCACGTTCCTGTTTTTTGATGGCCTGGCTGATCCGTGCCGGTGTGACACGCATCCGCTCGGCCGTCCGGCCGAAGTGCAGCTCCTCCGCCAGCACCAGGAAAATCTCTATCTCTCGCAGTTCCACGCCGCCCACCCCCCGTTTCGTGTACCGCCGGCTTAACGATCGTTGCAGGATACGGCCTTGATGCCCCTCTTCCCGGACGTGAAGCTGGACCGCGTGAGCAACCGATCCGGGGAAAGGGGACCAGCCCGTGAACATCATCGGTTCGACCGTGGTACTGACCGTCGACGACCCGGCTTCATCGGTCCGGTTCTTCGTCAGCCACCTCGGTTTCCGTGAGGTACTGGCGGCTCAGGGAGCGACCCACCTCTCCCGCGACGACGCGGCCACCGACATCATCCTTCGTGGCAGCGCCGGCCCCGGCACCGCGCAACAGCAGCCGCCCGAGCCGGTGCGCACGCTCGTTTCCTACACGGTTACCGGAATCCATGCCGAGTACGAGCGTCTGCGACGCGAAGGAGCACCGATCACCCTTCCGCTGCGCATGGAGCCCTGGGGGGAATGGCGTCTGCAACTCACCGACCCCAACGCGGTGGTGATCCAGCTCGCGGAGTGGATTCCCCCGGCCGGCGCCTGACCGCCATCGAGCCACGCACGCCCTGTCCGTATGCCGATAGCCGCCGCGCGGTCCGGGCCACCACGTCCGCCGCTCCCGCGTCGGCACACGGCCATGAATCACCTCTCGATCGAAAGACATGAAGCATGCCTTCCCTACGCCTACCTTCCTCCCTGCCGGCAGTGCAACGGCCACCCGCCGGTGCGGGAGGGGAGCACCGGACAGCTCTGCTGTCCCGGCGGTGCCAACGGCTCGTCGGCACGGTGCGAAACCCCCCGCCGCAGCAGAGCCGACCCCTGCGGCGATGACCGTGCCCCGACTGCCCCCATCGCCTTCCCATCCGCCAAGACCTTCCGATATCCCGACAGGAGCACACAGCCGTGTCTTTCACGCCATCCGAAAATGACCGCCCCAAGCTGCAGAAGATCATCGACGGCATGATCGACGCCGGATTCACCGGCGTGGCCGTACGCGTGCAGGACGAGAGAGGCCCGTGGGAGAGCAGTGCCGGCCTGCGCGAGCTGGGTGAGACGGCGAAGCCGCCGACGGACGGGCACATCCGGATCGGCAGCAACACCAAGACGTTCGCCGCCGCCGCGGCCCTCCGGCTGGTGGCCGAGGGGACGATCGACCTGGACGCCCCCGCCGCCGAGTACCTCCCCGGACTGGGAATCGACCACGGGATCACCGTACGTATGCTCCTGCAGCACACCAGCGGGATCTTCAACTTCACCGGCGAGTACTACGAGGACGGAACGTTTGCTCCAGGGATCGCCGCGACGACGGCAGGCCGGGAATGGGTGGACAACCGCTTCCGCACCTACCGCCCGGAGGAACTCGTACGCCTGGCCCTGTCCAAGCCGGCTCGCTTCGAGCCGGGCACGGACTGGAGCTATTCCAACACCAATTACGTACTGGTCAGGTTGCTGATCGAAAACGTCACCGGCAGCTCGCTCCCCGACGAGATGGAGCGGCTGGTTCTGGGGCCTCTCGGACTGCGGGACACCTCGCTGCCGGAGACCGAAACCGGTCTTGCGGAGCCGCACGCGCACGGTTACTACCGCTACGAGGAAGACGGAGGTGAGAAGACGACGGTCGACGTCACCCGCCAGAACCCGTCATGGATCTCCACCGGCGGCGACATGATCTCGACCACCCACGACCTGCACACCTTCATCTCCGCGTTGACGGGCGGCAAGCTGCTCCCGGCCCCGCTGCTGACCGAGATGTTCCGGCCGCACCCCAAAGCCGGGTACGGGCTCGGCGTCTTCGTCCAGGACGTGGGCCCGGACGGTGGCAAGCTCATCACCCACAATGGAGGAATGGCAGGTCATGCGGCGTTGATGTACAGCACCCCGGACGGCACCAGGACTCTGACCGCGGCGCTCAACTATGTGGACGACGCCTCGATGTCCATGGCCCAGGCCTTCCAGCAGGCGACCGGGGCACTCGTGCAGGAAGTGTTCGGCGACGGCGAGGCCGACGTGAGCACGACGAGGCCGTCGCCGACCGACGGGTGACCTCTTCGGTCCAAGCCTGAGCGCCCAGGACCGCCCCGGGGACCTGGAACGATCGCCACCAGGCGACGATCGAAGACATGGCGCGCCTGCTCCAGGCGACGAGCGGCAGGGGCCGGTGCGGCCGCGGAGGCGGATTCCGTGTCCACCGGAGATCCGGCGTCGCGGCCTCTCCCGCCCTTTCGGCGGGTCCAGCCACGCCGATCGCCTGTTGCCCGACCCCACCGCCCGTCGACGGATCGCACCGACACCCCTCCGGCCCCCCCGCAAGGATCGTGGTCGCCTCGAAGAGCGAGGCCATCCCAGCCCCGGCTCGCTCCAAGACACGCGCAGCCCGGAACAGGCACCCACCCGGCTTGGTCGAGGCCGGGTGGGTGAGTCTGCCGACGGCCGCCAAGGAGACCGGGCTGCCGACATGGGTTGAGCGGGCGGGCGCCGGGGGGCCTCGGTGGCCGGGGCCCCCTCCACGTGGTCCTGTCGCGGTCCGGCCGGACCCGAAGGGCCCGGCCGGAGAGGTGGATCAGATGTCGATGACCTGGTAGGCGATGGTGTAGACGCCACCGGAGCCCTCCAGCACCCGGTACTGCGTCTCCGCGCCGAACTCGTTGCCCGTGATGGTCACCGAGCCGAGCCGGTCGTCGCTGCTGGTGCTGTCGTAGTCCCACAGCGAGAGGGTGCGGGACTCGGTCTTGCCCAGGATCAGCAGGGCGTTGCCGTTGCTCTCGTCCAGAGTGCGGCGGTAGCCGGTGCCCATGGTCTGGTACGACGCCTTGGCGGGCCAGAGCTTCACGGCCTTGCCGCCGTTCGCCGCGATGTTGAGGTAGGCCTCGTCGTGGTCGCCCTCGCTCTCATCACCGCAGTACAGGTCGACGAGCCGGATCTGCACGTAGTCGACCGGATCGGCCTGCGCGGCGCCCGCGGCGCCCACAAGCGAGGTGAGGGCCAGCGCGCCTGTGAGGGCAAAGGCGGTTACGCGTCGGATGGTCATGTTGTCCCCCTGGTCTCAGGATTCTGCCGGTCCCCCGACCGGCTCGAGGAACAGACTGCCCAAGCCGCTGCCCGCCGTTCTACGCGCGTTCCGCTGAGCGGAACCCGGGGGCGAAAGAGCGAGTCAATACCCTGACGGGCTCGCAGGTGACGGCAAGTCAGTAGTGCAGGACCGGAGGCAGGCAGGGCGAGAGGGAGCCACGGGAGAGGGCCGCTGTGACGGCCGCGGCCGCCAGCGCCGCCTCGTGGGCCGCCCGCTGCAGCCCCTGCGCGGATAACGTCATGACGGCGAGCGCGGCAATGGTCCGGTCGTCGCGCCCCCGCACCGGAAGCGCCGCGCAGCACACCCCGTCCATCACCTCCGCGCACTCCAGCACCGCCCCCGCCAGCCGGCCCCCGGAACCGGCCCTGCCCTGACCGCTCAGCACCTGGCCGGCCGCCGTGTCCAACAGGAAGCTCATCCCGTTGCGCACCGGCACCAGCGGCTCCACCTCGCCCGGCACCGATGCCACAGTCAGGGCCCGGCCATCGTGCAGGACGGTCAGCAGGGCACTCGCCCCGGTGACCGCCCGCAGCCGGTGCAGCGGGTGGCGAGCCGCCACTCGTAGGCCGGGGTGCGGCTCCCAGACCTGCCCGAGGCGGTAGAGCTGCGAGCCGACACGGTACTGGCTGCCCCGCCGCTCCACGGCGCCCACCAGAAGCAGCTGCTCCAACAGCCGGTGCGCGCTCCCTTTGGGCAGGGCGCAGGCCGCGGCGATCTCAGTGAGCCCCGCCTCCCCGCCACACCGGCGCAGTGCGTCCAGGAGCGCGAACGCCCCCTCGATCACGCCCCGTCCGCGGTTTGTACCCCGCTCCCGTTCCCCGCCCGCGTCTCGCGACATCTCTCCCCCTGTCGGTGACCGCGCCGCGCCCTTGCGCACGGCCGCCGAGAGAGAATGCCCGAGCTGCGTGGCAGGCGCGCACCCCGCCACGCGCGAACGTGACCCACAGCACACCGGCCGCAACTGCTCGTGGGACGGAGGGGAGCGTGAGGGGCTCGAGAGCTTGGTGAGGCTGGTCGGCGGCGCGGCTCGATGGCCCGGTCGGGACTCGGCCGGGGTGGCGGGACGCGGTGCCGGCATGGCCCTGTGGAGTCGGGCGGCCGGCAGAACCTCGCCCTACTCGCGTGCGGGGCCTTTTCCATCGTTCACGAGATCCGGCCTCACACGAAGAGCCATGCGAAGAAGCCGGAGCCCTTCCTCGCGGGTTTCGAGGCCGTGGGCTTCGTCGTCGCGGTCCTCTTGGCAGACGGAACAGCGGCATCCGGGCGGCTTCGCGGAGATGCCGCTCGGCGGCGAGCCTGCTGGTCGGCCCCCCGTCGGTCTGGAAGACGACCAGGGCGGGGGCGCTGCTGTCCGCGTCCAAGTAGTGGTCTATGACCGCGTCCATCGCCCAGTGGTAGTTGGTACAGCCCTGAGGCTCTCATGCATCCCGCTGACGTGCCCGTGGTGTCGGCCCAGCTCCAGATCGGTGGACCCGTCGACGTCCGTGGAGAAGAACACCACCGGGACGACACCGTCGTCGTCGAGGTGCGCCGACAGTGACAGCACCTGCTCGGCCAGCCGCTGCATGGTGCCGTCCCGGTAGTAGGGCCGCATCGACCCGGAACGGTCCAGCACCAGGTACACGGCGGCCCGCGTTCCCTCCAGCCCGTGGGCCCGGATGCTGCTGCCCGCCGCCTCGTAACGGGGCACCAGGTCGGGCGCGTACTCGATCACCTTGGACAGGCTGATGGCCGGAACGAACCCCCGGCTGTTCGTTGCACGCACGTTCCCCTCTTGCCGGGGCGCTGCCGATGGCGTGAACCGTTCGCCCGGACTGGAGCCGGTGGCCATGCGCGCGGGCGCGATGTTCAGGCCCGGCATTGACGCTGCTGCTCGGTGAACTCTTGCGCGTGCGGCGGAAATTGGGCACTGCTCCCTTTACGCGAGGCTAAGTTGGAAAGTGTGGCCCCCTGCTCCTCGAAGAACTCGACTCCTCTGCGCGCGGAGCCCATGTAGCGTCAGCGCAAGGGGGATATGAGATGAACTTCGACGAGAACGAACCGCAGTCCGTGCGAGAGGAACGCCTCGCCGCGGAACGGGCCCAGGGCAGGGAGGCGCGCAGAAACGCACCGCTCGATTCCAAGGGCGCACACTTCGGCGCAGCGGTCGTATCCACCGCCCAGGTCCTCCTGGCCTGGAACGGCAAGCTGGTCGCTCTGGGCATCGTCAGCGCAGCGTTTGTGCTCTGGTTCTCCGCAGCCCTCGCCTGGGCCTACGCCGACAAAGACCATGGGCGGCACGCGCTTCAGCGCGCGTACCACATCACCTTCGGGTGGGGCGGCGCGTTCTGAGCACCTCTCACTCGGCACCGACGCCGGATGGCTGGCCGACGCCCTGGACCACCGCATCGACAAGAGCGTCGGGTCGCCCCCCGGCAGGGGGTGCGTGCCTTGCGGGCAATGAGGGGTGTGCACGACAGGTCGGCCACCGGGCGAAGCGGACCGATGAACCGGCGCCGTGCCGGCCTCGGCCGCGCCGCAACTGGTTCGCCTTCCGGCTGGCGGTTCTGTCGCCGTCCACAACGTGCGGCTGCCGGGCCGGTAGCGGGGCGCTACTTCAGTTCCTGTCGGTGAACGTGATGTTGCGCAGGCCGGGGCGCAGGTGCGCGGCGTGGAAGAGGGCAAGGCTCCAGGACGTCGGGACGTGGGCGCGGGACGGTCTTTGGGACCCGGCGTGTCGTTGATCGGATAATTGTGACCGGGCGGGGTAGAACGTTTGCGGTTCCTGCTGCCAGGGACCGGAGCACGCACGGATGGCCGGGCGGCGCTCCCGGGTATGAGCGAAGGATCGTCAGTATGGCCAGCGGCATTGTGAAGTGGTTCAACTCCGAGAAGGGCTTCGGGTTCATCGCGCAGGACGGCGGTGGCGCGGACGTCTTCGCGCACTACTCCGAGATTCAGGGCAGCGGGTACCGCGAGCTCACGGAGGGCGAGCACGTCACCTTCGACATCGGGCAGGGGCAGAAGGGTCCGCAGGCGCAGAACATCGTCCGCGGCTGACCGGGCGAGGCGACGACCAGCGGGGCGGCTGCCGGCCCGGCTGCCGCCCCGGCGGTCGCGTTGTGACGTCCGGCTCGACTCCTGGGCCGGGCGCGCCGCCTCAACGGCGCGCACGTCACGTTCCGCCGTCGGTGTGCAGGGCTCGACCCCCTTCAGGGGCGCTGCCACCTGCGGCCCGGAGGCCACCGTCACCGTGACGGCGGCAACCACCTCCAGCGACGCGTCCCCGTCCACCTCCGCCTCGACGGGCACCGGCACCACTTCGACGGGTACTGGCACCACCACTTCGTCAACCTCTGGCATGACCGCACAGCAGCCGCCCCGCGCCGAGCCCGCCCCGGATGATGGCGAGCTCGCCGAGACGGGAAGCAGCGGCCTTTCGGCACCAGCGACGCTTGCTGCCGGCCTCGTCGCGGCCGGAGGGGCGCCGTGGGCTTCACCGCCATGCGCCGCCGGCACGCCTGATCGCACGCCACTACGGACCGCGTCCCGCTGTCCCGACGCATGTCGTTGGTACAGCGGGACGCGGTCCACTCCTCCTGGTCGGTGGGTACGGCGAGGTCCGGCTTCTGTGTGCGGACGGTGTCGGCCCGCCGGGGGGGCTTGACCATCTGCGGCGGGCAGGGGCCCCAACAGCGTCCCGAGCCGTGGACGCGGTTCAGGGGCTCGTCTGCATGCTCATCGGCCGTTGGCGGTCAGCACGGCCGCCATGCCTGCTTGCAGGTCCTTGACGAAGTATTCGGGCACTTCCAGCGACGGGAAATGGCCGCCGGCTTCGGGCGTCGTCCATCGGACGATCTGCTGGTACCGCTGCTGTGCCCAGGTGAGTGGGCACTTCTCGATGTCCCTGGGGTATGTGGTGATGGCTGTCGGGACGTCGACGCGGAGGTCGGGGTCGAGGGCGTTGACGCCCCCGTGACTCTCGTAGTAGATGCGAGCCGCTGACGCGCCGGTCCGTGTCAGCCAGTACAGGGTGACGTCGTCAAGGATTGGGTCGATGGAGACCGTTTCGAACGGGCTGTCGCCGGTGTCCGTCCATTCGGCGAACTTGTCGAGGATCCAGGCGAGGAGACCGACCGGTGAGTCGACGAGCGAGTAGCCGATGGTCTGCGGTCGGGTCGCCTGCTGCTTCGCGTACGCCGAGCGGTGATGCCAGAAGTCGCGGGTCTCCTCGGCCCACTGGCGTTCGGCCGGCGTCAGCCCTTCGGTGGTCAGCCCGGGCGGTGCCTGCGCGAGCGTGGTGTGGATGCCGAGGACCTGGGCGGGGAACCTGCCGCCGAGGACAGTGGTGATCACGCCTCCCCAGTCGCCGCCGTGGGCTGCGAACCTCTCGTATCCCAGCCTTCGCATGAGTTCCACCCATGCGGTCGCGATCTTGCCGGCCCCCCACCCGGTGGTGACCGGCTTGTCGCTGTATCCGAAGCCCGGCAGCGACGGGGCCACGATGTGGAACGCCGGCGCATTGGCGTCCTTCGGGTCAGCCAGTTCATCGACAACGTCGACGAACTCGGCGATGCTGCCCGGCCAGCCGTGAGTGAGGAGCAGCGGTGTCGCATCCGTACGCGGTGATCGGCGGTGAAGGAAGTGGATCCCCAGGCCGTCGATAGTCGTGCGGTACTGGCCGATCGCGTTCAAGCGCTCCTCGAACCACCGCCAGTCGTACTCGGTGCGCCAGTAGTGAGCGACGCTGACGAGGTCGGAGAGTGGTACGCCCTGGGCCCACCGGCGCGGGCCCGGTGCGGCGCGGTGCACCGTCTCGGTCTCCGGCAGCCGCGCTGCGGACAGGCGCGTGCGCAGGTCGTCGAGTTCGGCGTCGGTGGTGCGGGATGTGAATGCGTACACGTCATCGGTGGGGCGAGACATGGGACCTCCTGGCCATCGCGATACCGACCGCATCCCGTTGCGAACCGGCATTGACGGTTCTAGCGTGCCTCTGCGCCTGCGTGCAACCGTCTATGGTGGTTCCATGCGTGCTGAGTTCCCCGACTTCCGCCTCGGAGCCGTACTGGCGACCAGCTTCACGGGGACTTTGTCCGAGCGTCATGGCGAGGCTGTGGAGCGCATTCCCACGCCGCGACGGCTCGTCGACTGGCTGGCGATCTACGGCCTCGAGGTGCACTCCTGCACTCCCGACCAGCTCGATCTCGCTCGGGACTTGAGGGAGTCGATCCACGCGGTCGCAACCGCAGCCGCGCTCCAGGGCCCGCTGCCCGCATGCGCTGTCCGAACGCTCAATGACCGCAGCGGACAGGGCCGGGCCACCTCGATGCTGACACCTGAGGGCAAGCACCGCTGGCAGCTGGCGCCAGCCTCCGCCCTGGAGGATGCTCTGGGGGTGATCGCCGCCGACGCAATCGCCATCGTCGCCGGTGAACGGGAGGGGCGGCTGGCCCTCTGCGCCTCACCGACCTGCCAAGCCGCCTTCTTCGACACCAGTAGAAGCCGCACCCGCCGATGGTGTGACATGAACACCTGCGGCAACCGTCAGAAGAAGGCGCGTTTCCATGCAAACCAGAGCCGAAGTGCCACGGCGGCACAGTGATCACTGCTGTCGGTTCGGCTGATCCGCTCGAAGCCGGCGACAGCCAGGCGCGGGAAGCCCGGATGGCTCGCCTCGGGTTCCGTCAGGCGGTGCTGTGACCGTCAACCCGCGAGTGCCGCGCCTCTGCAGGCTGTCATCATGTACCCGACATGCACCTACTTCTTCGGAGCCGCGACCATCATGCCTACAAGGCGTCTCGTCACCAGTGTTCTGCTCGTTGCGTTCGGTTTCGGCGGCTCGCTCGTCGTCAGCCCGGTCGCCAACGCGTCGGCTTCGGCCGGCTGCCAGTACAAGGTCGTGTGGCCGACAGCCGGTGTGTACGAGGAACCGAATCCCTACAGCGCCGTCGTGAAGACGAAGTACGCGGGCGACATCGTAGGCGCGGCCACATGTGAGGGCGCCTCCTACAACGAGTACGGCTATGTGCTGGTCACCACCGACGCAGCGGCGGATGGGCGGGGGTGGATGCGCGAAGGAGCGGTCGTTCCTCTGTGACCGGCGCGGTGTGGTCGGACCCCACAGCGGAAACCCTCGTGAGCACCCGGAATTCTGCGTTCTGGGGTGGGGCATGGTTTTGTCTGCGCTTCTGCCCGCTCTGCGAGTGGGCCGGAGTGTGGAAGGGCGCCGTGACAGGGCGCCCTTCCGCCGGAACGACCGGCGGTCAGCGATCCCTCGGAGCCGCGGCGCCGCCGTCGTCATCCAGAGGGGTATCGGCTACGCCTGTCGGGCGGAGGGGTGGCAGCCACGGCCCGCCGGGTAACGCCGCAAGCCGTTCCGGTACTCATGGCGTCTGCCGCACGACGGCGGTGAGCGGAGGCAGCGTCCAGGCCGGGGCCGCCGTCGAGCCCGCGCCGAAGCTGCTGACGTGCCGGGCCCCCGGCCGGGTCGCGGAGGTCGACCCGGTACTGCTGGGGCCGGCCGGGCCGCTCCCAGCGTGCGTACGCGTCTTCGAGCACGGCCCAGAGGTCACGCGGTCCCTGGACGCGGACGGCGCCGTCGGCCGGGCCGACCACGGCCCACTAGAAGCTGTCCGGCCGATTATGTGACTCGCTAGGCTCCCAGTCGCCTGGAAGGGGTGACTGCAGTGGTGATGGCTCGTGAGACTGCCGTTGCAATGGTTCAGAAGATCATGGACGCGGACTACGCCGACGATGCCGAGGCCTCCCACGTGTTAAAGACGTTGAGCAGGGCCCTCGGCTGTCCAAGTGGCCATATCAGCGACCTGATCTTCTGGCCGAAGGGGCCGGAGCCGACAGCCGCTGAAGTGGTCGATCAAGCTCTGGAGTACCAGCCCTTCGCGCTGTGAGAAGGCATCAAGATCGCAGCCAGATGACCACGGTTGCCACGGTGACGGTGCTGAGGAAGACGTAGCCACGCTTGTCATACCGGGTGGCCACCGCTCGGGAGTTCCTGCGTCTGTTGAAGGCCCGCTCCACGGTGTTGCGCTTCTTGTACCGCTCCTCATCGAAGCCCGGGGGGCGTCCGCCTCGTGATCCTTTGCGCAGGCGGGCGGCCCGGCTGTCGGTCTTCTCCGGGATGGTGTGCCGGATGCCTCGCTGCCCCAGGTATTCGCGGCAGGGGCCGTTGATGTAGCCCTTGTCGGCCGCAACGCTGTCGGCTTCCTGCGGGGTCTGCCGCCCCCGGGGCGGGGAACCCGGATCTTCTCCAGTACCGGGATGAACTGAGTGCAGTCCGCCCGCTGTCCTGCGGTGACAACCAGGGACAGCGGGCGGCAGCGGCCGTCGGCACTCAGATGAATTTTGCCGGTGAAGCCGCCGCGCGAGCGGCCCAGGCCCTCCTCGCTCACCACCTCCACCAGCCGGCCGACCAGGCTCTGCCACGGTGTCTCGTCCTGGTGTCCTGCCGCCTCGTTCCCGTTTGACGCGCCCGGTGCCGGTGGCGGGTCGGTTCGGGCACCGGCGGCGTGCTGGTGCGCGCGCACGATGGTGGAGTCCACCGAGACGTCCCAGTCGATCTCGCCCGCCGCGTCGGCCGCGGCCTGGACCTGCTGCAACAGCCGTCCCAGGTTCCGTCCGCCGACCACGGTCGATGGCGCTCATTGACCGTCTTCCATGGGCCGAACCGCGCCGACAGGTCACGCCACTGCACTCCGGTCCGCACCCGGTGCAGAATCCCGTCGATCACCTGCCGATGATCGCGCCACCGTCCGCACCGGCCGTTGCTCACCGGCAGAAACGGCCGCATCCGTTCCCACGCCGCGTCCGACAGATCACCACGCTCTCCCCGCGCGCGAGCACGGCATCATCGAGGCACTCGCCGAGGCCGCCATCAGCGGCTGGGCAGACAAGGGCTACCAGGGACGCAGGCGGCACGGTCCATCTCCCTCACCACGGCCGATGGGACTGCCTTCTCCATCGGCCTTGCCCAGCGGCACGCCTGCGACTCAAGCCACCCCCGCGCAATGCGTCGGCACTGGGCGGAGTTGTCGTTGCTGGCGAACCGACGCATGCTCGGCGCCAGCGCAGAGGGATCAGCGCGCAAACTCCAGCAGGACTTCATGCTGCGCACGTGGGTGATCGAACATCTCGGTCCCGAGGACGAGAACTCCGGCTGGAGTCCAGAGGCATTGGGCGCCGACACGCTCGCCGCCCTGGCGATGTCGCCATCAGAAGCGGCGGCCCTCGTCACCGAGCGGCGCGAGCTTCCCATCGAACAGATCCGCGAGCTGCGACGGCACAAGAACCCGACAGCCGTAGGCGAGGGCGAGCGACGTTCGTCGACGGTTTGATGCCGGGTGACGCCCTACTACCGCATCACCGAGCGGACCCCGTCGTTGATACGTCCCTGACGTCGCCCGCGACCGGACCCTGGGCACGGAAAGTGCGCCGGTATGCCGACGGGGCAACCCCGGCCTCCGCGGCCAGGTGCCGCCGGAGCGAGGTGGCGGTGGCGAAGCCGACCTCGTGGGCGACCCGTTCCACCGGCAGGTCGCTGGACTCCAGCAGATGCCGCGCCCGCCGCAGCCGCTGCTGGGTCAGCCAGCGGCCGGGGCTCAGCCCGGTCTCCTCCCGGAAGCGCCGGGCGAAGGTACGGGTGCTCATCGCCGCATGCGCGGCCAGTTCGTCCAGCGACAGAGGCAGTTCCAGCCGCTGCAGGGCCCAGTCGCGGGTCGGCCCGGTGCCGGTTCCGCTCGCCGGCGGCAGCGGCCGCTCGATGTACTGCGCCTGCCCGCCGTCCCGATAGGGCGGTACGACGCAGCGACGGGCGACCTGGTTGGCCACCTCGCTGCCGTGGTCCTGCCGCACCATGTGCAGGCAGACGTCGACACCGCTCGCCGCGCCCGCGGAGGTCAGCACGTCACCGTGGTCGACGAAGAGCACGCCGGCGTCAAGCTCGACCTGGGGAAACAGCTCCTGGAAGTAGTCGGTGAGTGCCCAGTGGGTGGTGGCCCGGCGCCCGTCAAGGAGACCGCCTACGGCCAGCAGGAAGGCGCCGGTGCAGATGGACACCAGGCGGGTCCCGGGGCGGACGCGGGACAGGGCGGTGAGCGCCTGCGGGGCCGGGTCCGGCGAGAGCGCGTACGGAGGGATGACCACGGTGTCCGCCCTGGCCAGCACCTCGGGGCCGTGCCCGGGGATGACGGTCAGGTCCGCGTCGGTACGCACGGGCTCCCCGTCCACGCTCGCGGACAGCACCTCGTAGCGGCCATCGGCGGAACCCAGGACCCGGTGAGGGATGCCGAGTTCGAAGGGGTAGACGCCGTCGAGGGCAAGGACCACGACCTTGTGGGCGTCGGGCCGCGGGTCCGGGCGCATCCGGCGATCCAGTTCGGCCGCGCGGTCGGCGAGGTCACGGGCCCGTGAGGGAGCGGCGGAGGGGCGGACGTCGGGAGTGCTGGAGGCTCCGGGAACGCAGCGGGCGGCAGGGGTGACGGGCATGGCGGGAATGTATCGAAGGCTGACCTTCTTGCCATCGCCCGGGTAGGGGCGAGTGGCCAGGATCGAGGCATGACTTCGACGGACACCCCTGAGAACCTCAACTCTCCGGCCGCCACGGACTTCTCCCATCCCGCTGTCCTGGACGGCGCCCCCGTCATGCTCGCCCTGCACCAGACGGCCCTCGGCGGCCCCGAGGTCCTGCAGCTGACTGAGCTTCCCCGACCCGCGCCCGGCCCCGGGGAGATCCTCGTCGCCGTTCACGCGGCCGGTCTCAACCCCACGGACTTCAAGCACCGCGCCCTCAGTATTTTCCTGCCGCCCCCGCCGCTGACCCTCGGTTGGGATGTCTCTGGCACCGTGGTGGAGACCGGCTTCGGCGTCACCCTCTTCAAGCCCGGTGACGAGGTGTTCGGCATGCTGCCCTACCCGTACGGGGCCGGCTCCCACGCCGAGTACGTGACAGGCCCCAGCCGCGCCTTCGTCGCCAAGCCCGCCGGAATCGACCACGTCCAGGCCGCCGCGCTGCCTCTGGCCGCGCTCACTGCCTGGCAGGCCTTCGTCGAGACCGCGGACCTCCGGCCCGGGCAGCGGGTGTTGATCCACGCCGCAGCCGGCGGAGTCGGTCATCTTGCCGTACAGATCGCCAAGGAGCGTGGCGCGTACGTCACCGGGACGGCGAGCGCCCCCCATCACGACTTCCTGCGCGAGCTCGGCGCGGACGCCTGCATCGACTACCGATCCGAGGACTTCACCGACACCGAGGAGCGCTATGACGTCGTCCTTGACACCCTCGGCGGGGCGAACGCCACCCGCTCCGTGGGCGTGCTCACTCCCGGTGGCGTCCTCGTCTCCCTGCTGCCGGGTGCCGAGGACACCCTGGCCGCGGCGAAGAAGGCTCAGGTCCGCGCCGTCACCCTCCTCGTTGAGCACGACCAGGCAGGGATGCGCGCTGTCGCCGAGCTCGTCCAGCGAGGCAGGCTCCGCGCCCACGTCTCCGGCACCTTCCCCCTCGCCGAAGGCTCCCGGGCCCACGTCCTGGCGGAGACAGGCCGTACCAAGGGCAAGCTGGTCATCACCGTGCGCTGAGGCGGGTCGAGGTGACCGGCAGGCATGGCGAGAGCGAGGCGACGCTGCGGCGAGTGCGGCACCTGTTCGTCAACCGCGCCCCCATGCGCGCGGCCATGCGGAAGCTGGTGAACGCCACCTTCGCCATCCGGGATGAGCTGTGGTGGGGCACCGGCACGGCGTGTGCCTCCGACAGCGGCAAGTCCGGTGCCCGGTCCAGCCACCTGATGACCGAGTGGCACCCCGGCTGCCAGGACCCCGGGGCGATGATCTACAGGCATGTCGAGCGAAAGCCGGTCTGCGTCTACTCCCCGCTCAAGTCATGTTCGGCCTCCGAGGTCGCCTCGGTGATCGAGGGCGCGCCGACCCTTCCCAAGCACTGCTTCTACTCGAACAGCTCTTCGTCCTGGCCCATGGCTACGTCACCCTGGACACGGAGAATTTCCTGACGCTCTCCCGCCTCTCCTCCGACGATGTGGCTACACGCGCCACGCGCGCGGCGACGGCGCTGCTGCGCGGCAACGTGACGTGAGCACCAGCCGGCGCTTCTTGATGAGCCCTTCGCGGAGTGGGTCTTCGATCAGGCGTCCTGGTTGGTCGTGACCGGTCTGACCGATCAGGCCGGTCGTGAACGTGTGGGTACCCGGCCGCTGATCGTGGACGACGAGTGGTGGGAAGTGAGGCCGCCCGCGAAGCCGCCGCCGGCCTCCTGTCGCCGTCGCTTCTTGCCCATGCCGCACTGCTCGCCGAACTCGTCCGTCTGGTCCCTGGCGTCGACGTGAACCAGCTGGCGTTCGCGGGCCGGCTCGCCACCGCTGTTCTCGTAGCGTCCAGGAGCAGAACGTGTGGGCGCTGGAGGGATCCGGTGACACGGCCGGTGATCGCCTCGAACGACTTCCCGCGCTACTGGTGGAGTGTCGATACTCGAGAGTTGCAGTATTCGCCCGTAGGGCGAGCGGCCCGGTCACGTCAGCAGTGACAAGGTACGGCTCCCGCCGCAACGGTTGGCCCGTCCCGCTGTCTATAAGGGAGGGGGGCCGCCTGACTCCGGGGTGCCGCCTCGGCACCGCAGAGTGGCCTGTGCCTGAACCTGGGCCCTGATGCTGTGGCTCCGCTCGTACTTCACCGACGGTCGGCGGGGAGAGCTTTAACCATTTCGCCGTTGACCAGGACGACGAGGCACCCGCAGCCACCGGTGCAGTACTCGACCTCGCCCTCGGACGTACGGTGTCGGGATCGCAGTGTCCACCACCGCGCTTCCCTCTCGGTCGGCTCATGGCAGACGGGGCAGCGGTCTTGTGACGGCGTGGCGGTGGCCGAGGGTGTGGGTGTCATGCCACCAACATGCTGTCACTGTCTATAGCGCTTCAACCATTACATCGAGTAGAAGGTTCAGCTATCAGGCGTGTCAGGCCGGGCCTCTGGTGCGGCAGGCCGCCCAGTCCGCCGCACCGACCAGGCGCCAGCCAGGACGATAAGCGCGATCGCTGCCAGCTGGCGTACGGTCAACTGCTCGTGCAGCAGGAGGAAGCCGACGGCCGCCGCCACGGCGGGGCTCACTGCGAGAAGCACCCCGAAGGTACGGGCATCGATACGCCGCAGCACCGTCATGTCCAGCGCGTACGGAATCAGCGAGGACAGAAGAGCCACGAGGAGACCGGTGAGGAGAACCGCAGGGTGGGCCGCCACCGCAACACCGTCCGTGACAGCGGAGACTGGGGTCAGAACGCAGGCACCGCAGGCCAATGCCAGCGACAGGCCCGTCCAGTCGGGAAACAGCCGTCCAACCCGCCGACTCAGGGCCACATACGCGGCCCGGCACAACGCGGCGGTGCCTCCCAGCAGCAGCCCGACGGCGGGCAGCGAGGCCCCCAGGCCCGTCAGGAGCAGTACGCCCGCCAGTGTCAGCAACGCCACCGCGAGATGCTCCAGCCGGCGGGACAGAGCGATCGACAAGGCGAGCGGGCCGAGCAGTTCCACGGTCGCGGCCACGCCGATCGGCAGGCTGCTGATGGCCTGGAAATACGCCACATTCATGGCCGCCAAGACCAAGCCGAGCGAGATCACTGCACGCCACTGTACCGCCGTGACCTCGCGCAGTGACGGCCGGACAAGCGGCCAAAGGATCACGGCGGAGAAAAACAGCCGCATACCGGCCAGAGCCGAGGGGCCTACGGACGCGTACGCCTCCTTGGCGACGGCCGACCCAGCCTGAAGACAGGCGATCTGGACCAGCATCAACGCCGGCGCCGTCGCGGTCCCCTGCTGCGGCAAGCGGGCAGCCTGCGTCATCGCGCCTCCGAGATCTCGTCGCATCCGGTGTCGTCCGGCAGGCCGCGACGGCCACACAGCGCTTCAGCCTGTCGCCCAGGTGCCCACCCGGGGCACATCATGATGTAATTGTCTTATGCAGTTCAACCATTACGGCGGTGAGGCCGCCCGACTTGCCGCTGACCTCGTCAACCTGACCGAGGCACCCCATTCCGCAGACCTGAAACCGCTCCTGTCCGCGCACGGCGTGGTGAACCGCACGCTCACTACCGCGCAGGCCGAGACCATCTGGACGTGGAGCCGGCGCCTGGCCGCATGTTTCGGGCGACAGAACCTCGATGAGCGGTGCGATGCAGTCAACGCGCTCCTCGCCGACGCTTCGAGCAGCCCCCGTATCTCTCTGCATGATGGACGGCCCCACCTGCACTACAGCGCCCCCGGCGCCGACCCGGCCGCGCACATCCGCGCCATCACCGCGGCCGGACTCGCCTACGTCATCTGCTCCGCCGACGCCGAGCGGCTGGGACGTTGTGCACGACGCGATTGCGCTCTGGCTTTCGTTGACACCTCCCGCAACGGCAAACGCGCCTACTGCTCGGTGCGCTGCGCCAACAACGACGCCGTGGCCCGCCACCGCGAGCGACGCCATGGAAGCGCGACACCGACAACCAGACCAACAACACCACGCGCATACAGAAGTGCAGTCGGTGGCGCAGGCATGGAGAGGCAGGGAGGACAGAAGTAACGACGCGAACTTCGGCCGTCGACGGTGATCTCGATGGCCGCTCGGTGCGGGACGGCGTACCTGAACCGCCGGCCCGCGGATCGTCGGTTCAGCGACCACAGGGCCGACGGTTGCGCGGCGGATTCATGTACCGGCATGGTGCGTGCGCGGGTGCGGCGACCTGGCTACTTCGTGGTGCCCCTTGGAGTTGCCCTGCCGTAGGCGGGGATGTTCGCGAGCGCCCCAGGCGCCGGGACTCGTCTCCGTAGCTCTTGCGCTCGGAGGGCTGCCCGAACCGCTTGACGGGTCAGAAGGAGCGGTTCGCCCCCTCGAACAGCTCCTTCTCCCACCCCTCGTGGTGCTCCCGTGCCGCCCGTCTCGCCGAGGCCGCCCTGCGCGTCGCCCACAGCGGTCTGCCGTTGTGTGCAGCCACAGGTGATGGCAGAGATACCGGCCGAGGGGCCTGATGCCGAGTGTGCTGATGGTGCGTCAAGGCTTCCCGCAGTCATTCCCATAGATCTATTGCAGACAACTATGGATGTTCTGTGGCATTCCTGGTGGAGGATCGCGATGATTCTGGTGACTTCGGGGGAGCGGCCTGGCCGCTGTCCGGTCGGACGAAGCTGTCGTGGTTCCGGTTCACGCCACGGTGGTGAATGTGAGGTGTGCGCCGTTGTCCGCAGGTGTCGGTGGCGGCGGTGCGCGATGCACGCAGTACGGCCAGAGCTCCGCCGCCAGCGGCCGACCGGCCCTCGGTGGTGGAGTCGCGCGACCGCGTGGCCGCCGGTTCCCGGGTCCTCAGGGCCCGCCGTCGGCGCGCGGACCGATGAGGGGAAGTCCCTTGCCTTCTGCACCTGCCCGCATGCGCCGGTTCTCTTCCGCCTGGTGCCGCCGCCTGGTCTCGTTGGCCGCCGGTGGCGCTCTGGCGCTCACGGGGGTGGCGGCGCTGAGCGCCCCCGCGCAGGCCGCGACCGGCCCGCTCGCCTATGTAGCCAATATCGGTGGCAACACCGTTTCGGTGATCGACACGAGTACCAACGTCGTCGCCGCCAGTGTCACGGTCGGCAGCAGCCCCGCCAACGTAGCGGTGTCTCCCGCCGGCACTCAGGCGTACGTCACGAACTTCGGAAGCGACACCGTCTCGGTATTCGACACGGCGACCAACGCGGTGACCGCGACCGTTCCCGTCGGCCGCAGCCCGCTCTCCGTGGCGTTGACTCCGTCTGGCGCGTCCGCTTACGTCACCAACAACGGCACGAGCACGGTTTCGGTCATCGACACCGCGACCACGTCGGTCAGCGCCACCGTCTCGGTCGGAAGCGGCCCGAACGGGGTGGCGGTCGCCCCCTCGGGAAGCACCGTCTATGTCACGAACAACTACGAGGACACCGTTTCGGCCATCGACACCGCGACCAACACGGTCACCGCGACCATCCCGGTCGGCAGTGCCCCCTCAGGTGTGGCCGTCAGCCCCGCCGGAACCGTCGCGTACGTCACGAACAACGGCGGGTCCACGGTCTCCGTCATCGACACGGCCACCAACACGGTCATCGCCGGCGTCCCGGTCGGGACCGCTCCCAACGGAGTGTCGTTCAACGCGGCCGGTACACGGGCTTACGTCGCCGACTACGGCAGCTCGACGGTCTCCGTCATCGACACCGCGGCCCTCACCGTCACCGCGACCGTGCCGGTGGGCAGCAACCCGGCTCAGGCCAGGATCAATCCGTCCGGCACGGCCGTCTACGCCACCAGCCAGTCCGGCAACCAGGTTTCGGTGATCAATACCGCCTCCCATACGGTCACCGCGACGATCACCGGGTTCACCGGCCCTTACGGCATGGCCTTCAGGCCCGCGCCGCAGGCCTCGGACATCGAGGTCGGCCTCACTGCCAAGCCGCGCCTGGGCATTCTGGTGCCCTACCTCGGCTACACCCTCACGGCCCGCAACGACGGCCCGGACGCTCTCACCTCGGCGACGCTGACCGCCACACTCCCGGCCGGCGCCGCGGCCACCGACCTTGCCGCCGGATGCACTTCCGCGAACGCCTCGGTGACCTGTACCTACGGCCCAATCGCCGTCGGTGCGAGCGTGAGCAAGACCTTCCGCGTGCCCCTGAACCTCCTCACGCTCGGCCCCGTCACCGTCACCGGCGAGCGGACCGCCTCCGCACCCGCCGATCCCAACACGGCCAACGACAGCGCGGCCCTCACCTGCACAGCCCTGTCCATCGTGCTCGTCAGCTGCCCCTGACCTCACACTCGGCCCGGACGGCACAGGCGTCCCGTGCCACCCGGGCGGTGGGTCACTTTCCGTCGCACTCCGAGGGAAAGTCGATCGCCGCCTCCTGCCGCCCCGCCATCGGCTCACCGCATCAGCGCCGCAAGGCATGGACGGCGACTGCGCTCATCCCACTCGCCAACGCATCCCAGAGGGAAGGAATGGTCAGCATGGCTCTATCGGAAACCGACCTCGCGAAACTCGGAGAGACCCCGATCACGATCCAGTCGACGCACTACTCGAACGTGTACCTGCGTATGGACGGGACCGGCGTGACCGCCCCCAGCGAACCCGGCGCCGGCAAGGTCAACTGCCAGTACGGTACCGGCGCCTGGACGACGTTCAAGGTTCGGCCACAGGCCGATGGCTCGTACGCCTTCGAATCGGTGGCCTTTCCCAGCGTGTTCCTGCGCATGGACGGCTCCGGGGTACCCACCGACATGAGCGGCGGCGGCACGGTCAACTGCCAGTTCTTCATAGGCCCTTACGAGAAGTTCCGAGCGCGCGCCCAGAGAGACGGTTCGTTCTCCTTCGAGTCGGCGGCTTTCGCGAACATCTTCCTGCGCCTGGTGACGGGCAGCGGGGTCACCGACGCGACCGGGCCCGGCGGCACGGTGAACTGCCAGTACAACGCCAACGGCGGCGGCGACGAGAAGTTCTTCCTGGACGTGGCATAGCCTGATCCCTTCCGGCCTCATGGCTTCTCAGAGGCCGGAAGGGATCGCCTCAGCGGCGTGGCCCTTCTGCCAGTCGGCTGGGTTTGATGCCGTCCTGGCCGTCCGCACCGGAAACGCTTCCAAGCCGGCACAGGGGTGGATGCGGCCGTGCGGGGCGAGCCGCACCGTCGGGGCTGTCGCCTCTCGCCCGCACGTGCGGCGCCGGCCAATGACCTGCAGAGGGTTGTCGCACGCCTCCACGTTTCCTGTGGTCACGGCGTGCCGTGGCCGGCCTCGGGGCTTCCCTGAGCGTCACTGGCGGGCTGGAGACGGAAGACTTGGTCGAGGCCGACGACCCGCAGGACGCGCAGGGTGTGCTGGGGTACGGCGGCGAGGGCGATCTCGGCACCGGCGGCGTGGGCGTGGGTCCGGGCGGCGATGAGGGCGGCGAGGCCGCTGGAATCGCAGAACGTCATGCCGCCCAGGTCGACGACCAGGAGCTGGCCCGGTCGCAGGGCGATGGTCGTGAGAATGTCGCGCAATTGGCCGACGGTTTCGTAGTCGAGGTCGCCCGTGATTGCCAGAAGGGGGCCGGCGGTAGCGCTTCGAGTGGTGGTTGTGAGCGGGGTCATGCGGTGCTCTTCGTCTCCGATCTGGTAGCCGGCACGCCAAGGGCGAGGAGGGCTGTGTCATCGTCGAGTCCGTCGCCGAAGTCGTCCAACAGCCCGCTCAGGGCCTCGATGACGGCGTGCGGCGGCTTCCCGGCAAAGCCTGCGGCGTGGGTGCGGAGGGCTTCGTCTCCGAACAACGCGGTCCGGTCGGCTCCCGTGCGGGCTTCGGTGAGGCCGTCGGTGTACAGCAACAGGGTGTCGCCGGGGGCGAGCGTAGTAGCGGCGGAGGAGAAGGGCGCGTCAGGAAGGATCCCGACGAGGAGTCCGCCAGGGGTGGGCAGGAAGTCGGCCGTGCCGTCGGCCCGCAGGACGAGGGCAGGGGGGTGACCACCGGAGGCCAGGCGCACAGAGGTGTGTCCGGCGGAGAGGTCGGGTTCGAGGATGCCGAACACTGCTGTGCAGTAGCGGGGATCGCCGCCGGTGTAGCGCTCGTGAAGCACCGTGTTCAGGGTGGACAGGGCGGAAACCGGGTCCGGGTGGTGGAGGGCCGCTGCCCGCAGGGTGTAACGGGTGAGAGAGGTGACGGCGGCCGCTTGGGGCCCCTTTCCGCACACGTCGCCGAGGAAGAAGCCGAAACGTTTGCCGTCGATGGGGAAGAGGTCGTAGAAGTCTCCGCCGAGGCGGTCGGGAGATGCGGTGCGGTAGTGGGCGCTCGCCTCCACTCCGGGCACGGCGGGCAGCGTGGTGGGCAGCAGCGACTGCTGGAGCACGGCCAGGGCGTCCTGCAGCCGACGGCGGTCGGCCTCCGCCTCCTTGCGGGCCTCCTCGGCCGCCTTGCGGGCGCGCAGGAGCTCGTCCTCGTAGGCACGGCGCTCACGTGCGTCGAAGACGGTCGTGCGGATGAGCAGAGGCTCTCCGTTGGCGCCGTGCTTGACCACGGAGGAGGCCAGAACCGGCGCCCGTCCGCCGTCGGCCCGCTTGAGATCGAGGGCGATGCCGCTGACCTTGCCCTGCATCTGCAGCAGAGGAGCGAAGTGTGTTTCGTGGTACAGCTTGCCGCCGACCGTAAGGAGGTCGGTGAACCGCATCCGGCCCACCACCGCCGCGCGCTCCAGGCCGAGCCAGTCCAGCAGAGTGGTGTTGATCTTCGCGATGGTGCCATCCATCAGGGTGGAGAGGTACCCGCACGGAGCGCTCTCGTAGAGTTCGTCGGCGCTGTCCTCCAACAGCGCGGCGAACGCGGCGTCCGTGCTGCTCTCGGGGCCGGTGTTGTGAGGGTCGGACTGCTGTCCGGAGCGGCACATCACCGCAGACTCCTCAGGAACGCGGCAATGGCTTCGTTGGTGGCCTCCGGCGCCGACAGATGCGGGCAGTGCCCCGTGGCATCGAGAGTCACCAGCGATGATCCGGGGATCGCCTGGTGAACGTAGGCGCCGACTTCCCGCGGGGCGATGACGTCGTGGGTGCACTCCAGGACAAGCGTCGGCACTTTCACACCCTGGAGAGCGGTCCGTGAGTCGGACAGGAACGTGGTCCGGGCAAAAACTTGTGCCATCTCCGGGTCGGTGGCGCAGAAGCTGTGCGTCAGTTCTTCTCCGAGCTCGGGCCTGTCGGCGTTTCCCATGATCACCGGTGCCATCGCCGCGGACCACCCCAGGTAGTTGGACTCCAGCGATGCCAACAGTTCGTCGATGTCCTCGGCGCTGAAACCGCCCCGGTAATTCTCGTCGTCGATGTAGCACGGAGAAGGCGCCACCATGATCAGCGCACCGATTCTCTCCGGGATCATCGCCGCAGCCAGGACCCCGATCATGGCACTGACGGAATGGCCTACGAACGTGGCGTCGCGCAGGTCGAGCGTCTCGCACACATCCACCACATCCTGGGCATAACCCTCCAAAGCGCTATAGCGCTCCACCGAGAAAGCCGACAGATCCGAGGAACCGGACCCCACGTAGTCAAATGCGACCACACGGTAATCGTTCATGAGGGCGGGCGTCGTGAGCCGCCACATGTTCTGGTCGCAACCGAATCCATGAGCCAGTACCACCGTCGGCCCCTGCGGGTTTCCGGTCACAGTGACGTTGTTTCTCCTTCGGATATCCATGCCACCACTCTCGCAGCCCTTGACCCCGGTTCGACTCCTGACCCCGGCTGCCGCAGTCCTTACGCAGGGTCCTCACGCGATGCGCATACTCTGGTGGCAGGCGAGGGTGGCAGGCGAGCTCATTCTCGGGCGTGCCCACGGGCCCTTCGTCAGGGGTCGGCAATTACCCCCGGTACGACCGGCCCGCAGCGGTGTCCTGGCGCATGCGTGCTTGCTGGCCGGCGTGGCTGTGTACGCCTCGTTCGGCGGCGCGCATCGAGACGAACGAGGTATTCCCGCTCTGCCTCACCTGGACCGCGCGCCTCCGTATCGGCACCGGCTCTGCCGTGTGGACAGTCTGGGAGCACGAGTGGTGTGTGGTGTTCCTGGGGTCTTGTGCGCGGACAGAAGCGATCAGGAGTTATTAGTTTCTTCCTAT
Organism: Streptomyces sp. SID9727; assembly: GCF_010550605.1. Taxonomy (GTDB): domain Bacteria; phylum Actinomycetota; class Actinomycetes; order Streptomycetales; family Streptomycetaceae; genus Streptomyces. The sequence goes on from NZ_JAAGNI010000435.1 coordinate 84,453, forward strand.
GCCGGAAATTTTCGGACGGATGTGCCGACTTCGCGTGAGCGCTGGGTAGATTCTCGATCAGTTCGCGTGGCCAAGTGCCTTACCTGGCAACGAAGTTGTTTTTCACCGGAGCGCGGACGTGTCTCATGGGCGCCCGCGGGACCGAAGAGGAGGGTCTCCATGCCTGACATCGACCTCGGCGCGGCGGATGACTGGGAAGTCGGCGAGTTCCACGGCGTCGTGAAGCTGACGGGGAGCCGGGGCCAATCGAGCCCGGCGAAAAAGGATGTGCTCGTCGGGTCGCCGGTGAGCATCGAGTTGCTGGTGAACACCAACCTGTCGAGCAGCCAGGAAGGCGACAAGATCTACTTCACGGCCCACCACGGCAGCACGAAGAAGGTCATCGCCGTCATCGACTCCGACGGCCACATGTCCATCGCCGGCAAGGTCTTCCCCCATCAGGGGTACCTGGCCTGACAGTGCGAGGCCCCGGCCCTCTTCCCCTCTCGGGAAGTCAGCCCGACAAGGGGGCAGGGCCCGCGCGCCGCGCACGGTACGTACGCCTTGCGGGTGATGAGGCCGCTCGCCCGGCGTTGATCTCGTGTCCACCAGAGTGCGGTAGTGCCCGCAGGGACTTCCGCGGACCGTAAAGGGGAACCCCATGCCCGACATCGACCTCGGTGTGGCATCGGATGTGAAGACCGGTGACTACAACGGTCGCGTCAAGCTGACACAGAACCGGGTCTACTCGGACTCGGAGAAGAAGGACGTACTCATCAGCGGCCCGGAGAGCATCGAGTTGTCGGTGAACACGAACCACTCCAGCAGCCAGGAAGCCGACAAGTTCTTCTTCGCCACCCACCACGGAAGCTTGATGCGCATCCTCGCGGTGCTGGACTCCGAGGGCAACCTGCGCCTCGCCGGCCGGCTGATCACAGAGCAGAAGAACCTGACCTACTAGGGCACGGCCCCACCGCTCCTGTGCGCGCCCGAAGCGCGTGCGCCTCCACCGGATGAGGAAGCCGTTCATCCGGCCACGACCTTGTTTCACCGGAGCGCGGCGGTTGCCCATCGGCAACGGCCGTGGATCACAGAGGGGGACTCCATGCCCGACATCGATCTCGGCGTAGCCACGGACGAGAACTGGGAAGGCGACGGCAACGGCCGCGTCAAGCTGCGGCAGAACCATCTCTACTGGCCGAAGAAGGACGTGCTCATCAGCAGCCCGCAGAGCATCGAGCTGTCGATCAACACCAACCTCGAAGTGGACCACGAGAAGAACAAGTTCTACTTCACGACCTACCACGGCACAGACAAGAAGGTGGTCGCGATCCTGGACTCACAGGGGAACCTCTACCTCGCGGGCAGCCTGTCCCAGGAGAACTGGGGCGACCTGTCCTACGACTGAGCCCGGACGGGAAGGAGGCCGCAGCCCAGCCACCCGGGGGGCGGCCTCCCTCTGCCTAGGTCGTGGGTGTGGCCCGGCAGGGCGGGCGAGAGCCCGGGCAGCCGGCCTCCAGGATCGGTAATGACCTGCACATCGTTGTGGCGCCGGTGTTCGTGGGAGTAGTCGGCCCGGCCGTCGCCGACCCGGTCGCACCCGGCGAGGGTACAGACGTCAGCCATCTCGATCAGCAGCTCGGGGCCTCCTTCGTTGCGCTTCGCGGCCCATCACCCGATCGGTCACCAACTCGAAGAGGCTCACTGGGCGAAGCCGCTGGAGCGCATCGACCCCACCGCGTTGGTGGTCAACGAAACGTTGCTCAGCTTGCTCCGACGGAAAGCCGGAGAGGTCGGGGTCTTCCCTGTTCAAAGTCCGGTCACACGCAGCCGCCCTGTTGTCCAGTTGCTCGGCCAGGCCGGATGTAGGGCCAAAGCGGGATCATCCGGGGATACATCGTCGGCTTCCTCACCGCCGAGCCAGAGTGGGCGGCACTTGAATGCGTGGCCGGTGAGCAGAGAGGCATCTCACGGAAGCGCCAGGCTAGGGTCTGCAGTCATGGACTTCCGATCGACCACCGACCCCGTTACCTTCCCCGCCCCGCTTCGCGAGCAGTTGGAGACGTTCCTCGATGAGCACCGGGCCGCCCTCCACGCCAGTCTGGACGGGCTGACCGAGGAGCAGGCTCGGCGGTCGCTGGTGGCATCGAAAACCACGCTGCTGGGGCTCGTCAAGCACGCCACGTTCGTGGAGAAGGTCTGGTTCGACGAGGCGATCACCTGTCGGTCGCGTGCCGAGATCGGTATTCCGGCCACACCCGACGAGTCCTTCGACCTGGAATACGGCGATACCGTCGCCTCGGTTCAGCTCGCCTACAGGGAAGCCTGCGAGGCATCGCGGAAGGCCGCCGCGGAGCTGTCGCTGGACGATGTCGTACGGGGAAACCGGCGCGGCCCGCTGCCGATGCGCTGGATCTACCTCCACATGCTGCGCGAACTGGCCCAGCACTGCGGCCACGCAGACATCCTTCGGGAGCAGATGCAAGCCGCCTGAACAGTGGTCCGTTGCTCGCCCGATCTGGCACGTCCACTGGATCCCCGCCCTCCCGCCTCGTGGCTCAACCGGATCGAACCAGGACTTGTCGGGCCGGTCGTTTACGAACGACTCGCCCGGCTTACCACGTAGGAAACGGCCCCGTGCGCCGCATGTGCGCCCTCGTGGTCGAAGACCGGTTGCCTGCCGCTCCGGCTCGCCACCGCCATGGCCTGCTCAGGGGTTCCAGTAGACGGTGGTGAACACACGCTCGAAGCGTCGGGCCGCGCGGTCCTCGCGCTGGATCACCCAGTGGACGGTCGCGCCTTCCCGCTTCTCCACGTCCCTGCCGGCGTACCAGTCGGCCAGGAGCACCCAGTCGGCCACGTCGGCCGAGACGGGACCGTCCCAGTGGCCGGCGTCCACCGCCTGCGCCGCGAGGGACGCCGCGATGTCGACCGGGTCGAACTCCACGATCTCCTCGTCCGCGTATCCTCCGATCTGCATCTGCGCCGAGGGCGCGATGAGGTCCTTGGTGTCCTCCCAGATCTCGACGAGTTCGGAGCAGCGGGGATGCCCGGGAAGGTATACGGCTTCCTCCTCACCGAGGGGAACGACGAACTGGTGGTGGGGGAGCGATACGTCGGTCCGCGCCCGGAGAGGCCCCTCCGGATAGCTCGCGAACACCCTGTCGTCCTCGGCGATGTTCGCCGGCCCCCACGCGCACCGATCCCGTGGGGTGACGGCCGCGTCGGCCGGCACGTGGATCACGGTGCCCATGGAAGTGTTTTCCCTGGTCTCGAGCAGGGCGAAGAACAGCAACTGGCCGTCAGGCGGCAAGGGGAGGTCCGTCGCCGCGGCCGGCAGTGCGGCGAGGTCGACCGAGGCCACGAAGGGGTGCCCGGGGTCCCGGGTGTCGGCCGGAAGCAGCAGTTCACCGCCGAACCGTCCCACGACCGGTCCGGTGTCGTCGTCGGACAGTGCCAGGGTGGCACAGGGACGGGCTGTGGCCAGCCACCGCTCCACATCGTCGGCCGGCACGCCCTGGACCTCGGCTTCTTCACGGAAGGGACGGAGCCGGTCTCGTATCGCAGACGTCACGGGCGCACCGTACCGAACGAGGCGGAGGGTTGGGACAGTGCATCTCCTCTGCATGGCCCAGCCGTTGGCGTTCGAAGGCAGGGTGCACGAGCAGGACCCGAGCAGTCGGGCGGGGCCGCTCGCCGACCGACGTCACGGGCGGCCCCGTCAGCCGAACGGCAGGGCCACCAGCGCAACCTGACGCAGGGCGCTCCGGGCGGGCGCGGGAGGCGGGCCAGAGCACAGACGGCGCCCATGGTGATGGAGCCGTCGGCCTCGCCCGGTTCGAGGCATTCCTCCTCCACGATGCCAGCGGCTTCGAACGCCGCGCACAGCTCGGCGGGCTTTCGGCTGGCCCGACTCGGCATGCAGGACACGGTCTTGGCTCTGACGTGGGCCGAGTCGAGCACGGCCCGGGACAGGTCGAGCAGGCCGGCGTCGTCCATCCGGGGCATGATCTCCTCGTGCAGCGGGTCCCAGACACCGGCTAGCGACCAGATCAGGAGCCTGCGGCGGGCCGTCGACTTCGATATTCCGAAGCACGGCGGCAACGCCAGCCAGAAACATCCGCTGACCAGGACATAGATGAGCGCCGCGAACAGCGTCTCATCAGGTGTGTCCTGTGGCCCGCCGCCTTGCGGCCGCACCTTCGACGGCGGGATCAGCGGCTCCGCGATCTCTCACAGTCCGTCGGGAACGATCCGACTCCCAGTACTTCTCCCCACGCTGAACCCAACCACCGACTCACCACGCAGGACACGGTCCAAGGGTCAAGGAGCCCGGGCGGTCGCGGCTGCGCGGACACAGAGCCCCGAGGCTCGTTCCAGCCATCGGCGGACGCGAGGGGGAGACACTGCTGCCATGGATCTCCTTGCCTTGCGATACTTCCAGGCCGTGGCCCGTTACCAGCACATCAGCCGCGCCGCGCAGGAGTTGCGTGTCGCGCAGCCCTCGGTGAGCCGGACAATCAGCCGGCTCGAGTCGGACCTCGGCGTGCGCCTCTTCGACCGTCAGGGGCGTCGGATACGGCTCAACGACCACGGCGTCGCGTTTCTTGGGCGGGTCGACAATGCCTTGGCCGAACTTGACGACGGACGACGTGAGATGGCTGACGCGGCCGCCGGAGGTCCTGGACGGGTGGCCGTAGCGGCGGAGACGCTCTTGCAGTTGGCCGGGGTGCTGGCGGCCTTCCGCGCGCAGCGTCCGGGCGTGAAGGTGCGGCTGTTCCAAGCCTCACTGGAGGGGATGCGGCGACACGTCGCTTCCGGCGAAGTGGATTTCGCCTTGGCTTCCCAGGCGTTGTCCGGGCCTGGGCTGGCAACCGTGGAACTCTGCCGGGAGGAAGTATTCCTCGCCGTACCGCGTGGCCACCGGCTGGCAGACCGAGAGGACGTCGCGTTGACCGAGCTGGCAGGGGAGGGGTTCGTCACTACGCGAACGGGGCACTGGCAGCGCGCCCTCCTCGAGAGGCTGTTCGCCCGGGAGGGGCTGCGACCGCAGGTGGTCTGCGAGGGCGACGAGGCTGCGGCCACGCCGGAGATGGTCGGCGCGGGCCTCGGGGTCGGGCTGATGCCCGCCGTCGCCCGGCGGACGATAGGTGAGGGCGGCCCGGTGGCCTGGGCGCGCCTGCGCGGTGAGGAGAGCCGTCGCACGCTGACCCTTGTCTGGCGGCAGGGCGCCTATCTGTCACCCGCCGCGCTGGACTTCCGCCGGCTGGCGCGGGAACGCCTTATGCCCCATCCGTCATGAGTGCATGGCGATATCGGTAGTGGAGGTCATGAGGAGAGCGGCACTAACGTCAAGGGCGCCACAACGATTCCGACGAGGGAGAACGGCGATGAGCGGGCATTACGGCCCTGTGAGGGACTCATCCGTCAGCTATGTCGAGGCCATCCTCGATGTCTTATCCGCCGAGCCGCGGCGGACTGTGATCACCTCTGCCGACGGGGCGCACATCCGTGCGGCCGACCTCCGTGACCGTATCCGGCGCCTCGACGCCGAACTGCGCGATCGCGGTGTGGGCCGCGGCACCACGGTGGCCCTGCTCACGGGCAGTACCGTGGAGGGTCTCGTCGCGCGCTACGCCGCCAATATGGCCGGCGGCAAGGTCGTCACCCTCTACGAGGGCACGAGCGCGACCACGATGGCGGACATCATGGCGAGCGTCGACTGTTCGCTGCTCCTCGTGGACGGTCGGCGGCAGGAGGCGGGCGCGCAGCTGGTGGGCACGGCGGCCACGCACCGCACGTTGTCGTTGGGGCCGAGCACGTACGCCGAGGACGTCCTGGCCCTGGCTGACCGCCGCCCCGCACTTCCGCTGCGGAGCCCGGCCCGACCGGGGGACGACTGGCGCATCGGGCACACGGGTGGCACGACAGGCATGCCCAAGGGCATCCGGATGAGCCATGCCTCGCACCGGCGCGGCCTCGATGACCGGCTCGAGGGTGCGGGCGAGCCGCCCCGCTTCCTCGCCTGCACGTCGCTGGCCCACCTTGCTGGGCTCCTCGTCGACCGCACGTTGTACCAGCACGGGTCGGTGGTGCTGCAAGAGGGCTTCGACCCAGGTGAGGTACTGGCCGCCGTCGCCCGTGAACGCATCACCCACACCTGGCTCCTGCCGCCGCTGCTCTATCAGATCCTCGACCACCCCGATCTGCCGGGCACTGATCTGCGCAGCCTGAGCCGGATCACGTACGGCGGTACGGCTGCCTCACCCGAGAGGCTGCGCGAGGCGGCCGCGGTCCTCGGGCCCGTCCTGTACGGCTGGTACGGCCAGGCCGAGGCCCAACTCATCACCGAAGCGGGCCCCGGTGAACAGGAGCTGACCGGTCGCGACGGCCATCTCACGGTCGGCCGGGCGATGCCCGGTGTGGAGATCGCCCTCCGGAGCCCGGACGGCACTCGTCTGCCACCGGGTGAGCTCGGGGAGGTGCACGTCCGTTCGCACCACGTGATGCCCGGCTACTGGAAGCAACCGAAGCTTACCGCCGAGGTGTTGAGGGGCGGCTGGCTGCACACCGGCGACGTCGGCTACCTCGACGAGGCCGGCCACCTTTTCATCGTCGACCGGATCAAGGACATGATCGTGGTCGTCGGGGGTCACGTCTATCCGGCCGATCTGGAGGAGCTGCTGCTGCGTCATCCCGGCGTCGCCCGGTGTACGGTCTTCGGCAGCCGTGACAGGCACGCACTGGAACAGGTGCACGCGGCCGTGGTGCCCGCGGCCGGGCACGATCCCTCGTTGGAAGAGCTTCAGAACTTCGTCACCGTACGCAAGGGAGCTCTCTATGCTCCGCACGCCGTGCACCTCGTACCGGAGATCCCTCTGACAGCTGTGGGCAAGCCGGACCGGCGCCTGTTGCGATCCCGACTTGCCGACCCCTGGGCGACCGCCGCATCGGGGCCCGAGGACCTGCCTTCCTGAGCGGGTTCCGTGGAAGCGCATGCCGCCCCTCCGACCAGCTCCGCGCGAGCCACCACACCTGGGGCCTGACCGACGCGTATCACCGCACCGGTTCGGATCAGCCTGGGTGTCACAGGTGCGCGGACACCTCGGTCTTCTCCGCGCCGGGCTCCCGGTCGCACGGCGCGAGGCCGAACCGGGACACGGACGAATTCCTGAGGCACCCTGCGTTCGACGCACCCAGCGCCTCGAAGAAGCGGACGCGATCTCCTGCACATGCTCGAAGGGGCGAGGTACGACGTTGAATCCAGGCCCTGCGGACCGACGAACCGGTCGGCGATCCTTGCCACCGTCCCGGGCGCGGCACGTCGGATTCGGGGGAGCCCGTAGCGATCACACCCGAGAAGGCTCCCCTCGCACTGCGGGTGATCCGAGCTTCCTTACGGGCAGTCCTTCGAGCCGGTCTGCGGATCAGGCATGCGAGACGGTGGAGCGGGAGCGTTGGCACCAGTACGTTCAGGCTCTCAGATCATTTTCTCGACAGCGGAGGAACAGTGCTCAAAGGCATGACGGCCGTCGTCACGGGCGGGTCCCGGGGAATCGGTCGAGCGATTGTCGAACGCCTGTGCCGTGAGGGCGTCGACGTAGTCTTCAACTACTCCACCAGTGAGGACGCCGCTGCCGATGTCGTCCGCGTCGTTCAGTCGGACGGTGGCAACGCCCGGGCGGTGTGCCTGGACCTGGAGAAGCCCGAGGCGCCGGAGCAGCTGATGGAAACCGCAGAGGCGCACCTCGGCGGCTTGGACATCCTGGTCAACAACGCGGCGGTGGCCCACAGCCCGGTGCCACTTGCACAGACCGAGGCGGAGGTATTCGACAGCGTGATGGCGATCAATACCAAGTCGGTCTTCCTGACGATGCGTTATGCAGCCAGGCAGATGCGCGACGGTGGGCGGATCGTGAACATCTCGACCATGAACACTGTGCGTCCCGTGCCGGGGATCGGGCCGTACGTCGCCAGCAAGGGCGCGATCGAGCAGCTGACCGCGGTCGCAGCCAGGGAGCTCGGACCACGAGGCATCACGGTCAACGCTGTCTCTCCCGGCGCGACCGACACGGAAATGCTCCGTGGCGCAAATCCCCCGGAGACGCTCCGGGCGGTCGCCGGGATGACACCTCTCGGCCGCCTCGGAGAGGCGTCCGACGTGGCCGCTGTCGTCGCGTTTCTCGCAGGCCCGGAAGGCAGGTGGATCACCGGCCAGAACCTGCGGGTAACGGGCGGGCTGGCCTGAGCCCAGGTGCTCTCCTTCGATTTCACCGGCTACGGCGAGTCCGAGGACCTGCAACCTGGATGACGAGTCGCCTGCGCTGAAGAGCGGTGATGTGGGCGCCTCGGCCGGAATACTCGCCGACCACCGGCCGTCACCGAGGGCGCTCTCTCGGAGTGCTCGGGTTCGACATCGACTTCCCCCTCGACCCGGAACGGGGCGGACAGGAGACACACCGCCATGACCGGCTTCGCCCAGCCCGTGGGTTACCAGGCCCACCCGCCTGGCTCGCACGCGCTGTGCGGGCTGCTCAGGTAGGCGCCGACGGCGGTGGTACGGACACTCGTCTGCGGCGGCTGAGCCACTGGGCGATGCCGGGTGATGACGGCGGGGTCGACATGCTGGGTGCTGTACCTGGCGGGGGTGGATGGTCCCGCGCCGGGGCAGAAAGAGGTGGTTGTCGGTTTCGTAGACACGGATATCGGCCTCCGGGCGGTCGGCCAGGCCGGTGCGCCAGTGCACCAGGTTGTCGGCGACGGCGACCTGGCAGTCGCGTGCTTCTCGGAGGATGCGCATCGGCTCGCTGCCCGTCGACGGCGTCCACAGCCGTCTCTCTGTTCAGTGACCCCGCCCGTGGTGCGGTCGTCCACTGTTACAGGTGCGCTTCCGCGGCCTGTGCGGCACATGCCCGCACGGCTCAGTCGCCCGGGGCTGTCGATCGGGGCCGGCCGGCTGGCCGTGTCGATGGGCGGGGCTGGTTCAGGTGGTGGTGATGGTCTTGTACTCGGTGTAGGTGCCGAGGCCGACGGCACCGTACTCACGGCCGATGCCGCTGTTCTTGAAGCCGCCGAAGGGACCGTCGAAACCGATGGGAGCGCCGTTGACGGTGACCGTGCCGGTGCGCAGGCGCCGGGCTACGGCGAGGGCGTGGCCGGTGTCGGAGGACCAGACACCGCCGGAGAGGCCGTACTCGGAATCGTTGGCGATGCGTACGGCGTCGTCCTCGTCGTCGTAGGCGATGACGACCAGGACCGGGCCGAAGATCTCCTCCTGGGCGATGCGCATGGAGTTGTCGACATCGGCGAAGAGGGTCGGGGTGACGTAGTTGCCCGCCTCCAGCCCCGCGGGAACGTGGGGGCCGCCGGTGATGAGGCGGGCCCCTTCTTCGATGCCGACCCGGATGTAGTCGCGCACGCGCTGCTGCTGATCGCGGCGGATCATCGGGCCGATGAAGGTGTCCTGCGCCAGCGGGTCGCCGACCTTCAGCGACTCCACCAGTTCCTTGAGCGCGGTGACGACCTCCTCGTAGCGGGAGCGGGGCGCGAGAATGCGGACCTGCGCGATGCACGCCTCTCCGTTGTTGAGGAGCGAGCCGAACTTCAGCCCTTGGACGGCCTGCTGGACATCGGCGTCGGGGAGGATCAGCGCGGCCGACTTGCCGCCGAGTTCGAGGCTGACTCGCTTGAGCTGCTGCCCGGCGATGGACGCGATGGTCCGTCCGGCGCGGGTGGAGCCGGTGAAGGCGATCTTGTCGACGTCGGGGTGGGAGATCAGGTACTCACTGGTCGCCCGGTCGGCGGGCAGCACGCTGATCACGCCCTGCGGGAGCCCGGTCCGCTCCAGCAGCTCAGCGAGGAAACGCATGCTGAGGGAGTTCTCCGGGGAGACCTTGAGCACCACGCTGTTGCCGGCGAGCAGCGCAGGGATGATCTTCGCGTTGGCGGCGGAGAACGGCGAGTTCCACGGGATGACGGCTGCGACGACGCCGATCGCTTCACGCCGCACGATGCTGCGGAAGGGGACGGCCGGGTCGGACGGGACGAGGACGGCCTCCCAGTCGAAGTCTTCGGCGGCCTTGAAATAGGCGTTGGCCTGCCGGGTCAGGCCGCCCTGTCCGGCGAGAGTGAACCAGACCGCCGAGCCGTTCTCGGCGGTGATCAGCTCGGCGATCTTCTCCGCGTACTGTTCGCGCAGTTCGTTGTAGCGGCGCAGGACGGCGAGGCGCTCTTGCGGCGGGGTGCCACTCCATACCCCGGCCTCGAACGAGGCCCGGGCGGCGGCTACGGCGCGGTCGACATCGGCAGGCTGCGCCTGGGCGGCGCGGGCAATGACGGACTGGTCATGAGGGGAGCGGATGTCGAGCAGCTCCGGATCGCTGGGCTTCACCCAGGAGCCGCCGATGAAGAGCCGGTCGTAGGTCGTCGTCATGACGTTCGATCCCTTCGAGAACTTATGTGTCACTTCAATGTAGCACTTAGCTTGCTTGGCGACTCAGACGCGAGACGGAATATCCCCTACAAGGCGCATGCAGGGTACGTTTTGGGGATGAGAGCTGACGCAGCACGCAACCTGGAAGCTGTTCTGACGGCGGGAGCACGGACACTCGCCGTCGACGCGGGGGCGAGTATGGCCGATATCGCCGCGGAAGCGGGGGTCGACCGGCGCACCGTCTACCGGCGCTTCGCCTCCCGGGAGGCCCTGCTGGCCGCGGTCTACGAGGCCCGGCTCGACGCCATCGAGGCTGTGATCCGTGAGGCCCGCCTACGGGAGGCCCCGGTGCAGGTCGCCCTGCACCGTTACGTCGAAGGTGTCATCGAGGTCAACCGGACCTGGCCCGTCGACCTCGCCCGCATGCTGACCGACGCCCCCTCCCGCGAGCGGCGCGACCAGTTCGTGCACGAAGTCGACGCTTTCCTCCAGCGCGCCACCGACGAGGGCCTGTTCCGACCCGGGCTCCCGCCGGGGTGGGCCGCCGCCCTCATCCCCCTGTTCATGCACCAGGCATCCCGGGAACTACCCCGACTCACCCCCGGACAAGCCGCCGACATCGTCGTCGACACCCTGCTCCACGGCATCGGCACCGGCATCGGCACGACCCCGGCCCCGCACGCTCCCTCGCCGTAATCCGCAGTGCGGGCATGACTACCTCGTAGACCAGGCAGGATCTGTGAACCCGGTTCGACCCGGCACCACAGAGGGGTACTCGGCGCCGTCGGCCGTGCACTACGCATCAACGCGCGCTATCGCGATGTGCACGCCCGCCGACAGCACCGCGCCGTCGGCGATCGACGGGAACAACAGCTTCCTCAGCCGGAGACGGCCTCTTCCACGGTCCAGGTCAGCAGATGCACGCTGCCCCGGGACCGTCTCCGCCACTCGGCCGTCCGCGACCACGAACCGCTCGGGAGGCGCCCCGACTTCAAACGCGCCGTCGAGAACGTATCCGCACTCGCGGGCAACCCGACTGAGACCGGCCTCCTCACCTCGGAGACGCAGGCTTCGTCGGACCGGTGACGGTGTGGGGTTCCTTCACGGTCGACGCCCGCCCCTATGGCTTCCCCACCCCCGCCATCTCGCCTTTGCCGAGCCCTCGGTGCCGGAGCCCGGCCCGGGAACGGCGCTGGTGGAGAACCTGTTCTGGTCGGTGGGCCCCTGTCACCGCGAGGTGATGGACGCGGACTTCGCGCTGAACGTCCCCCTGGAGGGCCGCACCATGGGCCGGATCGCGGAAACCCGCGAGCGGCAGGACCTGTTCGTCCCGGCGGCGGCCGGCGGTGTGGGCACCGCCACCGGCCGCCTCGCCAGAAGCTGGGCCTCGGCCCCTTCTTGGCGCGCTGGAAACGTGTCCATGGCAGCCTTCGGCTCCGGCGCGGCGGCTCATCGGTCCCGGGCGTCGTCCGCGTTCGGTGCAGCCCTTGGCCCGCCCGTCAGAGCCGTGAGAGCTCGTCGATCAGGTCGTCCAGACCCAGGGAGCCCTGAGAGAGGGCGGCCATGTGCCAGGCTTTCAGGTCGAAGGCATCCCCCCGGCGCTCCTTGGCCCTTTCCCGGCCGAGCAGCCAGGCCCGTTCCCCGAGCTTGTAGCCGATCGCCTGCCCGGGCATCGTCAGATAGCGGATGAGCTGGCTCTCCACGTAGTCCGCCGGGCGGCTGCTGTGTGCGCCGATGAACTCCTGGGCGAGGCGGGGCGTCCACCGCTCACCCGGGTGGAACGGCGAGTCGGCCGGGATGTCCAGCTCCAGGTGCATGCCGATGTCGACGATCACCCGGGCCGCCCGCATCATCTGCGCGTCCAGATAGCCGAGCCGTTCCTCGGCGTCCGTCAGGAATCCGAGTTCGTCCATCAGACGCTCGGCGTAGAGGGCCCACCCCTCGATGTTGGCGCTGACCATGCCGACGGTCGCCTGGTAGCGGGAGAGGTCTCCTGAGACGTGTATCCACTGGGCGAGCTGGAGGTGGTGGCCGGGAACGCCCTCGTGGTACCAGGTGGACACCAGGTCGTACACCGGGAAGCGGGTCTCGCCCATGGTCGGCAGCCAGGTGCGGCCGGGCCGCGAGAAGTCCTCGGAGGGAGGGGTGTAGTACGGGCCTCCTCCGCCTCCGGACGGCGCGATACGGGACTCCACACGCCGTACCCGGTCGGCGAGCTCGAAATGGGTGCCGTCCAGGGCGCTGATCGCCTGGTCCATCAGGCCCTGGAGCCAGTCACGGACCTTCTCCTCGCCCTCGATGTGCCGGCCGTGCTCGCGCAACCCGGCCAGCGCGGCCCAGGGAGTGTCGGCGCCGGGGAGGACGCGTTCGGCCTCGGCCCGCATCTCGGCGAGCAGTCGATGGAACTCCGACCAGCCGTAGGCGTACGCCTCGTCGAGGTCGAGGTCGGTGCCATTGTAGTAACGGGCCCAGCGGGCGTAGCGCTCGCGGCCGACGGTGTCCGGGGCGCCTTGAACGGCAGGTTCGTATTCCGCGCGGATCCAGTCCCGCAGCCCGGCGACGGCGGCAGTGGCGGCACGGGCCGCCTCGTCCAGCTCACCGCGCAGCGCGTCGGGACCGCCGGCCGTGAACTCTTCGAACCAGCCTCGCCCTTGGCCATCTGTATCCACCCACTGATCGAGCTGGCCGGCGAAGGTGGCCGTGGGGCGGGGGGCCGCGTGCAACTCGCGTTCGAGTCCGAGGGTCAGGCACTCGCGGTAGCCGGCCAGCGCCCGGGGCACGGCCCGCAGACGCTCGACGACGGCTGCCCAGTCCTCCTCGGTCCGGGTCGGCATCGCCGTGAAAACGTCGCGGACGAAGTGCGGCGGCGTCGCTATGTTGCCCACGGCGCGCAGGTGTTCACCGGCCTCGTGAACCGCGAGCTCCGCAGTGAGGCGTTCGCGCAACAGGCGAGCGCAGCGGCGCTCGGTCCCGCTGCCGGCACCGGGCAAGCGCTCAGCTTCGGTGAGGCGTGCGAGGGTCTCGCGTGCAAGGGCCGCGAGGGCGTCCGCGCCGGCCGGTGACGTATCGGGCAAGCGGCTGGCACTCTCCGGCACGCCGAGGAACGTACCCGTGATCGGGTCAAGCACGATGAGGGCGTCGACGTAGGCGTCGGCGACGTGACGAGGGAGCGGATCGTCGATCTGCGTCATGAGGTCATCCTTACGCAGAAGCTGACGCCAGTCATCAGTTGTCCAGGGACTCGCGACGCGGATGATCCGTCCCGGTACCGGCTCCGCTGCCTTCGGCGTCCGGCTCCCGCGGGAGCGGCGACGGGATCGCCGCCGCCGTGGAGGACATCGCCACCAACGGCCTGCCCTCGGTGGAGGCCCGGACGCCGTGGGGAGGAACTGCACGAGGCCCATCTCGCCCGGCTCGCCGCCCAGCGTCCGGCCGTTGTCCGAGGCCTGCTGCCCACGGCCCCCACCGCCCGGACCGTGTGCACCGACACCGCCGCCGAGCAGCAGGACTTCATCACCGGCGAAGCCGGGCTCCACGCCCTGGACCGTGCCCTGGTCGTCCTCTCAGCCGACTCCGAAGCCGGCGGCCTCCTGCCCCGGTGGCAGCTCCGGGCCGTGGCTGCCTCGCGGTGGGCGCCACGCTACGGTTCACCAGCAGTACCCCGACCTGTCATGGCGGTGGCGAGGCCGCGGCCAGGAGAGTGCGCCCGGCCTCGGTGAGTTCGTACATGGCCGTGCGGCCGGCTCGGCTGCAATCGACCAGTCCGGCGTCCCGCAGGACTGCCAGGTGTTCGCTGGCCGTCGGGGCGGTGACGTTCACCAGTCCGGCCACCGCCGTCGTCTGCAGCGGAGTGGTGAGTGCGGCGAGGATCCTCGCTCGAGTCGCGCCCAGGAGACGGTGAAGAGATCTCGGGGTGGGGGGTGCCGCCCATAGATACCGTCCGGACGCCGGGTAGTAGATCGCCGGAGCCCATTGGTCCGAAGTGGTGCACTGCACCCGGTCGGTGATGAACAGCGACGGAACGAGAATGAGCCCTTCCGGGCAGTCGACGTCGATGTCCACAGGCTTCTCGACGGTGACCATGTCGTCTTCGCACGCCGCGGAGGGGTGCAGGCGCGGAAGGACTGAGCGTAGTCCCTCGCGGTTGACCTGGATGGCCCGGTCCAGTAACTCGGCACGCAGCGCCTGCCGCATGCCGACCCACTCCGGTTCCACAACTGCTGTCCAGAGGCGCCGTAGTGCGTCGGCGGCCTCGGACCTGGCTCGCTCGGGGTCGTCGAGCAGCCGGCACATGTCTGCCCCACGCCCCCTCGTGGCGTCGACCAGTTCCGCGTACGTCTGGTCCGCCGGTGCGCCGAGGAGGGCGTCCATACCTTCCTCGAACGTCGGCTCACTGGTCATCGGCGACGGGTCGAGGAAGTCGGGCCGGTACGCACCCTCGGCCATGAAGACGCTGAGCGCCCGCAGGTCCGGGTGCGAGAGGTGGAGGTGGCGACGGCGAAGCCACGGACGGAACATCGTGTGACGCTGTGGTTCGGTCAACAGCTGGGCAAGGCTGACCACTTCGTGGATCGGTGACATCGCCCACCGCACACGCGCAGCGCCGGCGCCCAATCGGTAGCGGATCATCCCCGTATTGTTAGGCCACCGCCGAAGTGAGCGCGAGCAGAACGGCCGAACCCTGAGACTCGGGCCATGACCGACACGGAACCGATTGCCCGGCGTTCCGAGGAATCCGGGCGAGTGCAGCAGACGCGAACGATCCGGCTGGGCGGCGGCGGATCGACCATCGAAGTCCTCGCGGGTCCGGCGGAGACCAGCGGGATGGTGAGCATCTACCGGTGGCGTATGTCGCCCTCCAGCCGGGGACCTGCCCCGCACTTTCACTCGACCTTCAGCGAGACCTTCATCGTGGAAGAAGGCGAAGTCGACTACTTCGATGGGCAGGCATGGCGAAGACTGCGGCCTGGCGACACCGCGCACGCCCCGATGGGCGGCGTCCACGCCATCCGGAAGGAACGCGCCGAACCAGCGGCCCTCCTGATGGCACTCTCGCCGGGCGTACCGCGAGAGGAGTACTTCGCACAGCTCGCCACGATCAACGAGCGGGAGTTGAGCCGGCTTCACGACGACCACGACAACCATTTCGTCGACATCCACGAGCGGTGACGGCGACGCACCATGTCCACTCTCGCCGGACAAGTGGCTTCAGGCGCCCCTCGGCAGATGAGCCACCGTCGCATGATCCACCTGTCTCTCAAGCCCTACGTGCATGCGGAGTCTTACCCCGCCTCCGAGCGGGGGTCCGCTCCGGCATCGACGTCTTCCGCCTCTCCAACACCGCCACGAAACGGATCCGTCTCATGCTCGTCGCCATTGCCACCGCCCTGGCTGCCTTGATCGCCGCCGCTGTCGTCCTGGTCGGGGCCCGCTCCGTATGGGCGCCCGGCTCCGCCGTCGGCTTCGGCATTCCCCACACCCGCCCCGACGATCCGGCCATGCGGTCATGGCTGGCCATCATGGGCGTCCGCGACATCGGCACCGGCCTGATTCTCGGGGTCCTGCTGATCGGCGCCACCACTCACCTCCTGGGCTGGGTCATGCTGGCCGCCGCGCTGATACCCGCCGGTGACGCGGCCGTCGTGGCCCGCAGCAAGGGGCCACGCTCCGCCATCTACGGTGTCCACCTCGGCACCGCCGCCACCATGGTGATCATCGCTGCCCTCCTGGTCCTGGCTTGAAGGCCCAGCGGGGACGTCACCCCGGCTGATCGTCTGCGCCTGATGCCGTCCCGGCTCCCTCCGGTGCGAAGCGGAGACCGTAACCCCGGTCGTCGGTGAACGGACCTTGGTCGTCCAGTCCGGGCTGCAGGACTTCCCGCGTGTCGGGAAGGCCGAGGTCTCGCAGCCGGACTGCGGACGAGCGCATGAGCCAGGCGTGCCGGTGGCCGGCGAGATCACCCAGCAGCTGCTGCTGCGCCGCTGGCAGGTCGGGGTGCGGGGTGCGGCTGTGAAGCGGGAAGGCGCTCCTGGCTCACCCTGCGGGTGCGGGACCAGGACGAGTCCCAGACGACGCGGGGCAGGCACGCGTCGAGCGTCTCGCGCACGACGGCAGGGTCCGAGCAGCGGCCTCCGGCACCGGGCCTGCAGCAGCTGCGCGACCCGCACAGCGACGACGAGACGGACCCCGATCCGGCACGACGCTCGACGCGCACGCCTCGACAACGCGCCTCGAACGTGATCATTCTGTTGAGCCGGTGTGGGGGCGTCGCTCGCGAAGGGCGACCCGGTGACCGTCACCGCCCGCCCCGCGCGTGGTTTTGCCTCGTCGGCTGGACGGTCGACGGCAGGAGACCGCCGCAGACCGGAGACACGGTGAGCATCACGGTGACGGGGAACCAGACGCTCATCGCCGAATGCAGCGCAACCCCTGGGGGCATGACGAACCCCCGCGGACGCGAAGCGCATGCAGCGCGCCGGCCCCGGGACCCACGGAGGGTCTCGGGGCCGCCGCCGCTTCCGGGGTCAGGCGCTGTACACCTGGAGCTGCGCGAGCTGGCCCGCGGGCCAGCCCGTGTTGGCGGTGAAGACGAGCCGCAGATGGCGGGTGGCCGTGGAGGCGGGGAGGGTCAGAGCGGCGGTGTTCCCGGTGAGCGGGTCGAAGGAGCAGTCCGTGCTGCCGCGCAGCACGGAGAAGGAGGCGCCGTCGGTGCTGCCCTGGACGGTGACGGTCTGCGTGCGCGCGCCCCAGCTGGTGGACGGCGGCAGGACGAGAACGATGCGACGGACGCCTGTGGTAGCGCCCAGGTCGACCTGGAGCCACTGGGGGAAGGCGTGGTTGGCGCTCTCCCAGTACGTGCCCGGATCGCCGTCCACGGCGTTGCTCGCGCCGTAGGTCTGGGTGTGGCTGCTTTCGGAGACCGGCCGGCGCAGCGCCAGATCGCCGGTGGGGGTGCCGCCGCCGGCCGCCGTGGTGGCGGTGACCCGGGCCGAGGCCGCGGACACGGAGCCTGCGGAGTCGAGCGCCTGGACGTCGAAGGTGTACGAGGTCGACGGGGAGAGGCCGCTCACCGTGTACGTGGTGGCGTTCCCCGGAGCGGTGCCCACGGGGGTGACCGTGTCACCGGTGATCCGGCGCACGCGGTACCCCGTCACACCGGAGTCGTCCGTCGAGGCGGTCCAGGCCAGGGCGACGGTGGTGTCGGTGACGGTGGTGGCGCGCGGATTGCCTGGGGCGGTCGGCGGCTGGTTGCCGTTGCCGCCGACGAGCGGCGGGGTCGGCCGGGTGGCGGTGACGGGGAGCTGGCCCTTGAGCATGCGGCCGCCGTCGCCGGTCAGCCGGAGATAGTAGTCGGACGAGCAGGCGGTGCCGTCCTCGTCGAGCGCGAGGAAGCCCGACCCGGTGGGGACCCAGTCCCGGGACTCCGCGGTCTTGGCGATCTGGTTGCCCTCGTTGTATTCGTCGAACATGGAGATGTAGACGCTGGGCACCCCGGCCCGGCCCATGTTGTAGAACTGCCGCCACATGAAGTCGCCGTGGGCGCGCTGGCGTTCGGTGACCCCGCCGGGCAGGACGCACGGCTGGTAGTCGATGCCGTGCGCGGTGCACTCGGCGAGGTCGGGCACGGTGGCGGCGTTGTAGAAGTTGTCGGCGTCACCGGCGTTGCCGATCCGGCCGACCAGCCATGGCGAGAGCATGTCGAAGGCGTGGTAGACGCCGCTGAAGCCCGGCCGGGAGTCCCGGTCGCCCGTTCGCCACCAGGTCGGAACCCCGCCGATGACGTAGCAGCCCTGGGCCTTGAACCAGTTGAGCACGTCCAGGCAGGCTTCCGGTGTGAACGGCCGCTGGGCGTCGTTGAAGCCGAAGCCCCAGATGCACACCACCGGCTTGCCGTTCTGCCGGGCGTACGCCGAAGAAGCGGTGTGCGCACGCATCTTGGCGGTCCAGTCGGCCTTGATGTCCGTCTGCATGGACGTCCAGTCGGACACGTCGTACATGAGGTAGAACTTGACCCCCTCGGCCTCCGCGGCGGCGCGTACCTTGCTCGCCATCGCGTCGCGCGTCGGCCCTTCGCCGCCGGTCGGGTTGAACCGCTGGAGGGCCGCGGCGTCGATGCCGTACTGCTTCATCCACCGGAAGTGGGTGTCGACGGTGGACTGGTCGTAGGACGAGAACAACGAGGCCGGCTGCCCGTTGCCGAGGTTGCCGAAGGCGGTTCGGTACGTGGCCGGGTACTCACGGACATCGGGCCAGGCCACGATGGCGTGGTTGGACGGGGAAGGGGTCTCCCCCCAGTTCCGCGCCCAGTGCCACCAGCCGTCGATCGGGGCGCCGTCGCCCTTGCAGGCGAACCAGCCCTGGTACCCCACGGTCACCTTGCCGACCACGTCGCCCGGGGCGCTGGCCGCGGGCGCCGCGTGCGCGAGTGTGGCCTCCCCGCCCGCGATGGCCCCCGTCAGTCCCGCCGCCGTCGCCGCTTGCAAGAACATGCGCCGCGTGAATCCCACCGAGGGCTCCTTCGATCAGTTCTCCACTGCGGCACCCCGCGGGGCCGCGAACGGACCACCGGTAGCGCTGCAACTTTACGCGGGGAACTGTATTGACGTGAACACGTCGCCGCAAGAGGCCGTCATGCGTATGAAAAAAACAGAACTATCGTGCGTGTGGGGCGGTGGTCCCGCTCGGGGCCGCCCGGCTCAGCCGGCCGAGCCGGGTGCCGGGCGGGCGGTGACCCCGAGGAAGAGGTTGTCGACCAGGGCGGTGACGAAGGCATCGGTGACCGGTTCGTCGGGTATCAGGAGCCGGTGGTAGACGGCTCCCCAGAGCTGGTCCACCATCACCTGCACGTCGACGTCGGGGCGGATCTGCCCTTGTGCCCGGGCCTGCCGCAGCCGCTCGCCCGCGAGCCTGCGGCGTTGGGCGGAGTACAGGTCCCGGTAGGAGGCGGCCAGTTGCGCATCGGTCTGGGAGGCGCCGATGAGCTCCGTGAGGACGCGCCCGCCGGGTGTCCGGGTCATCACCTCGGCGAAGGCGTGCAGCTGTGTGAGCAGATCCGCGCGGATGTCCCCGGTGTCGGGGAAGGCGAGGGTCTCCTCGACGGCATGGAAGTAGCCGTCGAGCGCGAGCGCGCCGATGGACGGCCACCACTTGTAGAGGGTGGTCTTGCTGGCGCCCGACGCCTTCGCGATCCGTTCGAAGGTGAGACGGCTCGTCCCCTCCGTCAGGAGCAGTTCGCCGACGGTGTGCAGGACCTCTGCCCGCACCTCCTCGGCGGGTCGCCGTCCACGGCCTCTGTTCGCCGGGGTCTTCGCGGCTTCTGACACGGGTTGCTCCTGTTCGGGGTGAGGGGTTGGTGACGCTGCGGTCCGTGCCGGAGGCGTGCGGGCCGAGGCCCCGCACGTCATCCGAGCAAGGTCAGTGACCGCCGCTCAGCAGGTCGGCGAGGCCGATCCGCTCCAGGAAAGTGGCGCGGATGCGGCCGGCGGTGTCCGAGACTTCCCGTGACCCGTCGTCCGCGGGGTCGACGTGTACGCGGAAGGGCCGGTCGCCCTCCGGCAGGGCGACGATGCGCGCGATCTCGTCGGAGACCATGGACGCGTTCGCGTTCTCGGGGGCGAGGGCCGCCAGCTTCTCCGCGACCTGGTCCATGAGCCCGGGGTGCTTCGTCGCGTACTCGCTCTCGACGGAGGTGTCCACGGGGCGGCCGGAGTGGGCGAAGTGGTTGGTGCCGCTGGTGAACGACCCGGGTACGACGATCGTGGTCTCGATGCCCCAGCGGGCCAGCTCGGCCGCGTAGGACACGGCGAGGGAGTCCATGGCGGCCTTGGAAGTAGGGGGCGAGGTACGGGGGAGTGGCGCCCTTGGCGCTGCTGCTGGACACCCAGGGCACGAGGCCCCGGCCCCGGCGGCGCATGCCGGGCAGCGCGGCGCGGTTGACGCGCTGGGTGGAGAGCACGTTGACGTCGTAGAGCTCCGCGAGCTGTTCCGGGGCGAATGCCTCGGCGGGGCCGGTGGCCATGAGGCCGGCGTTGTGGATGAGCACGTCGATCCCGCCGGACTCGGCCTCGACCTGCGCGACGGCCGCGTCGACGGAATCCTGCGCGTTCACGTCGAGCTCGATGGCGCGCAGATCGACGCCGTGCCCGCGGGCGTAGTCCGCTGTGGCCTGGACCTGCGGCGCGTTGCGGCCCGTGGTGTTGCGCATGCCCGCGTACACGGTGTGGCCGGCGTCTGCCAGGGCCCGCGCGGTGAGGGCGCCGAAACCGCTGGAGGCGCCCGTGATGACGACGACGTTGCTGGTGAGGGACACGGGGGCCTTTCGGAGGGGGTGGCTGCGGCCGGTCAGGCCAAGCCGCCGTTGGTGTAGATGACCTGGCCGTTGACCCAGCGGGCGGGGCCGGCGAGGAAGGCGACGGTCTCGGCGATGTCCTCGGGCCTGCCGAGGCGCTCCAGCGGGGTTGCCTTGGCGAGCTTGTCGATGGCCTCCTCATCCTTGCCCTGCAGGAAAAGGGGGGTGGCGGTGGGGCCGGGGGCCACGGCGTTGACCGTGATGTCGCGACCACGCAGTTCCCTGGCGAGGACGAGGGTCATGGCCTCCACGGCGGCCTTGCTGGCGACGTAGGCGCCGTACTGGGGAAACTGGGTGCGGACCACGGACGTGGAGAAGTTGATGATCGCGCCGCCGGGGCGCAGGCTTCGCGCGGCCTGCTGGCTGACGACGAACGTGCCGCGGATGTTGGTGCGGTGCATGCGGTCCAGGTCGTCGAGGTCGAAGGTCGCGACCGGGCCGAGGGCCATGATGCCGGCCGTGTTCACCACGACGTCGATGCCGCCGAACGCGGACCCCACGGTCTCGAAGGCGGTACGCATCGCGTTCTCGTCGGCGACGTCGCCGCCCACGGAGATCGCGCGGCCGCCGGCCGCAGTGATGGCTGCGACGGTCTCCTCCGCCTTGGCCCGATTGCCGGCGTAGTGGACGGCGACCGAGACGCCGTCCGTGACCAGCCTCTCCACCGTGGCGCGGCCGATGCCGCCGGAGCCGCCGGTGACGAGAGCGACGCGGTCGGGTGCGGACGTGTTCATGAAATCCCCTCGTCGTTCTACGACTTCTTATGAACGCTGCGTTCATATAACCATGAAATGAACAGAGCGTCCATTTATCGGGGATGGCGGCGAGGTCGGGCCGAGCGCGCGTGGGCGCCACGCGGCGAGGTTCACCCGCGCCAGGGTGGCCGAGTCCGGGCGGTTGCCGGTCCTCGCTCCCGCCGCGGTCAACCGGTGGGCCGGTACCTGCCGAGAATGATGCGCACGAGTTCATCGGCGATCTCTTCCCGAGCGGGGCGAACGCCGTCGGTTGCGACGGGGATTCGGCGCCGAGGACGTCGTCGCCTGTCCACCTGGCGGAGACACCGAGGAGCGGACGGCCGCCGCGGACACCTCCGTCATCCAGGTGTTGCCGCCTGTCGAACCGCGGTGACCGCCGCGAACCCTGACAGGGATGGCGGCGTCGAGCGGCAAGGCCCGCTGGAATGCCCAGGCCCTCCCACGCAAGAAGGGGGCGCCGTCGATGTTTGGAAGCGGCAACTCAGTAAAGACGGGCCTTACAACACTTTTATACGACCAGGTTGGGCGGATAGTCATGGGCATTATTGCGTGGATCTTCATCGGGCTGCTCGCGGGCATCATCGCCAAGGCGCTCGTGCCGGGCAAGGACCCGGGCGGCATCATCATCACGATGCTCATCGGTATAGCGGGCGGCCTTCTCGGCGGCTGGCTCGGCAAGGTCATCTTCGGAGTGGACTCCATCGACGGCTTCTTCGATGTCTCCACGTGGATCGCGGCCGTCGTCGGCTCGATCATCCTGCTCGTGCTCTACCGGGTCATCACCGGCAACCGCCGCCACGCCTGACCTCGACCGTTTCGCCGCACAATCGCGCAAGGGCTTCCCCGCTCGGGGAAGCCCTTGCGCGTGGCGCCCGGTTGATCGGTGCGCCCGTCCGTATGAGGGAGCGGCGGGCGCATGACGAGCGGGCCGGGGCGGCCGGCGGCGGCCGCCCCGGCGAAGCGTCTGTAGCCTGCTGGGCGCCGTTCCGTGGTGCTACGCCCCTGTGGCAGCGGTCTTGGCGGCCTCGATCGCCGATGTGAAGTCGGGGGTGGCCCCGATCTGTGCGAGCAGTACGTTCGCCGCGTTGTAGCAGTTGAACGTTTCGATCTTTCCCTCACGGAGGTACCAGAGGTCCGCCGTCGGCACGTCGATGCGGTTCCCGGTGGGAGGGATCTCGCCGACCGGAGTCGGGAAGGCGCCGAGATGCGTCCCCTGGATCCGCAGTTCGACGGAGACGACGTCACCGAGCACATGCACCGCGAGCAGCTCGCGATGGATGTCGGGAAAGACGCCGGCCAGCCCCGCCACTCCCTGTGCGATCTCGTCCCCGCGCAGTGTCATCGCGTTCGGCAGGTCATTGAAGGTTCCGTCTTCGGTGAACAGGGCGCGAAAGCCGCGTCCGTCGAGCACGTCCCCTTCCGCCAGCCGATATGCCTCGCGGACGACCGCTTCATTGCGTGTCACTTCTGTTCTCCTCGGTGCTGGTACCGCCACGGGGGAGAAGCCCCCGCGGCGTAATCGACAGACGCTGCGATCCCATCGGGTCGTCGGATCCCGGGAACGGGCGGACGGGCCGCGACGGTGCCGCATCGGAGCACGTGCGGTGCGCCCGTTCGACAGCCTTTTTAATGATGGGCGTCATTGCGACTCCTGTTATGATGAAGGTCGTCATTGAAAAGGTCAACTCGGGAACGACGGCGGAAGGACTGCAGTGCCGCGGATCACCAAGGAGGACAAGGCCCGCAACCGGCGGAACATCCTCGAAGCGGCGGGCCGCATGTTCCGCTCGCAGGGCATCGACGCTGTCGGCATCGCCGAGCTGATGAAGGAAGCCGGGCTCACCCACGGCGGCTTCTACAACCACTTCGCCTCCAAGAACGACCTGGTGGTCGAGGTGTGCAGGGCCTCCTTCGCCGCCTCGCACGAGAGCCTGGCCGCCATGCTCAAGGACGGTCAGGACAAGGCCGGCGCTCCGCTGGAACACGTCGTGGCCGGGTATCTGTCCACCGCACACCGTGACGACGCGAACGGCGGCTGTCCCTCCGCCTCCCTGGTCACCGACGCCGTACGGCAGAACGAAGCGGTGCAGGGCGAGTACGCCGAAGGCGTCGAGGGCTATCTGGCCGGCTTCACCACCGAGTTCCTGCGCGAAGCCGAGGGGAAGGGCCACGAACCCGACCCGGCCGAAGCCCGCCAGAGGGCCATTCGCCTGCTCAGCGAAATGGTTGGTGCACTGATGATCGCCCGCGCCGTACGCCACGTCGAGCCCGGGCTCTCCGACGAGATTCTGCGGGCCGCCCGCAGCCACACCCTCGACTGATACGACCTGCGGCCGCTGCGGGCCGCGGAGCGACGGTCGTCTCCGGCGGCACGGACCGCGATGCCGCACACAAAGCCTGCGGAGACGCGTCGACCGGGTGGCCCACCGCTCAAGCATCGTGGTGGCCTCGCAGCTGTCGATGGTTCAAGTGGCGCGAGCCAAGGGGCAAGCCGTGTGTCTGGGAGGCCCTGGACGGCGGGTTCGGCGTACGTACCGGGTAGTGACAGCGCGGTGCCGCTTGAGACGGCTGTCCCGCACTCGACCGCGTGACGCTCGCGGTGCTCGAAGGGGTCGAGAAGCGGAGACCGGCCGCCGCGCGAGGTGCTGCTGCCTCCCTTCCTCGCGGACGCGGGTGCGCCGCAAGCAGTGACCGTAGGACTGATCGCCGCCCTGACCGCGGTCGGCGTGCCGCAGGGCCGTCTCCGTCGCGGCCCCTGCTGGTCCGCGTCGCAAGGAGATCCCTGCGCGACCACCGAAGTTTCCCCGTGATCTCGACACGTGATGGTTATGCCGCGAGGGCGTGCCGTCGCCGCCGCCTGGTCTCGGCCGGGGTGAGGCAGCGGAACACCGCAGGCGTGCCGGGACGCGATGTGCACCACGGTGATCGCATGGGCGAGCGCGTCGCCGGCGGCCTGCCTGGCACGACGGGCCGCCTCGCCCTTGAACCAGGGGCGCTGGGAGGAGCGGGTGGCCTTCGGTACCCGGCACAGCAGGACGATCGCGTACGTCGCCTTCCCCGCATCGTCGGGCGGGGAAGGTGCTCTCCGCCTCGGGTACCGGAAGACGACGTGTACGGGGAAAAAATCCGGGATGCGGCCTTGCGGTGTCCGGTCGGCTGGGCGTCCGGTCCCGCTGTGCCGGGCTGCGGATCGCGTCAGTGGTCGGACCCGGGCGGCGGTCTCCAGCCGTCCTCGGTCCGGATCGCTTTCATGATGCGGCGGCTGATGGCGAGCAGTTGCCGGGTCTGGGCCTGGGTCAGCGGGTCGAAGACCAGCTTGTTGACGGTCTCGACGTGGCCCGGTGCCGCTTGTCCGACTTTCTGCGTGCCGGCGTCGGTCAGCGTGGCGAGGGTGTAGCGCCCGTCGGCCGGATCCGGTGCGCGGCGCAGCCACCCCTTCGTCTCCAGGCGCGCCGCCGCGCGGGAGAGGCGGGACAGGGAGCTGTTGGAGTAGCCGGCCAGCGTGCTCATCCGCAGCGTGCGGTTGTCGGCATCGGCGAGCGCGAACATCACCCCGTACTCGAAGTGTGTCAGCTCGGCGTCGCGCTGCAGCTGTGCGTCGAGGGCGGCCGGCAGCCATTCCAGGACCGTGGCCAGGGCCGTCCAGGTTTCCAGATCGTCGTCGCTGAGTTGTGACATGGAGGCATCCTAGCGTCATTGACTTGACCAGGAAAGTCATCCGGCCTACGTTTCAGTTGCCCAGGCAAGTGAATAAACATCGACACGGCACATCGACACGGCACCACAGGGACGAGAACGGCTCATGGATCTGCGACTGAACGACAAGACCGCCTTCGTCAGCGGTTCGACACGTGGTATCGGCTTCGCCATCGCGCACGCCCTGCTCCGCGAGGGTGCGACGGTCGTCGTCAACGGGCGGAGCGACACCGGCGTCCAGGACGCCCTGCGGCGGCTCCGGGCCGAGCTTCCGGACGCGCGGGTCTCCGGCCTGGTCGCCGACTTCAGCGATCCCGCGCAGGTCCGGGACCTGCTCGCGGCCCTGGGAGACGTCGACATCCTCGTGAACAACGTCGGCCTCTTCGGCCTGGCCCGCTTCGAGGACATCTCCGACGACGAGTGGGGGCGTTACTTCGAGGTCAACGTCATGAGCGGTGTCCGGCTCTCGCGCCACGTGCTCGGCGGCATGCTCGACAGGAACTGGGGCCGCATCATCTTCGTCGGCAGCGAGTCGGGCGTGAACATTCCCGCCGACATGGTGCACTACGGCGCGACGAAGGCGGCGATGCTGGCTCTCGGCAACGGTCTGGCCAAGCTCACGCGGGGCACCGATGTCACGGTCAACACGATTCTCGGCGGCCCCACGTATTCGGACGGCGTCGCGGACACGGTCACCAGGATCGCCCAGGATCAGGCCCTGACGGCCGAGGAGATGAAAGCCACGATCATCGGGGCCAACCGGACCACGCTGCTACAGCGTTTCATCGAGCCCGCCGAGATCGCGCACCTCGCGCTCTACCTGGCCAGCCCCCACTCATCGGCCACCAACGGTGCGGCGGTCCGCGCCGACGGGGGCGTGCTGACAGCGATGGTGTGAACGGGGCCGGGACGCCCATGGACCGCGCATGCCGTCGTCACTCGGAACGGCATCGCGTAACGGGGTGATGGATGTCGCGGCAGGGAAGACCGGGGGAGGGCTGTGTCCGGACCGGATCGCCCGCGGCGCCGCAGGCGAGACGGCGGCGTGCGGCACTCGTGGTTGATCCGGTCCGTTTGCGGCCCGCGGACCTGTCGGGCGGGGGCGCCGGGGTCCGGGGCGCACCGATCGCCGCCGAGCCCGGCAGAGGGACCACGGGCCGCGGCCCGGTGTCGGTAGCGGCGGGTACCCCCTCCGCCCGGGCCTGCTCCTCGCGCTGGAACCGTGGGTGATGGCAGACACTGACCGCCTCGTCTTCGACGCCGACGGCTGGACGCTGCGCAGTGCGACCGGCTGCCGGACAGCGAGCACACCATCGCGATCACCGAGAGCGGAGCCGAGATCCTGACCCTCCAGCGGTGAAGACCCGCACCTGCCCAGGAGGATTCGCCACTGGCGCACGAGCCTGCTGCCCAGGACGCCTCGGCGTCCCGGGGGACGTCGTCTTCATCATGGCTCCGGCCCCGCCCGGAGCCCGGCTGTCACGCACGCCGGGGCTGCGGCGGCCCCGCCCCCTGCGGGGTACGAGGGCCCCGTGCCCCGTCGTCCGATCTCACCGGCGCCGGAAGGCATCGGCCGTCTACGCGGCAGGGCTGAGTTCGGCGCGGCCGAACAGCAGGGGATGAGGCTGTAGAACAATCGGTTCACCACCGGCGGAAAGCCCGAACCCACTCCACCTCCCGTCGCCTGGGCGCTTCGAACGCCGCACCGGGCGCCGCGCGCTCCTCGCGGTACGGACCGCTCGCCCACGGGGCAAGGCCCCGCCCGCGTCCCCCCGGGGGGACGCGGGCGGGGCCGCGCGAGTATGTCGGGTCAGCGCTTGGCGGCTCCCTTCGTGGGGCTGCCGGTGAAGGTGAACTGCGAGCCCGGCTCGACGAGCAGGTCGCCGTCGCGTGAGTTCGAGACGGTCACGTTGGAGAGCGTCGCGTCGCCGCGGGCACCGCTCATCGCGAGGATGCCGGAGCCGTTGTTCGACTTGTCGATGCGCACGTCGGAGATCTTCGTCCCGGTGTACTGACCGCCGCCCGTCTTGAACTGGATGCCGTCATACGTCGAGTCGAGGATGTCGGTGTCCCGGATGGTGACGCCGGGGATGCTCGTCGCCTGCGCGAAGAGGGTGATGGCGCCGAACTCCTGGTCCTCGTTCCAGAACGCCCCGCCGGTGCGGTTCAGGGTGTTGCCCGCGATGAGCGTCTGGCCGCTGAAGGGGATCGGGTCGTGGTCCGTGGCGAGCATGATGCCCGGGTAGTTCATCGTGTCGGAGACGACGTTGTTCTCGATGGTGTTCCCGAAGCCGCCGTAGACCGCGATGCCGTTGGCCCGCCAGGGCAGTTGAATCGTGTTGTTGCGGAAGTGGTTGTTGGAGCCGACGTCGACCGAGGTGTCCTTGACGTACTTGCTCGACCAGACGGCGAGCGAGTCGTCGCCGGTGTTGCGGAAGGACGAGTTGTATACGGTCGAGTTGCGGGTGCCGTTGGTGAAGTTGATGCCGTCCGCGTATGTGTCGCGGATCCGCATCCCGCTGAACTCCAGGCCGTCGCCGGGTCCCCACAGTTCGGGAATGTTGGAGTAGTCGCGGCCCACCCAGACACCGACGTTGGCGTGCTCGATCCACACGTTGGAGATCTTGGTGTTCTTCCCGAGACGCCCGTTGATGCCGACACCGCCCTCCGCGTTGCCGTCACCGCCGCGGATCCGGCCGGAGCCGAAGATGGCGAGATCGGAGATCTGCGTGTTGTCGTCGACGTCGAAGCCGAAGTTCCCCTCGTGCGGGTGGTTGATGCCACCGGCGTCCTGCGGCTGGGTGAGGGTGTAGAGCTGCGAATGCCACATGCCGGCGCCGACGATCTTCACGTTCTTGATGCCGACCTGGTTGTACTGGCCGCGGTGCTGTGGGTCGGGTGTGAGTATCTTCTGCTCCTGGCGCCACTGCCCGGCCGGGATCCAGACGCAGGAGATCTGCCCGGCCTGGTCCGCCATCACGGCTCGCTGAAGGGCGTCGGTGTCGTCGATGCCGTCATTGGGGACGGCACCGTACTCGGTGATCGAGGTGCACTCGGAGGGCTTCGTCTTCGCCGGAGCGACCTGCTCCAGGTCTACGAGGTCCACGACGTAGAAGGCCGCTGAGTCCCCGGCATCACGCTGCAACCGGAACTTTGTGCCCACCGGATAGGTCTGGGCGAGCAGCGCGTTCGACTCGTCGAAGAGGCGCCGCGCGTCCCCGCCGGGGGTGTTGGTGAGGCCCTCGGGGGCATCGGTCGAGCCGTAGAGCCACGAGTGCTTCGAGGAGAGGTCGAGCTTGCGGACGAACTTCCCGTCCGCGTAGAGGCTGAGCGTCGCGGCCTGTCCGCCGCCCCCGGCGGCGTCCGGGATGGAGTTGCGCACCACGATCGAGTTGGTCGGGTTGGTGGAGGTGAACTCGACGTACTCACCGGTGTTGTCGAGCCGCACCGACTTGCGCCCGCTGGACTCGGTGGCGAAGTTGGTGTGGCCGAAGGTGCGCTTGGCGTCGGTCGTGAGGAGCTTGCCGGTGTACGTGCCGTTCTCGGCCTCGTACTCGGTGTACGGCACTGCGGCGCCCCGGCCCACGACGATCGAGCGGACGAAGGTGTTGTTGTTCTCGTCGGTCTCGGCGACGGTGTTCGTCGCGTCGGCGCTCGCGCTGAGCGTCGCGCCGCCGTTGGCCGCCGTCCAGGTGCCCGAGATCGGTACCTGCACGGAGGCGCCCGCCGCGACGGCGGGGGTGGTGCCGTCGAGCGTGGTCGCCCCGGCCGTCAGCCGGGTGACGGTGCCGGCCGCGACGGCGCTCGTGCCGCGGTTCTTCACGGTGACGGTGAAGCTGACGCTCGCTCCGCTCGCCGGGCTCTCCGGGTTGGTGGCGATACCGGTGACCTGCAGGTCGGGCCCGGGGCTCTGCGTGACGACGAGCGGCGTGGCGCCCGCCCGGCTGTTGTTGCTGTCGTCCTGCTCGATGACGGTGTTGTTGGGGTCCACGGCGGCGGAGAGCGCGTAGGAGCCCTGCGGGTGCTTGCCGGTGTCCACCGTGACGGTCGCCGAGGCGCCGGCGGCGAGCGCGCCGACGGCGGCGGTGCCCGCGACCGTGCCGTCCAGACTGACGGCGACGTTGGTGGCCGGGGAGGCGGCCGTGCCGGCGTTACGGACGGTGGCCTCGACGCTCACCGCGTCCTTCTCGGACGGGGAGGTGGGCGTCCAGCTCAGGTCGGTGAGCGTGAGGTCGGGGTTGGGCGCGGCAGTGCCGACGACCTCGACCTCGGCGATCTGACCGCCGGGCGCACCGGAGTTGGTGTTGAACGCGAGCCGGAGGTCGGCGGCGCGGCCGGAGACCGGGATGGTCACGGTGTTCTTGTTCCCCGCCGGGCTGAAGTCGTAGTTCGCGCGTGCCTTGAGCGTGGTGAAGGCGGACGCGCTCTGGCCGCGTCCGCTCACCTCGATCGCCTGTGACCGTGGGCCCCACGAGGCGTCGGGGTTGAGCTTGACGACGACGGCGGAGAGGTCCGCGTCGGCGCCGAGCTTCACGGTGAGCTGCCCCGGCAGTCCGGCGGACTCCCAGTACGTGTTCACGTCGCCGTCGTTGGCGTTGGCCGGGACGAAGGTGTGGACGTAGCCGTTGGCCTCGACGGGCCTGCCCTTGGCGAGGTTGGTGCCGGTGGGCGGGGTGCCGGGATCGCCCGGGTCGCTTCCGCCGCCCGCACCGCGGACCTCCAGCTCCGAGAGCTGGGCGGCCTGCCATCCGGTGTTGGCGGTGATCTGCACCCGGACGTACCGGATGTCGGCGGGGCTGAAGCCGAGGGCCACGGCGCCGGCGGCGGCGGAAGTGAAGGTGCGCTTGGCGGAGCCGGAAAGGGTGCTCCAGGTGTCGCCGTCGGTGCTGCCCTGCACGGTGAGTGTCTCGTCGCGCGCCTCCCACGTCGTGGGGAGCTTGAGGGTCACCTCGTTGACGGAGGTCCTGACGCCGAGATCGACACGGACCCACTGCGGGAAGGAGCCGGCGGGCCCCTCCCAGTAGCTGGCCTGGTTCCCGTCGGTGACGTTGCCCGCGCCGTACTCGCCGTTGGCACCGCTGGCGACGGCCGGGCGGCCCAGAGCGAGGTTGGGCCCGGCTGCAACGGTCTGGGGCTCGGCGGCGTGAGCCGTGGCGGGGAGGAGCCCGAGGGGGGTCAGACAGGCCGCGAGCAGCCCGGTGACCAGCCGTCGGGCGGATGACTTCCGTCTCATGTTGTCCTCTGTTCGGTGAGGGGTGGGGGTAGAGGCGGGATGGTCCGCCCGACCGGACGGACCCGGCCGGGCGGCGGCCTCCGGAGCGGGAGACCGTGATGGCGCGTGGAGCAGGTGGGCTCAGGTGGGACGAAGGCGCCCGCACCCCGGACGGGTGGTGGCGAGTTTTTGAGTGAAGGAGTCGAATTTTTGCGGGTACTTGGAGGCAGATTTCTGGCATGTTAAAGATTTGTCAACGGCTCTGACCATGCTGTGACGCTTGGTGGTCGTTGATGACGCACCGTGCGAAGAGCGGAATGTTGGCTTCAGTAGGGGTTCGGTGTTCGAAGAACCGATGTGACGGTCAACGCGACCTCGGAGGCGCCACGTACTCGGACGGCGTCGCGGACACGGTCACCAGGATCGTCCAGGACCAGGCCCTGACGGCCGAGGAGATGAAGGCCGCGATCACCGGCGCCAGCCGGACCACGCTGCCGCAGCGGTTCATCGAGCCCGCCGGGATCGCGCACCTCGCGCTCTACCTGGCCGGCCCCCACTCATCGGCCACCAACGGAGCGGCGCTCCGCGCCGACGCCGGCATGCTGACACGATGGTCCGACGGTCGCCGGGACGGTCACCACGCGATCGCCCGCAGCGCCGTACGCCGGCCCGCCGGAGCCACGGCAGGAAAGGCCCGGGCGGCGCCCCTGTCCGGTACGCGGCGCCATCGCGGGTGGCGAAGTCCGGGTGATCTCTCGGCGGCTTGGTCACGGATAGGAGGGGACCTGTCTGGGCGA
This sequence comes from Streptomyces sp. SID9727, assembly GCF_010550605.1. Lineage (GTDB taxonomy): Bacteria > Actinomycetota > Actinomycetes > Streptomycetales > Streptomycetaceae > Streptomyces. Next base: position 115,672 of record NZ_JAAGNI010000435.1, read on the forward strand.
TGGGGCGAAGATGCGCTCCGGAGAGAGCAGCGGGTGGCAGTGCGACGGTCCGGCCGGGCGCAGGCCTCCGTTCTCGATCAGGCACGTGATCTCCCTCCACGCGGAGACGTGGTCGCCGCTGCCGAGTCTGCCGGCGGGGGCAGAACGCGCCCGCTCGCGCCCGGAACGGGCGAAGACGCGGCCGGCGCCGCACTCGTTCACGTACATCGGGGTGGTGCCGAAGAATGCGCCGAGCGCGGCAAGCGGATCGAGGTCATCGGCCTGAGCCCGTCTGGACCGGCATCCGCGAGAGCCTCGGCGGCGAACTCCCGGGCCGGTCACCGAGAGGCCGGGAGTTCGCCGCCGCATTCTGCCGTCGTCGCAGCGCGGCCCCACCGTAGTCAACGCCAGGATGTGCGGAGCAGCCCGAGAGGGCTGTCAGGGCGAAGTCCCGACCAAGCCGACGGCCTCCCGCCCGGGCAGGCGGCGCCGCCCCGCTTCCGTGTATGAGATCCCGCGCTGCTTAAGGTGCCGGCCGATCGGCGGTGATGCGCTGACCGCTTGAGCACGCCATCGTTTTTCGGCACACCAGCCTGCGAAGCGATCTTCGAGGCCCGGATGCGTCAGGCATGGAAACGCTCGGGTGTGACTTTCGAAGACCCGGCGGTACGTACGCGGCACGTACAGCGGACGGGTGCCAGGCCATGGCCTGAAAACCGTCCGCTGAGTGTATGAGTGGAAGGCGCGGCTGTCAGGCGTCCAGGGCTTCGGATGTCTGGGGGCGGCCCCTCGGCGCAGTCCGGTCAGGCAGGTCACGGTGGCTAGGACGGCGGCTGTGAGGGCGACGGCGAGACCGGCGCGGTAGTCAGCCACGTCGGGGTGGACGGAGCGGCCGAGGACGGTGGCCACGAGACCGAGGATCACTCCGCTGCCGACCTGGGCGGAGGCGATGAACAGGCCGGAGGCCAGTCCGTGTTCCTGGGGCCGGGCGCCGGCGATGGCGCTGATGTTCGCGCCGACGTAGCTCATGGGGAACCCCAGCCCCATGACGACGGTGGCGACGCCGAAGACGAGGATGTTGTCGAGCGATCCGAGCGTCTCCGTCCACAGTGTGCCGGAGAGCATGAGGACCATGCCCATGGTCGCGATCGGCCACGAGCCGCGCCGCATGACCTGACCGGCCCAGCGCTGCGCGGTCAGCAGGGTCAGGAGTCCGCCCGGTGTGAAGATCAGGCCTACTTCCAGGGGTGACCAGCCGTGGGCGTTCTGGAGGTAGAGGGTGGCGACGAACTGCCAGGCGATGTAGCTGCCTTGGAGCAAAAAGATGGTGACGTTGCCGCGGGCGAGTCCGGGCCTGCGGAAGATCGTCAAGGGTACGAGCGGCGCGCGGCGCACCCGTTGGATGTGAACGAAGGCGGTTACCAGGATGGCGGCCGTCGTGAGCGAGGCGATCGTGGACCCGCTGCCCCAGCCATGGTCCGAGCTGGTGGAGACGCCGTAGACGAGTGCCAGCAGGGCCGTGGTGACAGTCAGTGCCCCGAGTACGTCGACGCGCTGGCGCTCGTCGTTCGTCTTGGGGGGCGGGATGACGGCGGGTGTGAGTGCCAGCAGGATCATTGCGAGCGCGGCCGGCACGAGCAGGACCAGACGCCAGGTGCCGGCGGCCATGAGGCCGCCGAGCACGAGCCCGCCGGTGAAACCGATCGACGAGATCGACAGGAACGCCCCGAGGGCCCTGTGCCGCTTGGATTCGTCGTCGTAGGTGTGCAGCAGGATCGACAGGGCCGCGGGGGCGGTGAAGGCAGCGGTGACGCCCTTCACGAAGCGGGCCGCGATCAGGACGGTGTCACTGGTGGCGAGTCCGCCGACAATGCTGGCCAGGACGAAGACCGCGAGCGCGACCATCAGCAGCCGCTTGCGGTCGAACAGGTCGGCGAGCCGGCCGCCCAGGAGCAGAAACCCGCCATATCCCAGGACGTAGGCGGTCACCACCCACTGGAGGGTCTGCGGGCTCAGGCCGAGAGCGTGCTGGATCTCGGGCAGCGCCGGGCCCATCGCTGCCACGTCGAAGGCGTCGATGAACTGCACCCCGCACAGCACAGGGAGCAGCAGGGCGGTCAGCCAAGCGGGTCTTTGGACCGGGGGGAGCGGCCGTATGGCCGTGGGAGTCGTCATGGGGTCCTCATCAGGGAGAGCAGGAGCGGGGCCCGGTCCCGGGACCGGGGCGGGCATCAACGTGAAGCTGTGGCATTGCCGTTCGCGGGCCGCGGCGGTGGGGCTTGGTCCGCGCGGGCCTTGGGCCGCGGGCTCCGCATCGGGTTGCCGGGGTGGCGCCGTGGGGCCGAGGAAGCGGAAGCAGGTGTCCGCTTCCTCGACTGGACGCCGGGCGTCGGCCGGGTCAGGTGACGGCGTGTTGGCGGGCGGCCGTCAAAGGGGGGCGCTCAGGGCTGGCGGGTGCCGAACTGGCGGCGCAGGTATCCGTACCAGGCGTGGGCGTAGGCGGCACTGACCGCGGTTGCGGGGGCGAAGAGGTCGAAGGCGTGGAAGGCGCCGGGGTACAGGTGCAGTTCGACGGGAACGCCGCTGGCCTGCAGCCGCGTTGCGTAGCCCAGGTCCTCGTCGCGGAAGACGTCGAGTTCGCCGACCGCGATGAAGGTGGGCGGCAGGCCGGTGAGGTCCGTCGCGCGCGCAGGCACGCAGTACGGCGGCACCTCGTCGGTCCCGGCGCGGTCGCCGAGGATCAGGTTCCAGGCACGGATGTTGGTCGCGCGGTCCCAGATGCCGATATCGGTGACCTCGTGACTGGACGCGGTGGTGTTGCGGTCGTCGAGCATCGGGTAGCTCAGCGCCTGGAACAGGGGCGCCGGCCCGCCCTGGTCGCGGATGAGAAGCGCGGTGGCTGCGGCGATGCCGCCGCCACCGCTCTGTCCGGCCAGGGCGACGCGTCCCGTGTCCATGCCGAGCGCGGCGGCCCGGCTGCGAACCCAGCGGTAGGCGAGCAGGCCGTCCTCCGCGGCGGCCGGGGCGGGGGCCTCCGGGGCCAGCCGGTAGTCGACGGAGGCGACGATGCAGCCGACCTCCAGAACCAGGTGCTTGAGGGTGGGGTCGTCCTGGGCCGCGTACCCGAGGACCTGCCCGCCGCCGTGGAACCAGAGCAGCACCGGCAGCGGCCCGGCCGCCTCGGTGGGCCGCAGCAGTCGGATGGCGAGGGTGGATCCGTCCGAGCGGGGCGCCTGGACCTCCTCGACCGAGACGGACGGCTCGTCCGGGATCTGGGCCGCGATCGCCTCGGCGAAGGCGCGGACGCCGACGCGCGTGCCCTCCAGGTCACTGAGGTCGAACACGCCGGCCTCCGTCATCGGCACCTGCTTCAGGACCTCGGCCAGTTCCGGGTCGATCCGCTCGTGTGCGTTCTTGGTGTTCATGTCGTGCGTCTCCTTCAGGCTGCGCCAGCAGCCGGTCGTGCAGGGGAGGGTGGATCGTGTGGTCCGTTTCCTCAGGCCGTCTGGACGGGCGTGGGGACCGGACCGTGACGGAGAAGGGGGCGGACTCGGCGCGCGGTGGCGCCGGTGTCGAAGCAGTGGCCTTGGCCGAGTCGTCGACGGCGTGCAGCCGTGACTCTGACGGGGCAGATTCCAGCGCCAGCCGGCACAGGCGCGCCGCGTTGAGAAGCCGTTTGTGGTCGAGGGGGCTGTGTACGGGGGAGTGAGCTCCCCCTGGGCGAAGAGCCGTGATGTCAGTGCATGACATCACCGTAGCACTGATGTCAGTCCCTGTCGTCACTCTGATGTCAGATTCTGTCATCGTCGTGTAGGATCGGAGCATGAGCCGATGGAAACCGGACGCACGAGGCCGCCTGGAGAAGGCGGCGCTGGAGCTCTTCAATCACCAGGGCTTCGACGCCACCACCGTGGCGGAGATCGCGGCCCGGGCCGAGGTCACCGACCGCACCTTCTACCGGCACTTCGCCGACAAGCGGGAAGTCCTCTTCCCTGGCGCCAATCCACTTGCCGACACCCTCGCGAGCGCCGCGTCCACCGCCCCCGCCCCGCTCGCACCGTTGGAGCTGGTCGCCTACGCACTGACCGAGGCCGCTTCCGTCTTCGAAGAACGCGAAGACCTGGTGCGGCAGCGGCAGGCCGTCATCGCCGCCAATCCCGAGCTCCAGGAACGCGAACTGGCCAAACTCGCCGCTGTCGTCTCCGCGTTCGCCCAGGCGCTGCTCGAACGCGGCTTGGAGGCCACCACCGCGGCACTCGCGGCTGAAATCGGCATCGCCGCCTTCAAGGTCGCCTTCGAGCGCTGGATCGACGACCCCGGCCGGCGCGCCCTCGCCCAGCACATTCGAGCAACCGTGGACGCCACCTCGCACCTCACCGCACCGGCCGAGTGTGCTGTCGCGACCGACGACGGAAGCTGCACAGGCCAGGAGGACATGGCATAAGTCGGGGGCGCCCCGGCGAGGGCTCCGACCACCCGCCCCCGTCGCCGCTGTGCGGATCGTTCAGCGGGCGCGTTCCGGGCCGGAGCGCGATCGCCGTGTCCTGGGGCTTCCTTGATCGCTGGAAGCGGCCCGTCGCTGCTCCCGATGCGTATGGCCCACTTCAGGGGACGGTGACTATGCGGACTGCGGCGGAGCTGTCTGAGAGGGAGGGGCGGAAGCGCAGGTTGATGGGCGGGGGGCCGGGCGGCACTGCCGGTCCATTGCGTAGAGCGTCGTCGAAGCCCATCATGCTGCGGCTCGGGCAGTTGGCTTCGCGGCCGTGCGCCTTGTGGCCGCCGCCGTCGGGTATCCAGAGATCTTCGGCCACGTCGGCGTGATCACCACCTTCACTGACATCGACGACGCCATCGCCCAGGCCAACGACACCGACTACGGACTGGCCGCCTGCGTGTGGACCACCAACCACCACCGCACACCGCATGGATGCAGCCATCGAGGCCGGCACCGTCCGGATCAACACCCGGGCAGGGATGAGCACCGGCAGCCTCCCCTTCGGCGGTTAAAAGCAGTCCGGCCTGGGCTGCGAAGGCGGCCTCGAAGGACTCGACGTTTTCGTCATGTCCAACCTGCCGTACGGTCCGACCCGTCACGCTGGAAGGCTCGGGTCCTCATCGCGCTGGCGCAACTGGCCCGCCCCGCCTGACCTGCTCGGTGTCTCGCTTCGTGTACTTGCTTCCCACCTGGTGCTACTTCGTCCGGCACCTCAAGCTTCCAGTCCCCAGGCGCCCACGATCAAGGGGTAGCTTCACTTCAGGACCTGTTCACCGCCCCGCACACCTGTGACCAGTAGCGTTACTCCAGGCATTCAGCCCGGAAGCCGATCGTCCTTCGGCCGCCCGCTGTCGTCACAGTCGAGTGTCTTCGCGTTCGTCGAAGTCCTCGCGTGCGCGCTCGATGGCGGACATGTGCTGCGAAGTCCAGGCCAGCAGTACATCGATGGGCTCTCGCAGCGTCTTGCCGAGTCGTGTGATCCGGTACCTGACGGCCACGGGGCGGGTGGAGACGACCTCGCGCTCGATCACACCGTTTCGTTCGAGGCGCCGGAGTGTCGCGGTCAGGGACTTCTGGGTGACCTGGGGGATGGCCCGGCGGAGTTCGTTGAAGCGGCGCGGGGACTCACAGAGTTCGTGGAGGACGGCGAGTGACCACTTGTCGAGGATCTGGTCGAGCAGTTCGCGGTGCGGGGCATCGATGCGGACTTCGTGGGCGGTATCCATGGCGAAACCTGGTCTCGTTGAAGTGTCTTCCAGTCACTAGGTAGCTTAACGATACCTAGTCGAGAGAGGCCCAGAGACTCATGACCGTTCACCACTTCACCCCCCACGGCATGCTCCAGCCGGTTCCCTACCACCACGTAGCCGTGGGTGCCGGGACCAAGCACGTACACGTCAGCGGCCAGATCGCCCGCCGTCCCGACGGAACCCCCGTCGCGCCCGGCGACCTGGCCGGTCAGGTCGCCCAGGCGCTTCGCAACACCGCCATCGGACTGGCGGGTGCGGATGCGACCTTCGCGGATGTGCTGCGTCTGACGTTCTACGTGACGGGGTGGGTGCCGGAGAAGATCGGCGACTTCATGGCCGGGGTGGAGGCCGTCGCCGAGGAGATCGGCCTCCCGGTCCCGCTGCCTCCGGCCTCGCTCATCGGCGTCGACTACCTCTTCGAGCCGGATGTGCTCGTGGAGGTCGAGGCGACCGCCCTCCTGGACTGACCCCCTTGCGGGACGTCGTTTTCACGAGCGCGGGCTTGGGGAGACACTCCCGGGGCCCGCGCTCGCGGCTGTGGCAGGAGCGCTCGAGTCACGCCCAGGAGACGGTGAAGAGATCTCGGAGTGGGGGGAGGCTGCACTCCGGGAGCACGGATACTGAACTCATCGGCCTGATGACTGCTGAGCGACGCCAGCAGCCCTTTTCTGCGATCAAGGCGAGGACCGACTGCCAGGGAGTGCCAGTACTCCGAGGCAGACACGGCGCTTCCGGTGCCTCGGGCGGAGACTGTGCTGTCCCGCCCGGCGGATGCCGAGCGCTCTGAGCTGCGGGTCTGGCTGTCTGCCGATGTGCCGGCCATCTTTCGTTTCCATGCGGCGGCCGGGCAAGCCGGTCCGATGGACCCGGAAGGCGACGACGGCCATCCCGTGCTCGGCTTCGATGCCGAGGCCGATCGAGTCGTGCTCCTGACAGACCCGCAGGTCAGGTGACCGCGGCCGACGGCTGCGGTTCGTAGAAGGCGCCGTCGCGGAGCATCGCGAACAGCACGTCGGCCCGGCGTCTGGCTAGGCGGAGCAGGGCCTGGGTGTGGTGATTCCCCTGGGCGATCTTCTTGTCGGAGGAGGCCCGCGATGCCGAGTCGCTCGGGGAGGCGAACACGGAGAGGAGGAAGGCCCGTTTGAGCTGCTTGTTCCCTCCCCTGGACGGTTGTTCGCCGCGGATCGAGGAGCCCGAGCTGCGAGTGGCCGGGGCGAGACCGGCGTAGGCGCATCTGGCCAAGGTGAGCGAAGTAGCCACAGCCGTCGGACTCAGGCCCGTTCTCCAGGTCGAAACCGACGCATCGCCAGCCATCGGCCTCTATGAACGAGCTGGATGGCGCTGCGTCGGCAGCTTTGCAGCCGACTGGACGACAGTCGATGGGCGCGTCGCGCACATGCGCGTCTACCTCGCTCCGTTGGATGCCCACGCCCCCTGAAACCGGCACGGCCCAGGCGGCAGCAGTCCTTCGTGCCGCAGGCAGCCCCTCCCGTCCGAGGGCTGACGTACGAGATCGCGGCGATGGTTGGCCAAACCTTCAGCTTGTTGATCAGCCTCCTGCGGCTTGCCCCATCAGGGGCGGGAAGTCATCTGCCGCAGCCCGCAGCCCGCAGCCCGCAGCCCGCAGCCCGCAGCCCGTAGCCCGTAGCCCGTAGCCCGCAGCCCGTAGCCCGCAGCCCGCGGTCGGCCGTGCGGAACGGCGTAGCGTGTGCACCGTCCTGCGACGCCGTCAGGTAGAACGTCCGCCACCTGGGCGTGGACCGCGTCTCGTGGCTCGTCGAGGCGGGTTCGCGGCGCAAGCGCGCCCTCGGGGTCCCGGCCGGGGAAGCCGAGGTGCGCCTGGGCGGGGTGCTCGGCGCACTGGAACGGTATCCGTCGGCTGTTCGGGCATACGAGATGTCATGCACGGACAACATGCGCGTCCCACCAGCGGCAGTCTCATCGGCCAGGCCTCCGCCAAGACATCGCCGCCAGGGCATGACGGCGCCAAGCATTCACGCCGAGGCCGGCGCACCGGCCGCCTGCGCCGCCGTGTCCTCGCTTACCGGGCAATCGATCTCCTGTCCACGCACATCCCGGCCGACTCGGGTCCGGGCGACGAATGCCTGCTCCTCGTGCACACCCGCCAGGTCGTCGGGCAGGTCCGCTACCGGATCTGCACTGACTGCGCCCAGGGCGTCATCACCACCGTCGTTATAGACGAGCGCTTCCACAGCACCGGCCTGGGCACCCGTGCGCTGTCACACCTACGGTCCCGCCACCCGGGACTGACCTGGCGCAGCACACTGCGCAAGCGCACCACCCGTGATCTCCTACGCCGGATGCGCATTCCCACAAACACCTCTGCCACGCCCTGCCCCCACGCTCACCAGGCGCTCTCGAGCCCGGCCGACCCCAAACTCGCCAACGGCTGATGCCAACGCTCACCGGTCATAGCGCACAGTGGAGAAGGATCCCTTCTCATTCCGCGCCCGCTGCGGAGAGCGAGAACCCGCTGCCCCTCGGACGTGCGGTGGTCGCGCTTCGCGCCCTACCCGGAGCCATGGTCGACGCCGGACAGCAGGGGCAGCGCCGGAGGTATCCGCCGCACGTACCTCCCGTCGCGGCCCTGTGGACAGAGCCCGCGCACCGACCATGACATGCCGCCCAAGGGGAGAGATCCCCGTCCCGGACGCTGCGCGACGACCGGAGTCAACGTCGAGGGCTGATTCAGGAGAGGTAGTGGGGTCCGGTGAATTTCCTGGCCGCGAGATCGGATCGGATACTCGGGGAGCGGCCCACAGGACGACCGCGCAGGCGCTCGGGCCCCCGTGGTCGTCTCGCCGGGGTCCGACTGCCGCCTACCGGTGCGCGAGCAGTTGCAGACACCGCTCCCGCTGTTGAGGGTTGGTCGCCAGGATCACCCCGACGTGGGCGAGGGCGATCCCGGCGTCCAGTACGGCGCGGTCCGCGCCGGGCGAGGCGCCGTACTCCGCGAAGGGAGCCGTGTGGTGATGGGCGCCTTCGGTCTCGTAGCCGATGGTCGGGTGGAGGGCGGGCAGACGGCGGGAGACGTTGCCCATGTCGGTGGAGGCCATGACGCTGCCCCGGCGGTCCACGGGCTCGCGGCCCAGGGATCTGATCGCCCGTGCGTAGGCGTCTGTGAGGAAGCCGTCCTGCCGCAGGTCGTCGAAGTCCGCTCCGTGCGGCTTGATTTCCAGCTCGGCACCGGTTGCCAGCGCCGCCGCCTCCAGACAGGCGCGCACCCGGGTGCGGGCACCGGCCAGGTCCTCGGCGGTGCGGGCGCGAAGCTCGTAGCGGGCCCGCGCGGTGTCGGGGATGACGTTGACCGCGTCGCCGGCCCCGAAGACGATGTCGTGGACCATGGTGCCCGGGGGGAGTTGCTGGCGCAGCAGCCCTACGGCGGTGCGGGCGAGGGTGAGCGCGTCCAGGGCGTTGATCCCTTCCCACGGGGCGAGTGCGGCGTGGGCCGGCTTTCCCCGGTAGGTGACGTCCCAGGCGCCGATGGCGAGGGAGGAACCGCCGATGGAGTCCTCGCCCGCGGCGTGGGCCATGAACGCGGCGGCCACGTCGTCGAAAACCCCGGCCTCCAGGAGCAGGGCCTTGCCGCCGATGTCCTCCTCGGCGGGGGTGCCGATGAGTTTGACGGTGATGCCGATGAGGTCGGCGACGGCTGCGAGGCCGAGGGCCGCTCCGACGGACGCCGCACCGTTCACATTGTGTCCGCAGGCGTGTCCGATGCCGGGCAGCGCGTCGTATTCGGCGCACAAGGCGATCACCAGGTCGCCTGTGCCGTAGGTGGCTACGAGGGCGGTGGGCAGGTCCGCGACGCCGGTGGTGACGTCGAATCCGGCGTCCTCGGCGACGCGCGCGATCTTCGCGGCCGACCGGAACTCCCGCATGGCGGTCTCGGGTTCGGCGTGCAGGCTGTGGCTGAGTTCGATGAGCGTCCGGCCACTGTCGCGCACCGCGTCGGCCGAGAGGATGAGCGCGCGTTCCCGCGACGAGGCGGCTGTGCTGGTCATGCCGTCCTCCCGACAGTGACGGTGCCGGCTTCGGGCGCGGGCGCCTGGGGCGACTGGCGGAAGAGGAGACCCACCGCCGCTCCGGCGAGCGCGACGAGCGCACAGGCTGCCCAGGCCCACTGGTATCCCGCCCCCGTGACGGCGCCCTGGGCGGTGGTGTTGCCGGCCCACAGGGAGCCGATCACGGCGGCACCGATCGCCGCACCGAGGGAGAGGGCCATCTCGTTGACGCCGACCGACAGTGCGGTCTCCTCCTCGTGGACCACCTCGACGGACAGCGACCGGGTGGAGGCTTCGAACATGCCGGTGGACAGGCCGACGATCAGGGCGCCGACCAGGTACTGCGGCAGTGACGAGTGGAAGAGGCACAGACTGAGGAAGCCGAGGGCACCGGTACAGCCGCCGGTGACGAGCACGGCGCGGTCGCCGACAGTCCTGGCCAGGCGGGGCGTCATGGTGGAACCGATGAAGCCGAGGGCCACCATGGCGAGGGAGACCAGGGAGATGGCCCGTGCCCCTAGTCCCAGTCCGAGCCCGTCTCCGTCCGGCTCTGTGCCGAGGTATACGGCGTTCGCGCCGAGGAAGCCGATGGCGCCGAAGGCGATGCAGAAGGTGTGCGCGCTGACCGCCGCGAGCCGCGGGTTGCTCAGCAGGCGGATGTTCACCAGCGGATGAGAGGAGTTCCGTTCCACCCGCACCCATACGGTCAGTACCAGGAGCGAGGCCACCAGCGTGAGCAGGGTGGACGCCGACGCCCAGCCCCAGGAGCCGCCCTCGGTGAGTACGAGGATCAGGGCGCCGAGTCCGATGGTCAGCAGCAGGGCTGCGGGGGTGTTGAACCGGCCGGCCCGGGGGGTGGTGCTCGTCGGGAGGGCGAAGGCAGCGGCGAGCGCCAGGGCGCAGAAGGGAACAGCGGTCCACAGACCGGCGAGGGCGTGCTCGTCGCTGAGCGTCCCGGCCACGAAACCGCCGGTGCCGATGGACAGGAGCAGCGCGCCTACCAGGACCGACATGCCGACACGGCTGTGTTCGGGCGCGCGGGAGCGCAGGATTCCGGCCAGCAGCGGGAAGAAGCCCACCACCGCGCTCTGGAGCACCATGCCGACCGCGAGCGTGGCGGTGGTGGGCCTGGCGGCTATCAGCAACGATCCGACGGCGACCAGGGCGACGGCAACCAGCAGCAGCCGCCGGTGGCCCCACATGTCGCCCCAACGCGAGAGCAATGGCGTCAGCACGGCAAAGGCGACCTGTGACAACAGGTACAGATTGTTCTGGCCTACTCCGCCGATGCCGACGTGGGCGCCCACGACAGGCAGCAACGGAGTCAGATACCCCTGGACGACACCGCTGCAGACCACGACGAGGATCATCGTCGCTATCAGGCCACGGCCCTGGCTGACGGCTTGCCTCACGACCCACCTTCTTTCCCTTGGCTGGAACACGACGTGGTGGCTAGAGTGCGACCGGAGAACCAAGGGGGCGCAATAATGATGAGAACCTTCATTTTGAGAGGCCCCCTTGTTGGATTCGGGCATCGTGAGCGAACTGGATCTGGCGCTCGTGCATGCGCTGCAGATTCGTCCTCGGGCCTCCTGGACGGATCTCGCGTCTCCGCTCGGCGCCACGCCGGTCACGCTGGCCCGGCGCTGGGACCGGCTGTCCGCACTGGGGCTGGCCTGGGTCACGGCGGTGCCCGGTCCGGCGTTCTCCCGTGGCGGCTGCACCGCCTTCGTCTTCGTCCGTTGCGCTCCCGCCGCCCGGCAGCGCCTGGCTGAGCGGATCGGACGACTGCGCGAGGCGGTGACGGTCGAACTGGTCGCCGCGTCACGCACCGATCTCATGCTGGACGTACTGGCTGCGGATCTCGTGGGTGTGCACCGGTTCGTGAGCGAGGAGCTGATCCCCCTGCCCGGGGTCGTCGACGTGGAATGGGTGGTCGCCACCTCCCTGTACGCGGAGGGCACGCGGTGGCGGCTGGGGTCGCTCGATCCGTCCCAGCTCTCGGCGCTGGGGCGGTCGGAGAGCGGGGCCGCAGCGGGCGGCAGCGCCCTCGACCTGGGCCCGGCGGACCACGCGCTCCTCGACGCGCTGGTGCGGGACGGCCGCACCCGGCTCGCGGACCTGGCCGCTCTCACCGGCAGCAGCGCCGCCACCGTCCGGCGAAGGCTCGGCCGCCTCACCGCGAGCGGAATACTGGCGTTCCGCTGCGACATGGCCCCTGCCGTTTCGGGACTGCCGGTGTCCGTCACCTTCCGCGGCCGTGCCCCGGTGGGTGAGGTCAACCGCCTGCACCGCACTCTGGCCACGTTGCCCGAGTGCCGCCTGCTCGCCGCCGTCACAGGATCCGCCAACGTGCTGGTCACCTACTGGCTCCGGGACATCGGCTCCGTTCAGCAACGCGAAACGGCAGCCTGCGCCCAGCTCCCCAGCCTCGACGTGACCGACCGCGTCCTTGGCGTGCGGACGGAAAAGAGGATGGGGCATCTGCTGGACGGCGAGGGACGGCGGGTGGGAACCTGCCCGATCCGGCCGTGGTGAGCCGGCCGCTGACCGGACGCCGCCCATGGCACGAGCCGCGGCCGCCGGGCCGCAGCTCGTGCCGCTCTCCGCACGGCCCGGCAGCCTGCTACGGGGCCCGCAGGGGCGGCCGGGGCGTGCCGTCGGCCGGACCCACCCGGGGGGCCGTCAGGCGCGGGTGGTCGCCACCCGGTGGATCAGGCGGGCACCCGCTCTCGCCGTGCGCTGGTCCACGTCGAACTCCGGGTTCAGCTCCGCGATGTCGCAGACCGCGAGCTTGCCACTGGCGGCCACTCGGGCGCAGACCCGCTCGACGACCTCCATCGGCACCCCGTAGGCGGCCGGCGCGCTGACACCCGGGGCGACCGCGGCGGGCAGGACGTCGAGGTCGATGCTCAAGTGCACGACGTCGCGGCTCGCCAAGAAGTCGTCCACGAACGCCAGGGTGCGCTCAAGGTCCGACGGGCCGCAGTCGGTGTCCGCCAGCCAGCGCACACCGAGCCGGGACGCGGTGGAGAACAGCCGCTGGGTGTTGCTCGGCTGGCTGATGCCCAGCACCCGGTAGTCGAGCCCGCGGCCCTGCCGCTCCTCGCTGCGCGCCATCTGGAGGAAGGGCGTGCCGGAGCTGGGCCGGGCATCGTCGCGCAGGTCGAAGTGCGCGTCGAGGTTGAGCACCCCGAGCCGACCGCCCTCGCGCAGGGCGCGGGTCTGCGCCAGCCCGAGGTAACTGCCGTAGGCCACCTCGTGCCCGCCGCCCAGCACCATCACCGGGTGCCCGCGGTCGACAAGCGCGGCGACCGCGCGCCCCAGCCGTTCCTGCCCCGCCTCGAGAACGTCCTCGCCGCCCCCGGCAACCTCCACGTCCCCGACGTCCAGTGCTCGAAGCCGCTCCGGCAGCGCCATCGACGCGAGGGCGCGGCGCAGGGCTGCCGGGCCGTCGGCGGCGCCCGCCCGGCCCTTGTTGCGGCGGACCCCCTCGTCACTGCGGAAGCCGACGAAGGCGATCTCGTCGGGCGCCGCCCGCTCCAGGTCGAGGTGGACGGCGTGGTGCCAGCGCAGGTCCTCGGCACCGGGGCCGTCGTCCCGGCCGGTCCATGCGACGGGCGGTATGTCCGCGCGGACCTCCTGCTCGGACATGGGGGACCTCATGCGGCGCCGCCTTCCGCCATCGGAATCCGTACGCCGCGCTCCTTGGCGACCGCCGTGGCGTGCTGGTAACCGGCGTCCACGTGCCGGATGACACCCATTCCGGGGTCGTTGGTCAGCACGCGCTCCAGCTTGCGGGCGGCGCGCTCGGTGCCGTCCGCGATGCAGACCTGACCGGCGTGGATGGACCGTCCCATGCCGACGCCTCCGCCGTGATGGACGGACACCCAGGAGGCGCCGGACGAGGTGTTGACCAGGGCATTGAGCAGGGGCCAGTCCGCGATGGCGTCGGAGCCGTCGAGCATGGCCTCGGTCTCCCGGTAGGGCGAGGCCACCGAACCGGAGTCCAGATGATCGCGTCCGATGGCGACCGGGGCGGACAGCTCACCGGAGGCGACCATCTCGTTGAAGCGCAGACCGGCTCTGTGGCGCTCGCCGTAGCCGAGCCAGCAGATGCGCGCGGGCAGGCCCTCGAACGCCACCCTCTCACCCGCCATCTTCAACCAGCGGTGCAGGTGCTCGTTCTCGGGGAACAGCTCCATGACGGCCTTGTCGGTGGCCTCGATGTCCTTCGGGTCCCCGGACAGGGCGGCCCACCGGAACGGGCCGAGGCCCTCCTCGAACAGCGGGCGTATGTAAGCCGGCACGAAGCCGGGGAAGTCGAACGCCCGCTGGTAGCCCGCCTTGCGTGCCTCGTCACGGATCGAGTTGCCGTAGTCGAAGACCTCGGCACCGCCGTCGAGGAAACCGACCATCGCCTCGACGTGCTGGGCCATGGAGGAGCGGGAACGCTCGGTGAAGTCGGCCGGGTCCTTGTCCGCCTGCTGGTGCCACTCCTCCAGGCTCACGCCGACGGGCAGGTAGGAGAGCGGGTCGTGGGCGCTCGTCTGGTCGGTGACGATATCGATGGGTGCTCCCCGCCGAAGCAGCTCGGGGTAGATTTCGGCGGCGTTGCCGCACAGGCCGATGGAAAGCGGCTCGCGGGCGTCGCGGGCCTCCACGGCGAGCCGGAGGGCGTGGTCGAGGTCGTCCGCCACCACATCCAGGTAGCGGTGGGCAATGCGGCGCTCGATGCGCGTGGGGTCCACGTCCACACACATGGCCACACCGTCGTTCATCGTGACGGCGAGCGGCTGCGCGCCGCCCATGCCGCCGAGACCGGCGGTCAGGGTGATGGTGCCGGCCAGGCTGCCGCCGAACTTCTTGCGGGCGACGGCTCCGAAAGTCTCGTAGGTGCCCTGGAGGATGCCCTGGCTGCCGATGTAGATCCACGACCCGGCCGTCATCTGGCCGTACATCATCAGCCCCCGGGACTCCAGCGAACGGAACTCCTCCCAGTTCGCCCAGTCGCCGACCAGATTGGAGTTGGCCAGCAGCACGCGAGGCGCCCACTCGTTGGTCCGCATGACACCCACCGGCTTGCCGGACTGCACCATCAGCGTCTCGTCGTCCTTGAGCGTCTTGAGCGTACGGACGATGGCGTCGTACGACTCGCGGTTGCGGGCCGCCTTGCCGGTGCCGCCGTAGACGACGAGGTCCTCGGGGCGCTCGGCGACCTCGGGGTCGAGGTTGTTCATGAGCATGCGCAGAGCGCCTTCCTGCTGCCATCCAAGGCAGTTCAGTTCGGTGCCGCGGGGAGCGCGGACGGCGCCGGGCGCGTCGGGAGAAACGCTGGTCATATGCGGTCCTTAGAAGGGGTTGGCACAACTTCCCTGCCATGACACGGCAGCGACGGACGCACGAACAGCGACATCAGCGCGCTTTCTCGTATCCGAGACACCTCCTCGCTCACGGCGAGCGCGGCGCCGAACTCTTCCTGCCCGCCCGTCCACCCCGGAGCCGGGATCTCACCGTGCGCCGGCACTCAGCCGGATTCCGGCACCTGGCCCGAGACGGCCGCCGTAAGACGGGCCGCGGCCTGCCGAAGGGCTTCGCGCACCGCGTCGCTGTCATGCCGGCCGTGGTGCAGGCGCCACGTCGTACTGATGGCGGCGATGGGACGCCCGTGGTGATCGAACGCCGCCACTCCCATCGAGCAGAACCCGCGGGTCACCAGCTCGACTTCCTGCGACCAGCCGCGCGCACGCTCAGCGGCAAGGTCTTCGACGAGCCCACGCAGCGTGCGGGGGCCCCTCCCGGTACGCGTGGTCAGATCGCCTGGCCGGGGGAAGAGCGCCCGCAGTTGTGCCTCGGAGGTGTGGGCGAGGATGGCGCGGCCGTTGGCCGTGAGATGCGCCGGCAGACGGACACCGATGTCGGTGACCAGGGCGATGTCCACCGCTCCCGTCCGACCCGCGGGCGGGCGTTCCTTGAGCAGGTAGACCGTCTCCGCGCCGTGCAGGATGCCCAGGTGCGTCGTCTGGCCCAGCCGACCGGCCAGGGCCCGCAGGATGGGCCTGGCGAGCCGTTCCAGCGGCTCGTGACGCAGATAGGCGGAGCCCACCTCGAAGGAGGTGACGCCGAGTCCGTACGCCTTCTCTGCCGGTACGTAGGTGACGAAACCCCGGTCGGCCAGCACGGTGAGGATGTGGTAGGCCGAGGAGCGCGGGATGCCCAGATCGCGGGCGAGGGTCGCGGCCTGTACCAGTCCGGGACGCGCGGCCAGATATACCAGCATGTCCAGCGCCCGGCCTACCGCCGGCGACGCACTCGACGACGTGTCGGGCGCCGTCTCGTACGTACTCACCTGTCGCACCTCGACACTTTCCTGCACGAAGAACCCGGGGCGGCCCTCCAGCGGCCATACCGACGGACAGACCGCGTCCTGCGGTTGCACCCCTCGGCAACGGGTGCTCCGGTGATCGCGCTTCGGTTTGCTGTCGGGCCAGGCGACTGCCCCTCCGCCAGCCTAGCTCCGGGACAGCGGTGCGAGCGCGTCCGACCGGCTCGGCGCTCGCGGATCGTGCCGGAGTGCGCCAAGGAGCACTCGCCCCGCTCGCTGAGCCACGTTGCTGTTCCACCCCGTGGCTCTGCGGTGACCGGTCAACACGGGGGTCCGGGGCCCACAGTGCCGGTGTGTGGGATCTGTCCGTCAGGAGTGCGGTGTGGTGGGCAGAACCGTGGGGTCCACTCCGGAGAGCTCCACGATGCGGTGCGCCGGTACGCCGGCGGCCAGGGCTCGGTGCAGCAGGGCGTCGCGTCCCTCCTCGCTGTCACGGTAGGAGAGCAGTTCTTGTTCGACGGCTGCCACCTGGTCGGTGGCCCCGGCCCGGCGTACCCCGTCCAGCTCCTCGGCGGTCAGCGGCACCGGAAGCCGTTCCGCTCCCTCGGGGATCATCCCGGTCTCTTCGGGCGGCACGACGCGCAGCGCCGGAGACGCGGCGTCGGTCCGGTGGGCATCGAGCCAGGCGCGCACGGCCGGTGTCTGCAGACACTCCAGCTCTCCGGCGACGGAGACTGGCGTGCCCGGCCGGCCTGGACCGGGGATGTCGTCGGCGAGGAAGAGATAGGCGTCGTCGGTCATGGTGGGTTACTTTCCAAGGTCTGTCGTGGAATCGTTGTGCTACCCCTACCCGCTCCCGGCTCGCCGCACCGGTTCCGCCTCAGCGTTTCCCGGTTCGTGTACGACGGACCCCGCCCCTACCCGGCGCCGTGGCCGGGCCAGCGGTGTCTCGATGACGCGCAGCGTCTGTCTCCGCCGCCGCTCGCATACCTGCGCCTGCTGGGGGACGAGCCGGGGACGACAGCTTCGTTGCTGCTGTGCGGGGCGTTCGACGGAGTGTCTGCCTGTGCGGCTTCAGCTGCGCTGGGCGGATGCGTTCCTGCAATCGAGCGTTGTCCTGGCTGCCCCGGAAAGCTCTCCGACTCCATCCTGCGCGAACGTGCCGAGGGCGCCCGCGTCGCTTCAGGCACATAGGGACATGGTGGCCTTGTTCTCGCAGTGCCCGCAGGCCAGACGGCTGCCCAGCGGGCCGGCAGGGTACTTCGCGGAGTCGCTGCTCCTGGCTCCGGCGAAGAAGTTCCGTAACTCCTGCGTGATCGAGTCCCTGCGTTTTTCCGCAGCCAGCTTCTGCGACCACTGGGTGGTGTCGATGTAGAGAATGCCGTCGGCGGCCTCACCGAAATGCAGGGGGCTGACCCGCCGCCATGACGCGGTGGCGAACCGGAGCACGACCATCAGCAGGGCAGCGCCAAGGAGGAAGCTGACGGCCCTCCGGCTTTCGCGCGCCGCGGAGATGGCGTCGACGGACAGAGAGATGATCACCAGACCATCGCACGTGCATACGAAACTAGCGAGCTCGTGCGTGGTTGGCGGTAGCGCGTCGAGGGCTTGGTCGTTGATCATGTTGCCCCGCGCCTGATCGATGCCTACGGCCGTGGACTGGCCGAGCACCTACTGATGTGCGAGCGGGAGGGCATCGACCCGGTAGCCGCGAACCGGGTGGCGCATCGCCGTCCACGTACGGAAGCTCGCTTCGCGGTCCCACCATCGCGGTACGCACGTGATCTCAATCGAATCGGGGGCCGGCTTGGCCGACGTCGGCCGAGGTCCACGCACCCCCGGCCGGCACCTAGGCGGCCGGCAACGCGGCTTGGTGCCGCGGCTCACGGGTGGCCTGGCACGCGGGGCGCGTCCCGCGCCCGGCGCCCCGGTCCGCGCTCCTCGGGCCGCCGCAGTCGGGCCCTCGCCTCCGGTCCGTGCCGAGCCGACGTCCCTCGTCCGGCCCGCGTCGCCGAGGCTTGTGAGATTGAGACATACGGTCATGCCTGGGCCTACAGGGGGAAGGAAGGAAGGTCCGCAAGCTTGGGAGGCTGTTGTGGAGCGGGATCGGGTCGGACTGGCAGAGGTGCTCGCTGCGGCCGAGGCGGCCGCGCCGGTGCGCTCACTCGATGTGGTGGCGCACATTCTGCGTGAGCGGTTCGGGGCGCGGCACGTGTCGTTCTTGTTCGTCGACGTCGTGGGCCGGCGACTGCTGCGAGTCCATGAGGAGAAGGCGGCAACACGGGAGCACGGCGCCGGCCAGGTGATACTGGCCGGCAGCATGTACGACGATGTCCTGCGCACCCAGAAGCCGGTTGTGGTGCTGGAGGGCGGACAGGGACGACGGGTGCTCGCACCGGTCACCAACCGCGGAGACGCCATCGGTGTGCTGGAGCTCTATCTCGACGATGCCACCGAGGACGTGCTGGAGCAGGTCGCGGACGTGGCGCACGCGCTGGCGTATGTCATCGTCACCGATCGACGCTTCACCGATCTCTATCACTGGGGCAACCGCACCACCTCGGTCACCCTGGCTGCGGAGATCCAGCGCCAGCTCCTGCCCTCGGCGCCGTCGTGCGAGGCGCCCGAGTTCACTCTCGCCGGCGCCCTGGTCCCCGCCTCCGACATCGCCGGGGACACCTACGACTACAGCCTCGACGAGGACACTCTGCACCTGTCGATCACTGACGCGATGGGTCACGACGTCGACGCTTCCCTCATGGCCACCCTGGCCGTCAACGCCTCCCGCGGCGCCCGCCGCGCGGGCCTGGACCTGGCCGAACAGGCCCGCCAGACGCACCAGGCGCTCCTCGATCACGGCCACCGCACCTTCGCCACCGGCCAGCTCCTGCGTATCGCCCTGGACGGCACCAGCACCCAACTGGTCAACGCCGGCCACCTCTGGCCGCTGCGACTGCGTGACGGCACAGTCGAGGAGATCCGCCTGCATATCAATCTCCCCTTCGGCGTCTCCGCGCAGGGCACCTATCAGGTACAGGACCTCGACCTGCGCCCCGGCGACCGCATCCTCCTCTACACCGACGGCATGCAGGAACGCCAAGCGCAAGCCGTCGACCTGTCCGGCCTGCTGCGCGACACTGCCAAGGATCATCCCCGTGAAGCCGTGCGCGCCATGGTCGCCGCGGTCACCGAAGCCTGCGGGGGTGACGTGCGGGACGACGCCACGGTTCTGTGCCTGGACTGGTTCGGCCCCACCCGCCGAAGATGAAGCCCCGGTATCACGCACCCAACTCGTCTGAGGGCCTGCAGAGAATCAACATGTTGGTTTGATCTGCTGGGCTGCTGTTGGCGAGGAACGCGGTGAGATCGGTGGCGGCCCGACCTGGATCGTGCCCGGTGCCTCACGGTCGCAGCGGCCTGAGCGCAGTGGAGTAGGCGGTGGTCGGACCGGTGGCATCGGCAAGGTCCGTCAGCAAACGTGCGCCCGCGTGAGCGACACAACCCCTCGAAAGGGTTCATCATCCCAGCTCAGAAGGCCCTTTCGTATGTTCTCCCCGCTTGCGGCCTCATCTCAACCGAAACGGCGAGGCCAGGGTCAAGCAGTATGACAACCGCTCTGGTGCTGATCGATCTGACGCCGCACATCATCGCGCTACCACTCGCCCCGTACACGGGCGACGAGGTGCTGAAACGATGCCTGGATCTGGCCAACGCCTTCCGTGTGCAGGGTCGGCCGGTGATCCAGGTCCGCGTCGACCGGCCCCATGTCGCCGAGCAGCCACCGGGCAGCGACTTCGCGCCCGGCTTGGTGCAGCATGGGGACGTCGTACTGGTGAAGTGCAGCGTCGGCGCGTTCGCGACCACGGACCTCGACGCTCAGCTGCGTAAACTGGGCGTGGAAACGGTCGTTCTGGGCGGACTGGTCACCACGATGGGCGTGGAGTCCACAGCCAGGGCCGCGAGCGATCTCGGTTACGAGGTCGAGTTCGTCGCCGACGCCATGTCGGGCACGGCCGCGGAGGAACACGACTTCGCGGTGGCGAAGACTTTCCCGCGCTTCGGTCGTGTCACCGCGACGCAGGAATACCTCTAGGTATCCACAGCGGGGTTCTGAGCCTGTAGCAGCTTGATCAACGCCTCTCCATGAACTTCCCGAGGAGATGCGGCCTCTGGGCGCTCGCGTTCCCGGGCCCCACGCTGTCACGGGTCCTCTGTTCAGCCCAGCGGCGTTCCCGGACGGCCCGGTGGCCAGGATCACCGATCACGTCGACCGGACACTGAGGGCCGGAGTGACCGAAGGTCTGACCGTGCGGGCTGTGGGCGCGCAAGGCTGGCTGTGACCACTCGGCCGGCTCCGCCACAACCACCTCGCCCCCTCCCCGAAAGGGCGGAGCCAGGATTCTCGACGGGAGCGTCCTGTATCAGGCGACTGCCGCGACACCGATGCCGATGGCGATGAACAGCCACCCGGTGGTCAGTTCCCAGCGGTGCCTGATCTTCGGCCGGGCCAGCACGGCACGCAGCCTGGTGGCGACCGCGACGAGGGCGAACCAGTAGGCGAGGCCGATCAGAACGTCCAGGACACCGAGGAAGAAGATCTGCCGGGTCACCGAGCCGCCGCCGTGGACGAACTGCGGCAGGATGCTGAGGAAGAACAGCGCCGCCTTGGGGTTGAGCACGTTGGTGAGAAATCCTTGGGCGAAGCCGGAGCGCCACTGGGCGCCGGTGGACAGCGTCGCCTCCCGCGTCGATTGCGGGGCGACGTCCGGGCTCTCCTCCGTCTCGTGGCCGGCTGAGGTCTTCCGGGCGGCGAGGACTGCCCGTACCCCCAGGTAGACAAGGTAGGCGGCGCCCAGGAGCCTGATCGCGTCGTAGACCGCCGGGGAGCGGGCGGCGATCACCGACAGCCCGATGGCGGCGGCGAGCATATGCACGCACAGTCCTGCCTGGGCGCCCAATGCCGCGGCTCGCCCCTTGGTCGGATGCTCGACGGCTGACCGGAACACCACCAGGAAGTCCGGCCCGGGCACCACGTACGCCACCAGCACCACGCCGAGGAAGCCGATGAGATCGACTGACATCCGCGTTCTCCGTTCGTTGCCCCGGGGAACGTGTCACCGAGGTTGGCGACTGCTTCTGGCCGGCTCGCGGTCAGGCCGCGAGGGCCCGGGTTCCGGCCACCGCCCCGACGGCCTCGTCGAGTACCGTCAGGCCCCGCTCCATCTGCTCTTCCGCCACGGTGGGCGGCGGGAGTCTCACCACTTCGTCCCCGGGGCCCACCGTCTCCAGCGGCAGCCCCTACCGGTAGGCGGCGTCGCAGACCTCGCGGGCCGCGCTCGGGCGGTCGAAGGGAAGGCCCCAGGCAAAACCCCGGCCGCGCGGGGCGGGAAGCCGGTGACGGTCGGCCGTCCTGGTGAGGGAACGGCGTACTCGTTCGCCCATCGATGTGGTTCCGGCTTGGAACGCGCCGTCCGACCAGAACACCTCCAGGGCGCGTGCGGCCGTGACGAACTGGGCTGTACCCGCGGAAGGTGCCGTTGTGTTCGCGGGGCCGCCCACACGTCGTACTCGGGACGCATCAGGGTGAGTGCCATGGGTGCCCCGTACCCGCTGATGGACTGGGACAGGCAGACGACGTCGGGGACGATGCCAGAAATCTCGAAGGAGAAGAACGGGCCGGTGCGCCCGCAGCCCAACTGGCTGTCGTGGACCACCAGCAGGGCGCCGTGCGCCCGAGTCCAGGCAGCGGGCGCCCTCAGCCAGGCCGGACGGGCCGTATTGATCCCCCCTCGCCTTGTACGGTCTCCACCGTGACGGCGGCGAGCAATCGGCACCGTGCTGGGCGAGCGCGATGGCGGCCCGGAGCGGGGCCAGGTCGCCGATGTCGACGTCTCCGCGCAGGACTCCCTCGCTCAGACCGGTGGCGGCCTGTATGCCGCCAACGTCGCCGTCAACGCCTGGATGGCCGGCCACATCGCCGATCCGCCCCCGGGAACGCCGTACAGGAAACAGCGGTTCCACGCCCTGATGACCGAGAACGGCACGCTCTTCTACACGGACGTCGAGGCAGCGACCCTGGGGAAACGCCTGCGCGCCGCCCTCGACGAGGGGTGAAGCCCCCGGCCGGGGGAGGGCGGTCCGGGCTGGTGTGCTACCCGCGCTAAGCGAGCTCCCGGTCCGTGATCGTCCGCAGGCCGCTCGCCCCGGCACGATCCGCCCGGGCCTGTTCCAGGCGCAGTCGCGCCGACCGGCCCCGGAATGTCAGCGTCATGATCTGGTTGCCGAACCAGGGGCCGCCGGTCCTGCGCCAGCTCACCGCCGGCGGCGCGCAGCGTCCGTGCCGGGCGATGCGCCGGCCGAGGGCCCGTGCCAGGGCGCTCCAGCCGAAGCGGAAGCCGAGGCGCATGGAGAGCGGCACGGAGTTGTGGACGGGCGAGCAGGTCAGCTGGGTCACCCGCGCGTCGGGCTCACGCCCCGGCCAGGACGGCTCGGCGATGTAGGCGTGGTGCACGTCGCCCGACAGCACGCTCACCGTCGCGGGCGCTTCCGGTCCCGTACCGGCCTCGGCGATCAGTTCGCCCAGCGCGTCGAAGGAGGAGGGGAAGGCGGCCCAGTGCTCCAGGTCGGCCCCGCGCCGGATCCGTTCCCCGCGCTCGGCCCAGCGCTCGCCGCGCTCGCCGCCGCACATCGCGGCGTTCCAGGCTTCGACGTCGTGCACCAGGTGGGGCAGCAGCCAGGGCAGGGATGTGCCGATCAGCAGGTGGTCGTACGAGCCCCGCCCGTCCAGGATCTGCTCGCGTACCCAGGCGGCCTCCTCCGGGTCGAGCATCGAGCGGCGGTCCTCCGCCAGGACGCGGGCCGCGCGGGAGTCCACCATGAGAAGCCGGGTGCGGCCGAAGTCGCGCCGGTAGCTCCAGCGGACGGAGGCCGCGTCGGCGTCGGCCCGGGTGGCGAACGCGCGCAGGGCGGCGGTGCCGTCGGGGGCCTCGCGGACGGCCGCGTACAGCGGGTCGGCGGCCAGCTCGGCCGGAGAGAGGTTGCCCAGCTGCTGGTACACCCAGTACGACATGAGCCCGCTCAGCAGCCGCTCCTGCCACCAGTCGGTGGCCCGCATGTCGGTGAGCCAGGCGGCGGAGGTGTTCCAGTCGTCGATGACGTCGTGGTCGTCGAAGATCATGCAGCTCGGCACGGTGGACAGCAGCCAGCGCACCTCCGGGTCGAGCCAGGACTCGAAGTAGAGGCGGGTGTACTCCTCGTAGTCGGCGACCTGGTCGCCGGGCGGTTCGTCCAGGTCGCGACGGTCGCCGATCCAGCGGCGGGTGGCGTCGGACACCTCGTCGGCGTACACCTGGTCGCCGAGCAGCAGCAGGACGTCGGGGCGGGCGCCCCCGGGGTCGGCCGCCATCCGGGCGGCGAGGGTGTCCAGGGCGTCCGGGCCCACCGGGTCCTTGCCGCCCGCCGGCGGCGCGGCCCAGCGGCAGGAGCCGAAGGCGACGTGCAGGCCGTCGTCGTCGGCGGGCGTGGCGATCACCGAGGGCGGGAAGGGCGAGTCGGGCGGCGGCCACACGCTCGCACCGTCGAGGAGTACCTCGTACGGCGTCGACGTGCCGGGGGTCAGGCCCTCCACCGGGACCAAGGCGTAGTGGTGGCCGGCCACGAGGAAGGTGCCGGCCGCGCCCCGCGCCCCGTCGGCGCAGCGCACCTCGGCGGTGCAGGGGCCGCTCGTCTCGACCCAGACCGTCGCGCACGAACCGTCGGTGTACCTCAGCAGTGGGCCCAGGTGCAGTCCCGTCATGATGATCCTCTCCTTCGTCGCCCCGTACGGTACGGGGCGACGAAGGCCGGGGGGAGGGGCGGCGCCGCCCTGTGCGTCCGGTCGTTGCGGGTGGCTTCTCCTCGCCCGGAGCCCCCGGCGGAGATCAGGGGCACGAAGTCACAGGTCATGCTTCACTCCACCGTCGCCGACTCCAGCGGCGAGACGCTGTTGGCCACGCACCCACGGGCAGTGGGACGTGGGGTCCGCGTCGTCGTGCATCAACAGCACCATCGCGTGTGTGCCGTTGGTGACCATTGCCAACAGCCGGCCATGCTCATCCTCGAGCCAGGGTTCCTGGCTCGCTCAGTCAAGCCGATGGCCCAGCCACTGCCTCGCCTGTTGCCGGGGTACGCGTTGGGGGCCGCGCCATCACGTAGGCGCCGTCGGCACGATGCGCGCCGATGACCCTGGGCGCTTCTCATGCGCCTGTTCAACCGGACCACGGATCGCGACGGTCATCTCCCGTCGGGTCGGCCTGGCCGTCAGCAGTTACCCCACTCCCGGTAGGCCCTCTCGATCTCACCGAGGTACTGCCCGAGATCGAACCGGACTTCGTCCACGAGCCTGCCCTGGGATGCGGGAACTGGAGATCGGTCCACACGACGGTCTGGCCCCGGAGGCGCACACGGACGACGACCCCGCCCGCCTCGGTGCAGAGGGCACTACGGAAGCGCCGGATCGCACTGGCCCGCCTGGTCGGCGAACCCGTCGACCTGCTGCTGCTGGACGAGCCGACGAACCACCTCTCCCCGGCACTGGTGGAGGAGCTGGAGGGCGCGCTGGCCGGGTTCGGCGGTGCGGTGGTCGTCGTCACGCACGACCGGCGGCTGCGGGACCGTCTCCGCGGCAGGCGGCAGGCGGCAGGCGGCTGGAACTGGACGGCGGACGGGTGGTGGAACGTACCGAAGCGGCATGACTGGCCTGTAAGTCACGGATTCGATGGCTCAAACCAGACCCCTCCAAAGGGGTCCAGTGCCAGTCATATGAACGCCAGCTGATGTACGACTGAACCACTTCCGTGCCGCTGGTCACCTACTCATGGACTACCCCTGGGGGGGGCTTTGCACCCGTTTGCACTGAAATCCGGCCACACCGGCCGCGCGCACGCGAAGCGCGCGCGCCGGCTCGCGGCCTGCACCGCGCTCGCCCTCTCCGCCGGCATACTGCTGGCGGCCCCGGCCTCGGCCGACGACGCGAAGGGCGCCGACGCGCCGAAGGCCGTCGGTTCGACGCCGCGCAACATCTCCAGCGACAACATCCTCTACCAGAACCGGGAAGGCTATCTGTATCTGTCGCCGGGTACGAAGGCGCCGGACTACCCCTTCGTGATCAACAACCCCGATGATCCGGCCAACTACGTCGTCTACAAGGACGTCATCGCGCCAGGCGACCTGCAAGGCGATGGTGAGCCCGAGATCCTTACGCTGACGGCCTCCGGGACACTCACGCTGCGCACCTGCTTCAGCCCGGACAGGAACGCCGGTCCTCCCACCTGGTCCGGCAACGGCTGGCAGAAGTACAACAAGGTCGTTGCGCCCGGCGACCTGACCGGTGACGGTCACAACGACCTGGTCGCGCGCACACCCTCCGGCGACCTCTATCTCTACGTCTCCACCGGGCGCATCGAGGGCCAGCCCTTCGAGCCCGGCGTCAAGGTGGCCTCGGGCTGGCAGGCCTACGACCAGATCGTCGGCATGAATGACGCCACCGACGACGGCATCGGCGACGTCGTCACTCGGACGCCCGCCGGCGATCTCTATTTCCACGAGGGCACCGGGGACCCGTCGGAGCCCTTCAAGGCACCGTTCAAAATCGGCTACGGGTACGACACGTACAACCAACTCGTGGGACTGGACGACGTCAACGGCGATGGCCGCGGTGACCTCATGGGCCGCAAGACGAACGGTGACACGTACATCTACCACTCCCTGGGCGACGGCCGGGTACAGGCGAGGATCACCGGCAAGTCGGGGTGGCAGAAGGCGTCCCTGTTCGCCGGGGCGGGCGGTAACCCGGACTCCGGCAAGCGCAACGTCATAGCCGCCGCTCCCGAGGGCACCGGGTATGTGTACGAATCCCTGAACAACGGCGAGCTCTACGGGGCGAGTGAGGGGCCGTCCCTCTCCCGCGACGGCCTCAGTCGGAACGCCTCCTCCCTCAACGACGACGGGAAATCCGACGTCCTCCGGGTGGAGGACGACGACCTGTACCTCGGGTACAACAAGATCAGTGCCGGTTGGGGCGTCTACGACGACATCGTCGGCCCGGGCGACCTGAGCGGTGACGGCGCGGGTGACCTCCTCGCCCGCGACACCAAGGGCGACCTGTTCCTGTACCAGGGGAACGGGCAGGGCACCGCGCTCGCGGCGAAGGTCAAGGTGGGCTACGGCTACGGCACCTACCGCTTCATCGTCGGCGCCGGGGACCTCACCGGTGACGGCCGGGCGGACGTGGTGGCGATCGCCAAGGACGGCACGCTGTACCGGTACGAGGGCACGGGGAAGGCGTCCGCACCGCTGAAGGCGCGCGTCAAGATCGGTTCCGGCTTCGACATCTACAACAAGTTCGCCGCCGTGGACAACCTCAACGGGGACGGCAGAACGGGCCTGGTCGGGGTCAACGGCTACGGCGATCTCTACCGCTACGCGTCGACCGGGACGGGTGAGCTGAGCAAGCGCGTACTGATCGACTCCGACTTCAACAAGTACAAGGCCCTGTACTGATCCCCCGCGCGGCGGCGACCCTGGTGCGGGCCGCCGCCGCGCGGTGCGGGTCAGCTCTGCGAGCCGGCCAGAACACTAGGAAGCCGCCATGGGGGAAGGGAAAGATCTGCTCGTTCCAGACCCAGACCACGAGGGCATAAGTGCAGTTCAGGGTTGATGTGGTGTGCCCTGCATGGCAGATACCGACGTCTCCGTTCTCCTTCGGCCTGCGGGAAGAGACCGCTGGCGCGTCGCGTTCTCCTGCCGTAGGGCATGCAGCCGAGCGCTCGGGTACCGAGAGGGTGCGGCTGAGCAGATCGGTCGACGACTGGTGGGCGAGCACACGAGTCTCCTGGTGGAGCACGGCGGTCCTTGCTCGTGACGCTTCCTGCCAGGAGCCTCACCTGTTGCCGAGCCGCCCGGACGGATGTTGCCGACAGGTGCGAAAGGCCCCGTCGCGGCTCGCAGTGGCCATGGCGTACATCTTGCAGTCGGTGGCGTTCTCGAGCTTGCCGAGAACGGTGCAGTCGGTGGCGCCGCCGATGTAACGCCGCCGATGCCGAGAAGGCGGTTGCTGCGCCAGAACCGGTGCCCGTCCCAGTGCCCGGTCCCGTGCTACCTGCACCAGTAGGACGCGGGCCTGTCGTTCCTCAACGTGTACGTCCTGAACACTGGCAACCGGACCACCCCCAAGGACTTCGAGGGCCGCGGCTCGGAGTGGGGAGCATGGCCGGGGGTGCCGACGGCGATGGCAACGGGCATGGGCGGCCGCCTTCGGGATGCCGACGCTGTTCGCTCTCGCGTTCACTGGAGCACTGTCGGGATGGGCCTGGGCAGCCCCAACGCCGAAGCGGGCAGCGACAACGCCACCCGTTGATCCTGCCGCCGCTGATCTCCGGCGCGTTCGTCCCGCTGCACTCCATGCTGGGCTGGCTCCTTCGGCCCGCCGTTGAACTGACCTTTGGACCAGCGGTGGCCGGGGACGGTCAGGTCCTCGCACCAGGCCGGCTCGATCCACCAGTTGTCGTCGATCTCGGTTGCCACGAGCAGTCCGTGCGAGGTCTCGATGGTCGGGGTGAAGAACTGGTACTCGGCGATCGGCTGGAACCGACGGCCGTCCGCGCACCGCAGATCGCTGCTCGTCGTCAGGGACGATCAGCGATACCGTGTCCACAACCAGCAGGGCCGGGCGACCTTCACGATCTGCGACGGAAGGACCGCGGAGGTACGCAAGTATGTCGCCACCCTGTGCGCCCAGATGTGCTGTTCGCCGGACTGAGCTCGGCTCAGTCGGTGCCGGCTGCTTTGCGTCTGCGGAACGTGGCCACGCGTGTGCGGTTTTGGCAGGTGATCGAGCAGAAGCGGCGCCGGCCGCCTGGTGAGCGATCGATGTAGACGTCGGCGCAGTGATCACCGGTGCAGGTGCCGATGCGTTCGATCCCGTGGGTGGTGACGTACTGGCGCAGGGCGAGGGCCGATGCCGCGAGGAGTACTTGTCCGGGGTCGTCGACGCGCCATACGGCACTCAGCGAGTCGTTGGCGGTGGCCTCCAAGGCGGGGCGGGCGCCCACGTCGACGAGCAGGTGGGCCAGCCGTTGCGCGCACGTTTGCGTGTTCTGGGCGGAAAAGATCTGGTGCAGGAGGTCAGCAGCCCGGGTGCATTCCTCGGGCGTCAGCTCGGCTTCGACGTCCGTTGGCAGGCCGAGGTGTGTGGCGAGATGTTCAGGCCGGGTTGGGGCGTTTCCGCGGCCGGCCGCTTCGCGTGGCAGCGTGCCCCACGCGTTGACGAGTTCCGTCAGTGCCACCAGCGGGAGCTCGGTGAAGGTGACTGGCATCTCTCAAGAGTAACGCGTAGAGCGGCAGTTGAGCGTTGCGGCGACCCGCCAGGGGGTGTAACGTACACAAACTCGATAAGGCGTTACGTGTGATGGTGGCGTTCGAGCGAGGAGGTAGTCATGCCAGACCTCACAATGCTGCCGGCCTATCTGGCGGCAGTTGCGATCATTACCGTCGCTCCCGGGCCCGATTCCGCGTTCATCGTGGCCACAGCACTGGCGCGCGGCCCGCGAGCCGGCCTGCTCTCGGCCACCGGAATGGCCCTGGGGATGCTCGCGCACGTGACAGCAGCCGCACTCGGGCTGGCTGCTCTGCTCCGCTCGATCCCTGCCGCTCAGCATGTGATGGAGCTGGCCGGCGGGCTCTACCTCGGATGGCTGGCGGTGACCACCGCACGGTCGGCAAGGAAGCCGCAGACCGTGGTGACGAGGACGCCCTCCGGAGGCCAGGTGCTCCGCCGAGCCGTCCTCACCAATGTGCTCAACCCGAAGACCCTGCTGTTCTTCGCAGCCTTTCTGCCCCGCTTCACGGGCACCGGGAACGGCCCTCTGTGGGCTCAACTGCTCATTCTCGGGCTGATCTTCCTTGTCATGGGACTGGTCTGGGACTGCCTGATCGGCTTGTTCGCCGGCCGGCTGGGCCAAGGGTTGGCGCGTGGGTGCCGCGCGGCGACGACGATGAGCCTGGTCACTGCCGCCACTTTCGCTGTCCTGGCGCTCTTTCTCCTGCACAGTGCGCTTACGGCTGTAATGCCTCGAACGTGAGGCCCGAGGCGATACGGGGGGTCAGGTGGCCGTCGGCGTCGAGTACCCGTAGTCGGCGCTGCCGCTTCAGCGGCCATGGGCAGAGGGGGCCGGGTGGGCGTCGCCAGTCTCGTTCTGCTGGAGCTACGGCTCGGCGCCTGTCCGGCGTGTACGGGAACAGCGACGGCCCGCGACTGCGGCCGGGCGGCCCGCAGTCTGCCCGGATCATTGTCGCTTGGCCATCCCTGTGAAGAGGGCGTCGAGGATCCGGTCGACGTACGCGTGGGTGAGTGGTTCCTGCGTGATCAGCAGCCGGAAGTACAGCGGGCCGGAGAGGAGGGCCATCGCCAAGTCCAGGTCGAAGTCCGGTGAGAGCCGACCCTCGCTCCGTGCTGCCTCCAGGCGTGCGACGGTCTTCTTCGCCTGAGGGCTGATGAATCGTTCGTTGAGCGCGGTGGCCACGCCCGGGTCGTGCTGGGCCTCGCCGACCAAGGCCTGGAAGAGCGGCCGGAACGTCGGTCCGGCCAGGAGGTCGATGGCTTCGTGGATCTGCTGGCGCAGGTCTGCCATGACATCGTCCGTGTGGGGGTAGTCCAGGGCCGACTCGCTGAGCGACAGCAGCGAGTCGAGCAGAAGGGCGCTCTTCGAGGGCCATCGGCGGTAGATGGTGTGTTTGCCGACGCCGGCCCGGGCGGCGATCGCCTCGATGCTGAGCTTCGCGTAGCCCAGTTCCTGTCCCAGTTCCAGAGTGGTTCGCATGATGGCTTCGGTCAGGGCGGGGCCGTTGCGTCGGGCAGTAGTCATGCTCCCATGCTAGCGGCACGGCACGTGCCGTTCTTGACAACTGCTCCGAGAGCTAGGCACCCTTCAGCGAACGGCACGGACCGTGCCGTTCTGTCTGGGGGAGTGTGAGCGTGTGGACGCGGACGTGATCGTCGTGGGAGCAGGCCCGACGGGCCTGATGCTGGCCATTGAGCTGAGGACCGCCGGTGTGCGGCCCCTGGTCGTGGAGCGGCAACCGCGACTGCGTGAAACGCCGCGGGCGAACGGCCTGGGAGGGCAGATCCTGGAACTGCTGCGCTATCGGGGTCTGCTGGGCGAGTTGCAAGCGGTCTGCACCGATCCTCGCCCCGCCCCGCGGTTCCCCTTCGGGAACGTGCACCTGGACCTGACACAACTCACGGATCCGCCGATGCACGCCGTCCAGATTCCGCAGCCACGACTTGAGCGGCTGCTGGAAGCACGCGCCGGCGAGGTCGGCGTCCATGTCCGCCGGGGGCACGAGGCCGTCGGCATCAACCAGGACCGGGAGGGGGTGACCGCAGAAATCCGGTGCACGGGCGAGGCGTACCACGTGCGTGCCCCATTTCTGGTCGCGTGCGACGGCTCGCACAGCCGTGTGCGTGACATGGCGGGCATTCCGTTCCCAGGCACCCCCTGCCCCGAGGTCAACCGCCTGGGCGAGGTCACGTCGGTCAAGGGAGCCGGAAGGCAGGAGAACGGCGACCTCGACGTGCCCGGTCTGGGCAGAGTGCGTACGGGATTCACGCGAACCGACCGGGGCGTGTTCGGATTCGGCTGGCTCACGCCCGAGGTGATGCTGATCTCCACCACCGAGTACGAGGGCACGACGTACACGGACGACGCGCCGATGACCCTGCCCGACCTCCAGGACAGCATCCGCCGCGTGCTCGGTGCGGAGCTGCCCCTGGGGGAGCCGCTTCGCCTGTCGCGCTACCAGTTCCAGGACCGGCAGGCCGACAGCTACCGCCAGGGTCGCGTCCTGCTGGCGGGCGACGCAGCCCACCAGTTCCCCGCCACCGGGGTCGCACTCAACGCCGGCATGCTCGACGCGGTCAACCTCGCGTGGAAACTGGCCGCCGAAGTCCACGGCTGGGCGCCGCCCGGTCTGTTGGACACGTACCACGGCGAACGGCGCGCGGCGGCGGCACGGACGCTGCTGCACACCCGCGCGCAGGCAGCCTTGCGCCGCGGACACGACCCTGCCGCGGAGGCGCTCCGCCAAGTGTTCCAGGAACTGCTCAGCGACGAGGCGCCGCTGCGCCGCATCGGAGCCATGGTCGCCGGGTCCGACATCCGCTCCCCCCAGACCGACGGCGCCGAGCACGTCCTGACCGGGGCCTTCGCACCCGACCTCGCGCTGGACA
Source organism: Streptomyces sp. SID9727 (assembly GCF_010550605.1). Lineage (GTDB taxonomy): Bacteria > Actinomycetota > Actinomycetes > Streptomycetales > Streptomycetaceae > Streptomyces. Next base: position 147,011 of record NZ_JAAGNI010000435.1, read on the forward strand.
CCGGCCGGGGCAGAACCAGCATCGCGGAACTCATGCGCCCGGCACGCCCCTTGTTTCTCGACCTCGCGGGCCGTGACGAACTACGGGAGACCGCCGGCGCATGGCACCACCGGATCGACATCCACCGGGCAGAGACCGCCGACCGGCCGGCCGACGCCCTCCTGATCCGTCCGGACGCCCACATCGCCTGGGCCGCACCTGTCGGCGAGTCCTCCGACACCCTCCTCCCCGCCCTCCGCCTGGCTCTGCGCACCTGGTTCGGACGCCCGCCGTCCCACCCGCTGCCGCACGACCAACCGGTTACCGACCGCGTATCACCCACTCGCACACGATGAGGATGCCTGCCATGCCCGTACCCGCAGACCCGACCGTGCTCCACCCCATGCCCGGCCAGCCGAGGGTGGTGCAGCTCAAGCCGCTGGTGACCTCGCCGCTGATCGAGGTGGGGGAGTACTCGTACTACGACGACCCGGACGACGCCACCGCGTTCGAGAGCCGCAACGTGCTGTACCACTACGGCCCGGAGAAGTTGGTCATCGGAAAGTTCTGCGCGCTCGGCACGGGTGTGCGCTTCCTGATGAACGGCGCCAACCACCGCATGGACGGCCCGTCCACCTTCCCGTTCCCGACCCTGGGCGGCTCCTGGGCCGACCACGTCGACCTGCTCGCGGGGCTGCCGAACCGCGGTGACACGGTCGTCGGCAACGATGTCTGGTTCGGCCACGGCGCGACCGTGCTGCCCGGGGTGCGGATCGGGCACGGCGCGATCATCGGCAGCGGCTCGGTGGTCACCAAGGACGTGCCGGACTACGGGATCGTCGGCGGCAACCCGGCCCGGCTGCTGCGCACCCGCTACGAGGAGAAGGACGTCACCCGCCTCCTCGCGCTGGCCTGGTGGGACTGGCCCGCCGAGCACATCACCGCCCACGTCCGGACCCTCATGTCCGGCACGGTGGACGACCTCGAAGCCGCCGCACCGCCCCGGCCGCACGCCTGAACGCCGCGTTCGGAAAGGGAACTGCCCACATGTACAGCCCCACGGACCGCACTCGCTTCACCAACTGGCTCCACGACCACGCCACCCCCCTCTCCCACCTCGACCCGGCCGCTCCCCTGGACGACTTGGAGCCGCTTCGCGACTTTACTGAGCATGGGCCCGTTCCGCCTCTTCGAGGGTCTGTACCGTGTCACGCCGTTGGCCGTGCTGACGGCCAACTTCCTCGATGCCGGCGTTGCGGCGGACCTGGTGGTGGGCAAGTGCCAGCCCACCGCGGCGAATCGACCGCTACCTGGCCGCGCTCGCCCTCGACGGCGCGTACGGCTCGCGAAGCCGCGGGTTGTCCTCAGACGGTGGCGCTGGGCTCGGTGGATTCGGTGGACTCCTCGCGCATGCGCAGCCGATAGCGCAGCGGGGACTCGCCGACGACCCGTTTGAAGGCGGTGCTGAACGCGCTCTCCGAGCCGTAGCCCAACTCGCCGGCCAGCGCTCCGACGCGCGCGTCGCCATCCCGCAGCGCGCGCTGCGCGAGTACCATCCGCCAGCGGACCAGATAGCTCAGCGGCGGCGTCCCGGCGACTTCGCGGAAGCGCTCGGCGAAGGTCGTCCGTGACATCGCCGCGGCCCGGGCGAGTTCCTCCAGACTCCAGGCCCGGCCGGGGTCGGCGTGCATCCGGTCGAGCGCCGGGCGCAGCCGCTCGTCCGCGAGCAACCGCAGGACTCCCGGCGGCAGTTGCGCCTGTCCGACGTACGCCCGCAGCACCTCCAGGAGCACCAGTTGGCCGTACTGCCGGACGGCGAAGGCCGAGCCGATCCGGGCGGCCGTCGCCTCGTCGAAGAGTCGGGTCAGGCAGGAGAGCAGCCGGTCCGAGCCCGTCTGTGCGGCGCGGATGTGGGCCAGCGGCGGCAGGGAGTCGACGAGTAGCGTGCGGCCGGCCTCGTTGAGGTTGATGCAGCCGCCTATCAGGATGTCGTCGGCGCCGCGGTCGGAGCCCGCGAAGGCGGCTGCCGTGAACTCGGACTCGGGGCGCACTTCGCGGCGCGGTGGGTCCCCGGCCTCGAACGCCACCCAGCGGCGTCCGGTGAGGATCGCCACGTCGCCGGTCTCCAGCTCGATCGGCCGGTCGACGCCGTCGGTGGAGAGCGCGGCCCGGCCGTTGACCATCGCGAAGAACTTGACCGGGTCGTACAGCGGCCCCCGCGACTGCCAGCCGCCCCGGGCCACCGCCCCGCCGGTCAGCACCCCGCGCACCTCGACCAGGTCGAAGACCTCGGACAGCCACTCGCCACCGCTCATATTCCCACGCTCCCGTACTCTCGCTAAAAAAATCCGGACGGACAACTATTCATCGTACGAGGCGGCGCGGGGAGGCTGGGGGTATCCCCGATCCACAGGAGACAGCAGACATGCGCTACCGCACCCTCGGCCGGACCGGCATCCGGGTCAGCCCGTACGCACTCGGCGCCATGATGTTCGGCGCCATCGGCAACCCCGACCACGAGGAGTCGATCCGGATCATCCACCGGGCGTTGGACGCCGGTATCAACCTGGTAGACACCGCCGACATGTACTCGCGCGGGGAGTCCGAGGAGATCGTCGGCAAGGCGCTGGCCCAGGGCGGCCGCCGGGACGACGTCGTACTCGCCACCAAGGCGCGAAACCCCATGGGGGACGAGCCCAACCACCAAGGCGCATCCCGCCGTTGGCTGTTCAAGGCGGTTGAGGACTCGCTGCGCCGGCTGGGCACCGACTACATCGACCTCTACCAGATCCACCGCCCGGACCCGGACACCGACATCGAGGAGACCCTGTCGGCGCTGACCGATCTGCAGCGGGCCGGCAAGATCCGGGCCTTCGGCACCTCCGCTCTGCCGGCCTCAGACATCGTCCGGGCACACTGGGTGGCCGAGTCCCGCGGACTGGCCCGGCCGCGCACCGAACAGCCGGTCTACTCGATCCTCAACCGGGGCATCGAACGCGAAGTCCTGCCGGTGACCGAGGAGTTCGGGATGGGCACGCTGGTCTGGTCGCCGCTCGGCGGCGGCATGCTGACCGGCCGCTACCGCAAGGGCCGCGAGGCCGACACCCATCGTGCCCACTACGGCTTCCAGCACCTCAAGGACGACCGGCGCCTCGACGCGGTCGAGCGGCTGATCCCGCTCGCGCAGGAGGCGGGGATGCCGCTGACCCACCTCGCGATGTCCTTCGCCATCGCCCACCCCGGCGTCACGTCCGCGCTGATCGGCCCGCGCACCATGGCCCAGCTCGACGACCTGCTCGCCGGCGCCGACCGCGTCCTGGACGACGACCTGCTGGACCGCATCGACGCGATCGTGCCGCCGGGAACGGACGTGGGCGCCCTCGACATGGCGTACCAGCCGCCGGCCCTCCTGCGTACAGCCCTCCGGCGCCGACGGCCCGAGGAACGGGCGGCGGCCTAGGAGTCGTCGTCAAAGGCCAGGCGCACGTCGTGAGGGGAGCGAGGATGACCGATCGGCCGGCGCCTCGGTGACATGTCGGTGGGTGCTTCTACGCTTCCGACACGGATAGGGACGATCTTGTGTGGCAGGCGAGCAACTATCGCGGAATACCTCCCAGAAGGGTGCGCCTCCTGTTGGAGCACGGTCACCTGAATTCGGTGGCCCAGGTGGCAATGGATCGTGGTGAGTGGTTCTGTGCTGAGGGGGCGCTGGAGGGACTGTGCCAAGCGGGGGACTTCGGGCGCGCGCTATCTGTGATGGAGCCGTTCGTCGCGGCGGGATGGCGGCCCGCCTGGTATGCGAAGGCCGAGATCCTGCTCCGAGCGGGCCGCGGAACGGAGGAGGCTTTGGATCTGGTCCGTACGGGCGCTCCTGGCCGGGCCTCAGGGACCGAGATTCGTGCTCTCGCTGAGGTGCTCGGCAAGAACCATCCTTGGCCGGGTCCGGCTACCCCCCGAAACTTCGCCGCACTCCCGGAACGGGAAACTGGTTTCCAGCGATCTCCTTCCGGTGCGTCCTGGCGCGCGACGTATCGGGCACAGCGGCAGCATCTGGCCGAGCGGGTGCTGCCGCCGCTCGCGGGCGAGGGTCGCAGCATCCTGAAACGTCACCCCGCCCCCGGACTGCTCCCGCTATCAGCTGGCCGGGCGGGAGACTGCTGGCGGGGGCGGCGAGGTCGGGGAGGGCGGTGAGGCTTTCCAGGTCAGCCGCCTCCTCTCGCGCCTGCGCCGGTAGCCGGCTGACGCCAGAGCACGACGCCACCACATCACTCACCCCCGAGGAACTCGCCCGGCTGTGCCTCGCCCGCCACGGCGCCACAATCCCCTCGGCCGGGCCCGGCAGGCCCCGATGCTCGACAGCCCCACCACCGACAGGCACCGCCGCCCCACTTCGCTCGCTACCGCTTCCTCGACGCTTCGATACACCCTCACCCCAACCATGCAAGAGTGCCTTAGCGAGACGCTGTCGCACGGCGCAGAGCGGCGAGGAGTTCTCGGTTGCCGGTGCCCTTGAGTACATACTCGCAGGCGCCGGCGCTGATCATCTGCTCAATGGAGGCTTTGTCGTCGTAGGCGGAGAATGCCACGATGCGGCTGGTCGGAGAGCACCGGGCGATGCCTCGGGCGGCGTGGTCGCCTCCGCCGGGGAAGCGGACATCGAGAACGACGAGATGTGGTTGGTGGTGGTCCGCGAGCTGCACCGCCTGCTTCGCATCGCATGCGGTGCCCACCACCTTCAGATCGGGTTGCGCCTGTACGACCTCGCGCAGGGCTTCCAGAAGCGTCGGGTTGTCGTCACACAGAAGCACTCTGAAGGGGGCGCCGGGGGAGCCGCCCGGTGCTGCCGCGGTCACGGTGCATCCTTCGGGGGCACCGCCTCCGACGCGGGCAGTGGTAGCGGATTCGGCACCCAGAACTCGACTTTCGTTCCTTCTCCGGGCCGGCTGTGCATGGACCACCAGCCTCCAGCGGTCTCCGCTCTCTCCCGCATCTCGATGATCCCGAAATGATCCCGAGCGCCGTCCTTGGCCATCGGCGCGCCGATGCCGTCGTCCACGACCCGAGTCAGGATGCCATCGTCAGCGGATTCGACCCGGACGTCGACTCTGCTCGCACGCGCGTGCTTGTGCACGTTCAGCAGGGCTTCCTGGACGATACGGAAGATCGTGATAGCCGTTTCGGGCGTGGGCGTGCGTTCCAGGTGATGCTTGAACGAGTGGGCCATTCCCCATGAGGAGCCCACGACATCGTCCAAATGGCCCGAGAGCCCTTCGACCAGGCCGTGCCTGTCGATCCCTGGCGGATGCAGCCGGAAGGTCAGACTGCGAAGGCGACTGATCGCTTCGGCCACCGACGCATCAAGACGCCGCAGTTCGGAGGAGTAGGACTCCGGCACCCGGTCCGCCAGCAGTTCCAGTCGCATCCCGACAGCTACCATCGCCTGGATGGAATCGTCGTGGACATCCCACGCGATGCGGCGTCGTTCCATTTCCTGCGCCTGGACCAGGTGGTCGAACAACCGCCGCCGCTCGTGGAGCGCATTCTGCGCCGCACGACGTTCGGACATGTCGCGTGTGACCTTCCCGAAGCCTTGCAGCACGCCTGATTCATCCCACAAGGCAGTAATAACTACATTCGCCCAGAACCGTGAACCGTCCTGGCGGACGCGCCAGCCCTCGTCCTCGAGCCTGCCCTCGGCCACGGCGGTCTCCAGCTCCCACTGCGGCTTGCCCGCGGCCTGGTCCTCCGGCGGGTAGAAGACCGAGAAGTGCTGCCCGAGGATGTCGGTGGCGTTGTAACCCTTGATCCTCTGCGCTCCCGCGTTCCAGCTGATGATGTGGCCTTGCGGGTCGAGCATGAAGATGCCGTAGTCCAGGACGCCCTGCACGAGCAGTGTGAAGGCCGCGTCCGAGAGTGGAGCTGTGTGTTTTCGGGCCTGCTGCATACCTGGCCGGGACTCCCGCGTCATTCGAGGATCCCCTCACGTCGCGCGATGGTCACAGCTTCCAGCTGCGACCGGGCCCCCAGTTTCTCAAGCACCCGCTGGACATGATTGCGGCCCGTGTTGAGGGCTACACCCAGCTGAGCGCTGATCTCCGCAGTAGTACGCCCTTCCCCGAGCAGATGAAGGACTTCCCGCTCCCGCGGTGTCAGATTCGCGCCCAGCACCGCCGTCCTGCCGGTCAGACGCCCCAGTACGTCGCCCAGGAATTCCTGGCTGAACACCACCTCACCGGCCGCTACCCGGCGAACGGCATCCTCCAGTTCGGACAGGCCGCGAGCTTTGAGGATCAGGCCCGACCCACCCGTCTCAGCGACGCGCGCAGCTACCGAACCGCTGCCCTCACCCGCCAGGATGAGAACACGCACGTCCGGCACGAGCGCCAGCAGGTCGGTGATGGCGGTGACGCCATCACCGTCCGGCAGCCGCCGGTCCATCAGCACAACATCCGGCTTGCAGCGCTCGGCTTCGGCCAGAGCCGACCCCACCGATGCGGAACGTCCCACAATCTGCAGATCGGGCGAGCGCTCCAGAGCAAGGCAGATCGCCTCGGCCACCATGTCGTGATCCTCAACCAAGAGGATCCTGACCGGTCGCCCGCGCGGAGAAGGAGAGGGCATCAGTGATCCTTACAAGGGCCGGACCGCTTGATCATGCCAGACGATCCGGGAGCGGCCGTCCTGTGACCGCCACTGCCTCCGCGTCACTGTGAGCTGTGACCGCACCCGAGGTGCAGCGACCGGACGTCGTGCCCGCCGGCGCGTCGCCCTCTGCGAAGATCCCGTCCGCCCCGATCAGGTGCAGGAGCCGCGCCAACTGCATACCGATCCCCTCGACAGAGAACCCGACACCCGCGCCAAGGGCGGACCTCCTTGCCTCCAGCAAGGCGCTCAAGCCGGCGCAGTCGCAGAAGAAGAGGCCTCTCACATCGAGACGCAGACTCCTCGGCTGCTGTTCCAGGCAGACGGACACCGACTCGCGCACATAGGCGGCGGTCTCCAGGTCGAGTTCGCCCTCGAGAGTCACGCACGCGACATCCAGCTGGGTCACGGCACGTGATGTGAACGGATACACGGTCACAGCGCCCCCGTATCTCTCGTCGCTCGTGTTTGCGGCGCGTCTGCGCACCGTCTCCCGGAAGGGTTCTTCCAGCGCCTCGGGCCCGGCTTTCGGCCCACCACGCTATAGTGCGAGACCATCAGCCAGTACATAGTGAATCTGCACTAGGTGACGAAGTCAACCCGCTCCGGAGGGGCAGGCAAAGGCGAACAACGGAAGAGGCGGGGGCACATGACGTCGAGGCGCGGGCCCGGCCGATGCCTGCGGTGGCCCCCGGCCTCTGTTTGTCACGCTGGCGGACCTCAGGCGTGGGCGGCCCACTGGCGAGCGGCGTGCCACTCCCGTCCGTGGGGAGTGAGCGCGACGACGATCCTCGACCTCGTGTCCGCGCCTGCCAGTGCCCCGGCCGGGGACAAGCTGGAGAAGTACCCCCGCCTTTTCCGCCGGCAGGTGAAGGACAGGGCGGCAAGGAGCCGCCCCAACCTCCGTGGAGAGAACACCTAGTGCCGTCAACGCTTCGTCCCGTTGCGGTCCGTTCGTCGGGTCGGAGAGGTGTGCACGACCGGCGCGCGGCACGGGTCCGGCGCGTTCCTCGAGCCGCCGGGCCGGAGGTCGCCGCATCCTCCCCGCGACGCGAGCCGTACGGGGACGTGGCCGACGCATGACTCTGACCGGACGGCGCAGTGAATGTCGTGCGCATGCCTTGACCGGTGTGCCCTGGGCCCCGCACGGTTGCTTCGCCCGTATGCGCCAAGGTCATGTCCAGGGGGTCTTGTGAACAGCAGACTGCTCGGTGCCGCAGCCGTCCTCACCGTGCTCATCACGCTGGGCTCCGCGCCCACTCCGGCCGCGTCGCAGCCGGGGGAAGACCGGGCGGCAGCCGGGCCGACGCGGGGGAAGGGGCTGCCGCTCGGTGCGCCGGGGCTGACCGAGACCCGCATCACTCGCACCCTCCAGCCCGGCGTGACCCTCACCCGGATCGTGCGCGGCGCCGACACGGCCGCGCTCCCGTGGACCGTCGAAGTCTCCATCCCCGGCGGCGCCGCCTCTCCGGACCCCGACGCGCCCCCGGCCGTCATCAGGGACACCGCCAGTGCCCGCGAACTGACGGCCACGTTGCGCTCCGAGGGCTTCGACGCCCGCACGGAGCAGGTCCGCGCCCCCGCCGTCGCCGACCACCCCGGCGGCACCCTCGGCAGCCGTGTCCGCGTCGGCACGTACGACACCGAGGCCGCCGCGAACACCGCACGCACCCGACTGCGGACTGCCGGACACACCGGTACCGCCGTCTACACCGGCTGGGACGGCGCCAGCAACGACAAGGGGCGCTGGCGGATCGACGTCCTGACCATCGACCCCCGGACCTTTGACGGCTCCCTGACCGCCTCCTACGGGCCGGATCTGGAGCGCCGCGAGACGACCAGCGCACTCGCCGCCGCCCAAGGCGCGAGTGCTGCCGTCAACGCCGGGTTCTTCGTCCTCGATCCCCGCTCCGGCGCCCCCGGCGACCCCGCAGGCGTCGGCGTCTACGACGGCCGCCTGCTGAGCGAGGCCGTCAACGGCCGCCCTGCACTCGTCGTCCGCGACGACGGCAGCGGTAGTCACGTCACCCGCCTCACCTGGAAGGGCACCGTCACCGGCCACGGCACCGTGCGCCCCCTCGACGGCGTCAACCGCGTCCCCGGCCTGATCCGCAACTGCGGCGGCACCGCTGACGACCGGCCCACCGGCCGCCCCCTGCACGACACCACGTGCACCGACCCCGCCGAACTCATCGCCTTCACACCGCAGTTCGGCGTGTCGACCCCGCACGGCGAGGGCCTCGAAGCGATCCTGGACCACACGGGACGGGTACGGGAGCTGCGCTCACCGCGCGGCGGCGCCCTGCCGAAGGGCGGCAGTTCCGTTCAGGCCACGGGCGATGCCGTCACCGACCTCACGGTGTTCGCCCATGTCGGCGAACGGCTCCACATACGCGGCACGCTCCGGGACGGCGACGGGCGGCCGTATGCTCCCTCGCGGCGCACTGACGTCGTCAACGGCGGGCCCGAACTCGTCCGTGACGGCCGCGTCCACATCACCGCCGCCACCGACGGCATGGTCCAGCCAGGCAACCCGAGCTTCGACTACGGCTGGGTCCTCAAGCGCAACCCGCGTACCCTCGCGGGCGTCGACGCCGCCGGACGTACCGTCCTCGTCACCGCCGACGGCCGCAGCACCGAATCCCTCGGCCTGAGCATCCCCGAAAGCGCCGCAGTCGCCCGCTCCCTGGGCCTGCGCGAGGCCGTCAACCTCGACGGCGGTGGCTCCACGACCATGGTCGTGGACGGTCAGGTTGTCAACCGTCCCTCCGACGCGAGCGGCGAACGCCCGGTCGGAGACGCCCTGCTGGTCCTGCCCAAGCGATAGGAGGCCGTGCTCGCGCTGCTGCGTCCGAAGCCGAACCCGTCCGAGCTCACCAGCGAGCCGGCCGACGTCCGCGCCGCCGCCCAGGCCGCCTTCGACGCGCCCGCCGGGCTGGGCACCATCGCCTCCTACGCGACCGAGGCAGCGCTGCCTGCAACTGGCACCTGGTTCACTCCCGGCAAGGGCGGCGCCCAGGCGGACATCGTCATCACCGCGCCCGAGGACGGGGTGCCGCTGCTCTTCGTGGAGATCGACAACTGCTTCGAGTCCGCTCAGGTCCCCGCCGCGAAGAGCGACAAGTACATGCGCTTCTGCCAGCGCAAGGTGAAGGGCGTCGACGGCAAAGAGCGGCCGATGTGGCGCACCGGCTGGCGGGTGCCCGACGGCCGCCACGGTCAAGATCGGCATCAACTGGAGCGGGCCGCGCCTGGTCGGCTGGAGCGGTCAGGCCGGCGCCGGCAGCGGGCTGCTGCGGGACGGGCGTGGGGGCCGTGCTGCGCGACCAGCGCGACGTGTTGGGTCCCCCTACCTCGCAGGCCGGAGGCGCTCGGCTCGGCGTCACGGCCTTCGGCATTCGGCTTTCCGGACCAGGCGTCGCAGGAGGCCGTTGAGCTGGTCGAAGACCTCGTCCTTCTGCCAGGCGGCGATCGGCATATCCGAGCCTCCTTCCGCGGCCGCCGGTGAAGCGATGGAAGCGATGTCGCCACAACAGTCACGCCAAGGCCCGGTGTGTCAGCGGGCAGGCCATGGCCGTCCTGAAGGGCTGGCGCCTCCTGTGGAGAATCCGCTGCAGTACCAACCGGATCACCGACCTCGTCACGGCTGCACCTGCCCTTCACCACGCCTCAACATGAGGGTGGAAAGCTCAGTGCCCGTCCACTTGCCCTCAACCGTGGTTGAAGTGATGGGGTGCTCGCGACCTTTCGACCGAGGAAAGCGAGTAGCCCACATGGACGCCGTCACAGAAGCGATGACCTCTTCTCCTTCGCCGCAACGTCCGTCGCCCCTGACGCTCCCCGTGGTACTGACGGGTGTCGTCCTGGTCGCCATGTCCATCTCCGGGACTGCGGTGGCACTACCCAGCATGGGCCGGGAGCTGGACGCCTCCGGCTCGCCCCTGAACTGGGTCGTGGCCGGATACAACCTGGCCTTCGCGGCAATGACTCTCGTCGCGGGCTCGACTGCGGACCGGGTGGGGCGACGCAAAACGTTCGTTGCCTCGGCGGCCGTCTTCTCCTGCGGATTTCTGGTTACCGCGGTGAGTCCCTCGATCCTCTTCACCGACGTGGCGCGCATCGTCTCCGGTGCGGGCGGCGCCGGCATCATGGCCGCCGGAGGCGCGGTCCTCGCCGCCTCATACGAAGGAACCTCACGCAATCGCGCCTTCGCGTTCATGGGCACTATGGCGGGAGTTGGCATCGCAGTCGGCCCCACCCTGTCCGGACTGCTGATCTCCGCGACAGGCTGGCGTGGGAGCTTCGTGGTCTTCACTGCCCTGGGCACGCTGATCACAGCGGGCGCCACCCGGATGCACGAGTCCCGAGCCGCGACCGGACGAGCCGACTGGGCCGGCAGCATTCTCTTCATCGTCGCGCTCTGCCTCCTCATGTTCGCCCTCCTGGAGGCACCGTCCCTGGGCTGGACCGATGAGGTCGTCGTCGCTGCGGCCATCAGCGGGGTCATAGCGCTCGCCGTCTTCGGTGCTGTGCAGCGGCGCAGCGCCCACCCCGTCCTGGAGCCGGCTCTGCTCACCAACCGCGGCTTCATCGGATGGAGCTTGGCCACATTGACGACTTCGGTCGGGTTCCTCGGCGTTCTGGTCTTCCTGCCGACCTACCTCCAGGCGGCCGCGCACCTCGCACCGGCCGCCGCGGGCGCCGCAATGCTGCTCCTGACCGCCCCGGTCCTGGTCACGCCGTTGGCCGCGGTGGCACTGGTCAACAGGGGGGTCCCAGCACGCCGACTGGTCGTGCTCGCACTCGTGATGGTCACCCTGGGAAATCTCTCCCTCGTCACACTCAGCCCGGACAACACGCTTCTGGGCGCTACAGCTCCACTCCTGGCGATCGGGATCGGTATGGGCACGTCCTTCGGGGTCACCGACGGACAGGCCATGGCTCTGGTACCGGCCGAGTCCGTCGGGATGGCCGCCGGCTTCCTCAACACGCTGCGCGGAGCTGCCGAGGCCATGGTCATCGCCGCGTTCGGGGCCGCGCTGCTCGGCTTTCTCGGCAGTCGTCTCGGCAGCGATGAGCGAGCGGCGGCGGTGAGCGCCGGGCAGCTCTCCGACACGGACCGGCACGCCGAACTCGCCGCCCTCACTTGGTCGTGGCGCATGACCCAGCTCGGTATCGGGCTGCTCTGTCTGCTGCTGACCCTCACGGTCATGGCACTCATCCGCCACCATGGCCCGCGTCACCAGCACGCCTGAACCCAGCACCGCGAACGTCAGGAGACCGATGTGCTCGTCGACCCGAACGACCTTCTCACGATCGGTGACGTCGTCCGGCGCACCGGCGTATCAGCATCCGCCCTGCACTTCTACGAACGCAAAGGCCTGATCTTCTCCGACCGGGACGGCACCAACCAACGTCGCTACCCCCGCCACATGCTCCGTCGCATCTCATTGATCGTTGTGGCCAAGCGCCTCGGCATCAGGCTCAGCGACGTAGCCTCGGTCTTCAATACACTGCCCAGCCACCATGCGCCCACTCACAGGGACTGGCAACGCCTCTCGTCGGCGTGGAAGCAACGGCTGGAAGAGAGGCGTCGGGCGATCGAAGCTCTCGAGGCCGAACTGACCGGATGTATCGGATGCGGTTGCCTGTCCATGAAGGCGTGCCTGCTCCTCAACCCGGACGACGCGCTCAGCCCACAGGGACCTGGGCCCGTACGCCTTCAGAGTGCTGTTCGCGAGTGATGGTCCGTTTCGAGGCTGGGCGGGTACGGCAGCATGGTTGAAAGCGAGGATGGGCGGCCGGTGACAACAAGCGGGCCCACCGTGCCGAGGCTGAGGAGTCATCGTGGCGCATACTGGTGCCACAGCGGCACTCGGACCCGAAACCGTGTCACGGGATGGGACCGGGCGCTCTCTTCCTTCGTGGCCGCCTCCCGTGATCCAGCCGTCCTGTACTCCGATATCGCAACTGAAGGCAGCCTGGCTGCCGCGCTCCAGGCCACGGCGGTCAGGGACCGCCTCGCCGTCTCGTTCGAGGCCTCTGGATCCAATCCGCTGCTCCGTGCTTCGGCCACGAGTTCGGTTCCGCGTCGGGCGGCGCTGGCGATCAGTGCCTGGGCGGCCGAACGTCGTTGGTCGATCCGCGGCTGCGAGACTGGTGCGTCCAGGTCCATGCTCCCCTCGGAGACGAGGCACATCAACGCGATGGCCGTGAAGGTCTTGGACACCGATGCCGGGGGGACGTCGTCTTCTCGTCGACCGGCAGCGCCCCGCCGGGCCGCTGCCCCTGCGCCCGCTTTCGCGTCCGCACAGGAGCAGGGTCAGGAGAGAAGGTGACACCGACGCGCCTGAGCGGTGCACACATCCCCGTACGTCTGACCGTGCCCTGGCGGACAGGGCGTACACGTCGCGCGGAAACCGCCGCGACCTGCGGCGACGCGGTATCCCGGACACGATCCCCGAGCGCCTCGACCAGCAAAGACATCGCAAGAACCGAGGCTCCCGAGGCGGTCGGCCCACCTGCGTCGACGGCGAGCGCTACAGGAAGCGCAGCACCGTCGAACGCACCATCAACCGCCTCAATGGCTTCCGGGCTGTCGCCACCCGCTACGAGAAACGCGCCTCCATCTACCTCGGGACCATCACCCTCGCAGCCCTCGCCATCTGGCTCAGAACCCCATGGAATCGGCTCAACCCGCAGGGTCTTCTGCGCCGACAGGCTCTGCGGCGGCAGCCGAGTTGCCCCTAAGCGGCGATCACCCACTGTCGGAGTGACGTACTGAAACATCCGGCGCGCATCAGCAGCCAGTGATCGCCGATACGCGGGAATCACAACCGCTGCGCCGGGCCCCACCCATCTGGCGTCAGCACTTGCTGAAGCCGTCACAACGCCTCCGGGTAGCCTCAGCAACCACCACGGCCGGCCGACACACGGGGCCGACGCGGCAGATCCACACGGACCACGGGCCGCAGCTGTGCTTCGAGAAGCGTCACGCCGTCGACCGCTTCGACGAGGGGCCGCCTGCGGTGCTCGTCCCACGTGTGATCACGGTCTCCGGCTGGAGCGGCGGAGCCAGTGGAGGATGGCGCGCAACCGGCGGCGGCGCGACGTCGGCTTCACCGGCGGAGGGGCGCCGGCGCCCGGGGGAGAGGTGCGCAGCCCAGCGACGGCCAAGTCTTCCGCGAGCAAGAGCTGCACGTCCAGGTCCAGCTGTTCCAGCTCCTCCACGGCCGTCCACAAGTCGATGGCGAAAGCCCGTGCCGTGAGGCGTTGGGCCGCCCCGGGACCGGCGGTACCGGCCAGGTGGGCCAGGATCCGGGATCGGATCTCCGGGTGGGTGATCCGGTCCGCCAGCTTCTCCGCGCGTTCGGGGTGCCCCGTCCCGGCTGCTGCCCGGGCGAGCGCCGCGAGCAGTTCTTCGTTTCCGTGCGAGCTCGCCGCCGCAAGTGCCTCCTCGATCTCGGCGGCGAGCGCGGCAGCCCTTGCGTGATCCCCGGTCCAGGCGATGACCTCGGAAACCACCGCCAGGGTGCGTATCCGCACTGATGTTCCCTCGACGGGTCGGGCCAGTGCGGTCTCGCCGCCGAGGACCACGACGGCCTGCTCCTGGTTCGCCGTCCCGTTGATCGTCTCGATGAGAGAGGCCAGCGTACGTTTCCTGTCGTGGGGGCCGCCGATGCCGCGGGCTGTCGCCTCGGCCTCGTCGACGAGCGCAGTGGCTCGGCCCAGATGGCCCCCGCGCGCGGCCGCCCGAGCCACCGCGGCCAGTGCCCGGGCCCTGAGTGCGAAGTCCTGGATCATGCGGGCGACGCGTTCGCACTGGTCGACGCCCCCGGCGTCGGCGACCGCCTCGGCCAGGGCGAGCACGCTCGACTCGTCCAGCTCGTCGCCGGCTTCGGCCATGCCGGCCACGAGCCAGTCCATCACTTTGACCGCATCATCACGGTTACCCGATGCCTCGCTCGCACCGGCCAATGCGGCCAAGGCCAGGATCCGAGGACGCGTCGTCTCGATCGTGGCGATGATCTCCACGGCCCGCTCCACGCCACCCGCGTCGAGGGCGGCCCTGGCGACGAGGGCCAGCGCGGCGTCGCGCCCTCCGCTGACCTCTTCGACGGAATGGGCGATGGTCTCGGCGCGATCCCAGTGCCCCGCGTTTGCCGCGGCTCTGGCCACAGCTCCTTGCGCGGCCCCCGCACGGGCGGGGTCGTGCAGCGTACCGGCGATGGCCAAGGCCCAGTCGATGTCTCCGGATCGGGCCACCACACCGGCCAATGCCGCGAGTTCCACCTGGTGATGCACGGGGGAGCGGACGGCTCTGGCCACATCCTGGGCCTCCGACACCAGGTCGTGGCCCCGTGAGTGGTCACCCGACCGCACGACCGCCTCGGCCACCGCGGCCAGTGCCCGCGCCCTGGACGCCGCGTCAGGGTTGTCCCGGGCCAGTGCCTCGGCGCGGTCGTGGTCACCCGCTCGGGCGACGGCGCCGGCGAGGACGGCCAGATCACCGTTCACCTGGAGCGCAGGGCGGCTGCCGGAACCGCCCACGAGTCCGTCGACGGCCTCCCTCGAGAGCTCGTCCGCACGATCGGAAGCCCCAGCGGCGGCCATCGCCTCGATCACCATTGCCATCGGAAGCTGGAGCCACACACCGCTGACCGCGCGGGCCGCTGTTTCGGCCTCGGCAGCCGCCCGGTATGCGGAGGTCAGGTCGCCGCTGCGGGCCACCGTTCGTGCCAAGGCGGACAGGGCCCTCGCCCGCCGCTCGGGGTCGTCTATGGCGCGGGCCACCGCCAGGGCCTCGGCGTGCTCGCCGGCCGAGGCCAGTGCGGCGGCCAGATCGGCTTCGAGCCACGACCGACCGGTAGGGGCCTGCGGATCGTCCGCAAGCGCCCTGATCGCGCGTGCCAGTGCGGCGGCGCGCCGCCGATCACCGCCCGCGTCCGTCGCCATCAGGGCCCAGCACGACGCCCGGATAAAGACGTTGTCGATACGCTCGGCCGCTCGATCGGCAGCGTCGGCGAGCTCAGCGGCCCGGTGCACGTCCCCGTCCCTGGCCGCTGCCGCGGCGACCGCCGACAGTGCTCTGGCCCTCTCGTCCGGTTCGGTGATGCTCCGGGCGATCGACTCGGAGAGCTCCCGCTCGCCGGCTGCGGCCGTCTCTCTGGCGACCCCGGCAAGGGCCCTCGCCGAGCTTGCGCCCCGCATCGACTCGGCCAGTGCCCGGGCCCGGTCGACGCGACCGAGCAACACCCAGACGACGGGCACGTCCAGCGGCAACGAGGCGTTTCGCTCCGACAGGCGCATGCGGCACAGGGCGACCTTGGCCAGACCGGGCAGGTTCGGGCCCGCGGCGCCGAGGACGGCGTCCCGGGTCGCGGTGAGTTCCGCGAGGGCGGCGGCGTCCCCGCCGGTGGTGTCGAGGAGCCAGGCATGGCGGCCCGGGTCGAGCGCGAGGCTGAGCATTCTGGGGGTGTCGCCTTCCGCACGCAGACTGCGGAAGTATCCGGCCAACAGGTAGCCCGGGGTGTCCGCGCCCCAGCCCCGCGACCGGTGCCCGTCCACCCAGCCGTGCAGGCGCCGACGGTAATCGGCCAACCGGTCACCGGCAAGGAAGGACAGAGCCTCCTCCTGCAAGTCCTCGTGGGCCAGCAGGTAGACGTGCCCCGGCCGCTCCACCCCGCGCCGGCCCAGTACCGGGCGCTGCTGGAAGGTGCGTCCGGACACCGTGTCCAAGGTCTCCGTGATCATCCACGGATCGCGCGTGCCGGTGAGTTCAACCAGGTCCTGGACGGACAGACCGCCGCCGGCTGCCGCCAGCAGACCCAGCAGGTCCTGCTCGGTGGGTGTGCCGATCAGCAGCCGTTTGAGCTCCCGTTTGGCGGCGTCACGGATGACCTCGGCGTCCGGCGACGGTTCCAGGAGGCGTACGGCATCGGACTCGCGCAGCGGGTGATGTCCAGGCACGTCGCCGGGCAGCGGTGGTGCGAGGCGCCCCGCCACGATGACGCGCATCCCCGCGGGAGGGCGGGCGGGCAGCAGGGCGGCGATGCTGTAGGCGTCGGGACCGGTGGTCACCCCTAGATCCTCGTCCAGCCCGTCCACCACCAGGACGAGCCGCGACCCCTGTTCCCGGCAGGCGGTGGCCGCGCTGTCGAGCAGCGCGAGCAGGTGCGCGGCGCGGGTCGCGTCGGTCAGGTGCGCGGGCACACGTCTGCCCAGGAGCGCCGCGAGCTGCTCCATGACGACGTCGATGAACGCCTCGCGGTCGCTCTGCCCCGCAAATCGAGCGGTGACGAAGAACGAGACGACGTGCACGCCCGCCGGTGGGTGCAGCACAAACCAGGACAGCAAGGCTGACTTGCCCGCCCACGCCTTGGCCCGCCACCACCGGTAGGCGCTGCCGCCGGGACGGGTGCAGAAATCGGTCAGCTCGGCGAGTTCCGCCTCCCGGCCAAGGAGCCTTTCCGGTGCGATCGACCGGACTTGGTAGAGGTAGGCGGAACGGGCAGGCAGCGATTCGCCGCCCAGAATGTTGATCTGCAGGCCGTTGCCGATCTGCACCCCCGAAGCCCCCCGGGCGTCGATCGGCCGAGGGCGGCCGTCCCGGCTGTCCACCAGCGATGCCTTCAGTTGAACGTGTTGAACTGCGTGGAGTGGTCGCCGATCAGCACGCCCTTGGCGCCGCGGGCGTCGATCCGGTACTTGCCCTCCGAGTGGACCAGCGCCCGGAACTCCTGTACCGCCGCGAGCAGTTCCTGGTCCCGGTCGGCACCGGACGCGATCAGCTCCTCACGAAGCTGGGTCTCCCAGACCCCTGGCTCCCTCTCCTCGGCGTCCAGCACCTGACCGCCACGTGGAGAAAGCCGACGGCGCACCGCGGCACGGAGCGCGTCGTACGCATCCCGCACAGCAGCGCTAGCAGTGTCCATCAAACCCGCCGACGTGCCGGCGGCAAGCGCCGCCACCACGAGATCAACCTCAGTCATCGGCCCCCCTGATGCAGTTGGCACCCAGTCTTCCAGCAACTTGCCGCCCCTGTAAGCGAGTTCGATGATTTGTCTGTCAAGCGTTGGTCGGGCGGAGACCGGAACGTCAGCCCATCGTGTGCGCCGCAATCCGCCAGGACGTCGGTGCGTTCAGCGTTGCTGGAGTGCGGGCATAGGTATGCCCACTCGTCGAGCAGGGTCCGATTCAGGCTCTCCACCTTGCCGTTCGTCTGCGGACGGTACGGGCGTGCCGAGTTCTGCGATCACGTCGGGCGTCAGCCCGGTGATCCGCTGGCTACCCATGATTGACGCACGCGTCCGGTTCCCCGCCGCGCGGATCATGATCAACGATCAAGGTTTCGACGCGCTACCGCCCACCATCACGAGCTCGTTGGGGCCCGTCTCTCTGATGCGGTGACTACGGAATGGAAACTTTGGTTTCCATCGTCAACTTCGGGAACTATGGTTGTCGTATGACGACCTCTGAGATCGCCCCGGAAGAGCAAGCAGAGCTCGACAAGGCCCTGTACGACGCCTTGAACCCCCTGGCCTCGGCCATCCGCTCCCGGGAGACCGGGTTGCCCGCTGACCGTATGTGGGATGCGAGCCCCGTCGAAGTGGCGCTGTCCGTCCTGGCCGCGTGGAAGGTGATGGATGGCGAGGTCAAGCGGCTCACGGAGCGGGCGGCAGTGACCGCCGGCTCCTACGGCGCGAGTTATGAGCAGTTGGGAGCTGTCTGGGGCATCACTCGCCAGGGCGCCCGCAAGAAATGGCCCGATGCCGTCAGCCGCCCGGCATCCGCGACAGGGGGTGCGCTTGCACTGTTCGGAGGGACTGCCGAGCTGGTGCAGGCGCCTTCAGGTGGTTGGGGCTGGACTGGGCGAGGCGCTGATGGAGTATCCGGCACGGCCACCGAGCGGGCGCCGTACGCGACCGCGGAAGAGGCAGCAGCCCACGCGGGCGCATTCCTCAAAGAACACGCCCTCGACTCCGACGACCAGCCCTAGAGCTTCTCCTGTGGGCCATCTCCGGACCCGGATGAGAACGGCCACGAGGTGGAGTGCGGCCTGGTAGGCAATCGCGAGCTTGTCCGTTCGCACGGCCCGGGTTCGGCGACGGGTTCACGGTCGGCGACAGTGCGCCCCTGTGCGAGCCGGTTCACCGCGACCCGGCGACCGGCCTCGTCCTGGCGGAGGTCTGGGTCACCATCCCGCGCCGCTGGTAGCGGCCAATGCACTGCCAGAGGACTTCTGCGCCTTGCTGGAAAGGCTTCGGAGGCATTTCCGGACCCAGCAGTCCTCGCCCCGCCCGCGGGCGAGCCTTCTGCACCCGCACAGCCCGCCCGAGGTCCCGGGCGAACCCGCCGGTTCAGCACGACACCGGTGTTGGTGCGGATCACTCGTGCGTATGAACTCCCTGCGATACACCGCGGCCCGGACCTGCCCTTCCTAGAGTGCCCAGTGCGATATCAGAGACGGAGAGGCGAGGTGTCCATGCGGGAAGAAGCGATCGCTCGGGCCCAACTGGTGTTCAAGTTGTTCGACGCTGATGAGAACGGGGTTCTCGAGGCAGACGATTTCGAGCTGATGGCCAAAAGGGTGGTGGCGGCAGCCCCAGGAGCCGACGCGGGCAGGCGTTCCGCGATGGTGGCCGCTTTCCGGAACTACTGGGCGACCCTCGCCGAAGAGCTGGACAGCAATAGGGACGGCCGGGTCGACTACGCCGAGTTCCAGAGCGTCGTCCTCGCACCGGAGCGGTTCTCTGAAGCAGTCGGGGAGTTCGCCGACGCCCTCACCGCGGTCGCGGACCCGGATGGCGACGGGCTGGTCGAGCGGTCGGAGTTCGCGGCGGTCATGACCGCCATCGGCTTCGACGAGCCGAATATCCACGCCCTGTTCGACAGTCTCGAACCGACTGGCACTGAGCAGGCGGCGGTCCCGGCCTGGACCGAGGCCATCAAGGAGTACTACCGGCCGGATGCGGCAGGCATCGCGGACCACCTGGTCACAGCACCAGCCAGCTGACCACCCACACCCACGCACCCGCCCCGCCGGGCTCATCACCCGGCGGGGCGGTCTGCACCGCTCCCAGCGGACCAGGCGGCGCGAAGAGCGAAGCCAAAGACGCGGCGCAGCAACAGCCTTGAGGTGACGGGACGGGGCCAATCCGCTCACGCCGCTATGGGCGCACTCAGCCAAATCGCCACAACGACGGCTGCCCCGGGCACCACGATCGAGCAAGGCCAGCAGGCACAAGTGCAGACTCCGGCATGGGAAAGCCACGCCCCGAGCTTCAGGGGCACCCGCTCCGTCTCACCTTCGACGAGGACGTCCACCACCGCACCGCGCGGAACGGGACGGCCGGTGCCTTCGTGCTCCATCCACTGTGCCAAGGCACGCTGCCGGGGCCGCTCTGTGCCGCGGAAATTGATGCCCCTCCGCGGCGCTGGGGTGGCACGTGCGGCATTCCCGGGAAGCTGCCTCGGCTCCTGGCCGTACCGTATCGAGGACCTTGCTCTGTCCGGCCGGCTCAGTGATGGCCGCGCGCAAGAGCGAGGCCACGGCTGGTTTCGCCGGCCGACCTGGCAGAGGAAATAGACGTACCTGCATGACGTCAGGGCGGACGTGTCCTGCCCCGGCACGTTGTAGCCGGCCGGGGAACGGCGAGAACCGTTCACTGCTCCGGTCGGTGGGCGGGCCGGGGAATCTGCAGGGATCGGGGCCCCGCGTCGGCTTCGAGGTGGCCGACGGAACGGAGGAAATCAGCCTCGGCCGTGCCATGCGGTCCGCCGGCGACCGGGTGGACAACAACCCCGTGGGATGGCTGCTGTACTTGGGAGTGATCAGGGGCTGTCTGGGGCGGCCTGGGAGGGGCTCCCGCCACGGAAGCGGGCGCCGCGGCGGGCTGCGCACCCAGCTTTGCCAGCCGCTCCTGCTGCTCGGGCGCGAGCTGCGCCCAGGTGGCCGGCTCTTCCAGCCGCTCCAGCCACTGAAGACGGTCGAGGCACTGGCCGCCGAAGGGCGCGCGATCGTCGTCTCCACCCACGACGTCGAGTTCGCCGCCCGCGCCGCCGACCGGGTCGTCGTCATGGCCGAGGGCGAGATCGTCGCCGACGGGCCCACCGCGGACGTCATCGTCTCCTCCCCGGTCTTCGCACCCCAGACGGCGAAGCTCCTCGCCCCGCTGCCCTTCCTCATCGTCAATCAGGTCCCCACCGCGCTGGCCGCACCACGACCGGAGGGCGATCAACCGTGACCATGCCGAACACACGCACGGTGGCTGCGATCCGTCTCACCCCGCGCGTCTCCCTTGGCATCGGCATGGCGGCGCTTCTGGGAGTCGTGGCCTTCTTCTGGCCGTTCGTCGTGACACGGGCACCTTCGGGTCGAACTACGCGCCGCCCCTGATCTTCGGCGTGCTGCTCGTTCTGATCCTGTGCGTCGTGCTCTCCGAGATCGCCGAGGGCGGCATCGACTCCAAAGCCCTGGCCATGCTGGGCGTGCTGTCCGCCGTCAACGCGGCGCTGCGCCCCCCCCTCGGCGCGGGCACGGCGGGCATCGAGACCGTCTTCTTCGTCCTCGTTCTCGCCGGCCAGGTCTTCGGCCCGGGCTTCGGCTTCACCCTCGGCTGCACTTCGCTGTTCGCCTCCGCCCTCGTCACCGGGGGCGTCGGCCCCTGGATGCCGTACCAGATGTCCGGTCGCGCCTTCGTCGGCATGCTCGTCGGGTTCCTGGCCGCGTGCCACCGGCCGCCGCGAGGTGCTGCTGCTCGCCGTCTACGGCTCGCTTTCCGGTTACCTCTTCGGGTTCCTCCCGAACCTTTCCTTCTGGCCGTTCTCCCTCGACCCGAACAGCTCCATCGGCTATCTCCCCGGCCTGCCCCTTACCGAGCAGTGGCACCGTTACGTGGCCTTCGACCTGGCCACCTCCCTCGGCTGGGACACCGGCCGCGCCGTGACGAACTTCGTGTGCGTCGTGCTCGCGGGGCCCGCCGTGCTCACGACGTTCCGCCGCGCCGCCCGCCGGGCCCGCTTCCGCGCCCCGGCCCGCTTCACCGCACCTCAGCCGGATGACCGTCCCGGCGGCCATGAGACGATGGCCGCCGACCTGGGCGACGGGAGCTGAGGAAGCCGGTGTGAATCCGGCGCGGTCCCGCCACTGTGACCGGGCACGACCCGGGAGCCAGACACTCACACCGTCGCCTCCTCACGACGTCCGGGGCGGATCTCCCCGGTGAGAGGCGGACGGCGCCATGCCGGAATCAGCTGGCCCTACCACCACGGCTTCCGCACCCAGCAGGGTGACGGTGTGCCGGGACTGCTGCTGCGGCACGGTCAAGGTACCGGGCGACCACACGGCCCAGACCGCGCGGCTGCGCTCGGCCGTCCCGGTGCGCGTCTCCGAGTGCCTGGACGTGTGCGAACAGGCCAACGTCATCGTCGTGCAGCCGTCGGCCGAAGCCCGTCGCGCCGGTGCCCGGGCGGTGTGGCTGGGCCTGGTCAACGACCCCGAGGCGACCGAGGACGTCATAGCCTGGGTGAGCGCGGGAGGCCCTGGCGTGGCCCCGATGCCGGAGATCCTCGACCTGTACGCGTTCGTCCCGCACCAGGGAACGGAGCGCGCGCCCGGCCGGGGGCCGGGACGCGTGTGACGTCCCGGCCCCCGGCAACACTGTTCAGGGGAAGGCCAGTTCCGCCCGGACGGTACGGGCGGCGGCGACCAGGTTCTCCAGCGAGGCCCGGGTCTCGGGCCAGCCGCGGGTCTTGAGCCCGCAGTCGGGATTCACCCAGAGCCGTTCGGCAGGGATCGCCTTCAGCCCCGTACGCAGCAGCTCGGCGGCTTCCTCGGCGCTCGGGACGCGGGGCGAGTGGATGGCGTAGACCCCCGGACCCGCCTCGCGGGGGTAGCCGTGGGCGGCCAGCTCGCGGGCCACCTGCATGTGGGAGCGGGCGGCCTCCAGGCTGATGACGTCGGCGTCCAGGTCGTCGATGGCCTGGACGATGTCGCCGAACTCCGCGTAGCACATGTGGGTGTGGATCTGGGTGGCCGGCCGCACCCCGCTGGTGGTGAGCCGGAACGCCTCGGTGGCCCGGGCCAGGTAGTCCGCGCGGTCGGCTGCCCGCAGCGGCAGTGTCTCGCGCAGTGCGGGTTCGTCCACCTGGATCACCGAAGTGCCGCTCGCTTCCAGGTCGTCGACCTCGTCGCGGAGCGCGAGGGCGACCTGACGGGCGGTGTCCCCGAGCGGAAGGTCGTCGCGGACGAACGACCAGGCGAGCATGGTGACCGGACCCGTGAGCATGCCCTTGACCGGGCGGTCGCTCAGCGACTGGGCGTACGAGGTCCAGTGCACCGTCATCGGCTCGGGGCGGGAGATGTCCCCGGCGAGGACCGGCGGACGCACGTACCGGGTGCCGTACGACTGCACCCAGCCGTGCCGGGTGGCGAGGTATCCGGTCAGCTGCTCGGCGAAGTACCGCACCATGTCGTTGCGCTCGGGATCCCCGTGCACCAGGACGTCGATGCCCGTCTTCTCCTGGAAGGAGATGACCTCCTGGATCTCCGTCCGGATGCGCTCCTCGTAACCCGCCGTGTCGATGCGTCCGGCGCGCAGGTCGGCGCGGGCCGTCCGCAGCTCGCCGGTCTGCGGGAACGAGCCGATGGTCGTCGTCGGCAGCAACGGCAGCCCCAGATGAGCCCGTTGGGCCGTGGTCCGCTCCCTGTACGGCTGGGAGCGGCGGCCATCCGCGTCCGTCACGGCCTCGGCCCGGGAGCGCACGGCCGGGCCGCGGGTGAGGGGGGAGTCCACCCGGGAGGCCAACGCCGCCCTGTTGGCGGAGAGTTCGCCGGTGATGGCGTCGGTGCCTCGCGCGAGGGCCTTCGCCAGGGTGACGATCTCCGCGGTCTTCTGCTGGGCGAAGGCCAGCCAGCGGACGATCTGCGGCTCGATGTCCCGCTCGGCGGCGGCGTCCAGCGGCACGTGCAGCAGCGAGCAGGAGGCGGCCACGTCGACGCGGTCGGCCAGCCCGAGGAGGGTGCCGAGCGTGGACAGCGACTTCTGGAGGTCGTTGATCCAGATGTTGCAGCCGTTGACGACACCGGCGACCAGGCGCTTGCCCGGCAGTCCGCCGACGGCCGCGAGGGCGTCCAGGTTGGCGGCGGCGGCCTCGGTGAAGTCCAGCGCCAGGCCCTCCACAGGGGTCTTCGCCAGGACCGGCAGCGCCTCGCCCAGCCGGTCGAAGTAGGAGGCGACAAGCAGCTTGGGACGGTCGCTGAGCGCGCCGAGGTCACGGTAGGCGCGCTCGGCCGCGCTGAGCTCGGCCGGGGTACGGTCCTGGACGAGGGCCGGCTCGTCCAGTTGCACCCACTCGGCACCCGCCGCACGCAGATCCGCCAGGACCTCCGCGTACACCGGCAGCAGCCGGTCGAGGAGCGTCAGCGGCTCGAAGCCGGCGGGCACTCCGGGGGCCGGCTTGGCCAGCAGGAGATAGGTGACGGGGCCGACCAGCACCGGCCGCGCGGCAAGACCCTCGGTCAGGGCCTCCGTGCGCCGACCTTCCTGAGCACCGCTGAGCAGCAGGGTGTCAGCCCGGAACTGCTCAACCCCTCTCTCGAGCTGATGCGCCGCCGCTTGGCCGAGGCCAGCGGCGAGGAGGACCTGACGGGCGTGATCGACCTGCTCGTGCATCGACCAGCCACCTGCCGCCACAGCAGCGACCGTGCTGGTCACAGTCGTCAACGAGACGCTGCGCCCAGCACTTTCACCATGCGCTCTAGTGGGGCGCAGGCGCTGATGAGCCTCTCGGGGTGAGGGTGGGGGTGGGGACTTGGAGGGTGCCGATGTCGGTGCCCTCCATCAGGGAGAACAGGTTGCGGGCCACTTCGGCGCCGAAGTGGTGGACGTCGTGGCTCATCGCGGACAGGGTGGGATGGGTGATCCGGCACAGCTGGGAGTCGTCCCATGCGAGCAGCGAGACGTCGTCCGGGACCACGAAGCCCATCTCGGCGGCGACTCCGGCGCCGGCCACCGCCATGATGTCGTTGTCGTAGACGATCGCGGTCGGCCGGTCCTTCGCCAGGAGCAGCGAGCGCGTCGCGCGTGCGCCTTCCCGTTCGTCGAAGCCGGTCGCGATCTGGACCCCCGGTTCCAGGCCGAGTTCGCGCATCGTGGACTCGAAGGCCCTGGTCCTGATCGCGCTGTGTCCGAAACCGGCCGGTCCGCCGACCCGGGCGAGGCGTCGGTGGCCGAGGGCGGCCAGATAGCGGACGGCCTCCGCCGTCGCCGTGGCGTCGTCGGTCCACACCGCGGGGAAGGAGCCGGTCAGCGACGGATGGCCGACGGCGACCGCGGGCAGCCCGATGGACTCCAGCGCCGGCACCCGCGGGTCGTCCACCCGGAAGTCGACGAGCACGGCGCCCGCGATGGTCTGGCTGCGCCACCAGCTCCGGTACAGCTCGATCTCCTCGTCGACATCACGCACCAGGCGCAGCAGCAAGGAGCAGGACCGTTCAGCGAGCACGGCCTCGATGCCCGAGATGAAGTCCATGTAGAAGGGCTCCAGCCCGAGCATGCGGGCCGGGCGGCACAGTACGAGGCCGATGATGTCGGCGCGCCGACCGGAGAGACTGCGTGCTGTCTGGTTCGGCGCCCAGCCGAGGTCCCGGGCAGCCGCGAAGATGCGCTCCCGGGTCGCGTTCGATACGCCGGGCTTCTGGTTGAACGCCAGGGAGACCGCGCCCTTGGACACGCCCGCCCGGGCTGCGACGTCCTTGATGGTGACGCGAACCGGGCTGGTCACTGCGCGCCCACGCAGAACAAGGCGCCCCTGGCGTCGTCCGCGGAGACGTTGCCACACCCTTCGATCCTGATGCGGACCTGCTCGCCTGCGAGCAGCGTGGTGAGCCCACGGTCGGCGGTTGCGCCGGGAGCGAGCCGGTCCGGCTGAAGGAGAAGGTCCCTGATGAGTGTGTGTGCTACGACCACCACGTGGACGTTACCACTGCCGTCCGGGCCGGGCTCCACAGTGACGTCGAAGACCGGCCGCTCATAGGCGAACTCCTTGTCACTGACCGGGAAGTAGGTCGCGCGCAAGCCGTCCGCGTCGGCGACGAGGAACTCCTTGGTGCCGCACCCGGCCGGGTCCAGCGCGGCGGGGACCGGGATCCGTACGACGGAACGAGCGGCAACGGTCACCTGCTGCGTATCGTGGCCGGTGGTCGCCCCGCCGGCCTCGACGCGGCGCAGGGTCACCTCGGTGCGCCAGGGCGCGGCGGACTGGTTGATCACCGCGAGCACGGGTCCCTCGTCGCCCGCGCCCGCGGGTTGCAGGGTCAGCAGCCGGTCCGCGTACACACGCCGCAGCTCGTGGTGGAGCGGCTTGAGGCGGCCGTCCCCGTCGATCGCGGCCCAGGAGCTGACCGGCCAGCAGTCGTTCAGCTGCCAGACGACGGTGCCCGCGCAGACCGGCCAGTGGGAGCGCCAGTGCTCGATGCCTGCGGCCACGGCACGCGCCTGGACGACCTGTGTCAGGTAGTGCCAGTGGTCGAAGTCGCCCTCGGGCAGGGCGAAGTGGCGGGCGACCCCGCGGTCGAGCTTGCCGTTTCCGTCCTCGGCCTTCTGGTGGTGGAGCATGCCGGGCGAGTCGGGGGCCAGGTCCTCGCCGGGGAGGGTGCGCCGGAGCGTGGCCAGGGCGGGCGGGGCCTGCCATCCGAACTCGGACACGAAGCGGGGGACGTTCGCGCGGTACTCGGCGTAGTCCTGGCGGTTCCAGACCTCCCAGGAGTGGTAGGTGCCGTGGTCGGGGTCGTTGGGGTGGTGGTCCCACGATCCGGACCAGGGGCTGCCCGCGCTGTAGGCGCGGGTGGGGTCGAGTTCGGCGACGATACGGGGCAGCAGGCCGAGGTAATAGCCCTCGCCCCAGGAGTCGCCGGCCAGGCCGGGCGCCCAGTCCCAGTCGCGGAAGCCCCAAAGGTTCTCGTTGTTGCCGTTCCACAGGACCAGGCTGGCGTGCGGCATGAGCCGGACAACGTTGTCGCGGGCTTCGGCCTCGACTTCGCCGCGTAGCGGCTGCTCCTCCGGGTACGCGGCGCAGGCGAAGAGGAAGTCCTGCCAGACCATGAGGCCCAGCTCGTCGCAGGCGTCGTAGAACGCTTCGTCCTCGTAGATGCCGCCGCCCCACACGCGGACCAGGTCGACGTTGGCGTCGGCCGCCTGGCGCAGCCGGGTGCGGTAGCGCTCGGGGGTGATGCGCGAGGGGAAGACGTCGTCGGGGATCCAGTTGACGCCCCGGGCGAAGATGCGCTCGCCGTTGACGACGAGGGTGAAGCCGGTGCCGTGCGCGTCGGGGGTGCGGTCGACTTCGACGGTGCGGAAGCCGATGCGGCGGTGCCAGGTGTCGAGCGGGCCGGCGTCGCCGAGCAGGATGACGTCGAGGTCGTACAGCGGCTGGTCCCCGTACCCGCGCGGCCACCACAGCCGCGGGTCGTCAACGGTCAGCCGCAGCACCGTTTCGTCGCCCTCGAACCGGGCCTCCACCGTCTCGCCGGCCACGGTGGCCCGCGCCCGCAGGCTTGCCGCAGCCCCGGACTCGGTGCGCTCCACCTGAAGCCGCACCTCGACACTGCCGCGGTCCTCGTCGACGGTGACGAGGGGGCGGACGGAGGCGAGGCGGGCCGTCGACCAGTGCTCCAGGCGCGCGGGCCGCCAGATCCCGGCGGTGACGAGCGTCGGCCCCCAGTCCCAGCCGAAGCTGCACGCCATCTTGCGGATGTACTGGAACGGCTCGGGATACACGTTGGGCCGGTCGCCGGTGATCGCGCGCACGGACTCGGCCTCGTCGTAAGCGGAGGCGAAGCGCACTTCCAGACGGCCTGTCAGCCCGGTGGCATCGAACCGGTACGTACGGTGCATGTTGCGGGTGGCCCCGAGTTCCCGGCCGGCGAACGTGATGTGCGCGGCGGTGTCCAGCCCCTCGAAGACGAGGTCGGTGCGCTCGTGCCCGCTGTCGTGGGAGATGTCGCGGACGTACGTCCACTCGCGTCGGCCGATCCAGGCGACCTCGGTCTCGTTGCGGTCGAGGAAGGGGTCCGGGATGACGTCCGCGGCAAGCAGGTCGGTATGGACACAGCCGGGGACCTCGGCAGGCAACAACGCTTGGTCGTAGCGCAGGTTCCAGCCCTCGGTGAGCGAGGTGATGTCCTTCATGATGCGGCTCCAATCGGCCCAGTGCGCACGCTGACAGATGTACGACGCGGCACAACTTAACCCGCGGATCGATGACTGTCCATAAACCGGTCTAGTCACAGGATGGCAACCCGCCCGAAAGGGGGCGGGCTTCTTACCTGCAGTTATGTAGGCTCCGGTAACGATTCGGCATCGCAGGGGAAACAAGTGCTTTACCGGTTCACTGTCGCCCTGTCATAGTGCCGACATCCGGCGCAGACCCGAGCCGCCGTCCAAGGGAGCAGGGCACATGGGGAAGACCAGGACACTCGCAGGTATGTTTTTGGCCATCGCGACAGTGGCGGTCACCGGCTGCAGCGGCAGCGGTTCACCGTCCACGGAGACGGCTTCCGCCCCCGCCGACGCAAGCAAGGCGAGCGGCACCATCACGGTCCTCACTCAGCGGACGGACCTGATCAAGAGCGGGGCCATGAAGGCTTACGCGGCGGAGTTCAACAAGGTCTACCCCAAGATCAAGGTGAAGTTCGAGGGTCTCACCGACTATGAGGGTGAAGTCAAGATCCGGATGAACACGGACAAGTATGGCGATGTCCTGATGATCCCGGCGGCTGTCGCCAAGAACGACTACCCCAAGTTCTTCGCACCGCTCGGCCCCTCCGTCCCGATGTCCGCCAAGTACCGCTTCAGCGATAAGACAGAGGTCAACGGCAAGACCTACGGCATCGCCCAGTTCGGCACAGCCAACGGATTCGTCTACAACAAGGCCCTCTGGAAGAAGGCGGGCATCACCGCCTGGCCCAACTCTCCGGAGGAGTTCATCGCGGACCTCAAGGCGATCAAGGCCAAGACCGGGTCGACCCCGTATTACACCAACTTCAAGGATGGCTGGCCGCTGGTCCAGTGGTCCGCCAACATCGGCTCCGTCACCTGCGACAAGGAAGCGAACAACAAGCTCGCCGGCCCGGTGTCGCCGTGGGAGTCCGGCAGCGAGCTCGGCGTGATCGACAACCTGCTCTTCGACATCGTCAAGGACGGGCTTTCGGAGAAGGACCCCAGCACCACCAACTGGGAGGCGTCCAAGAGCAAGCTGGCCAAGGGCGAGATCGGCTCCATGATGGTCGGCTCCTGGGCGATCAGCCAGATGCGCGACGCGGCCGAGAAGGCCGGGAAGAACCCGGACGACATCGGCTACATGCCGGTCCCCGTCCAGCGCGAGGAGGGGCAGTGCGCCACGCTCGTCTCGGACTACCAGCAGGCCGTCAACATCCACTCGGACCACAAGGAAGCCGCTCGGGCATGGATCGACTGGTTCACCGAGAAGTCCGGCTACTCGGCCAAGGAGGGCGCGGTGCCCACCCTGAAGTCGGCTCCCATGCCCGAGACCCTCAAGGAATTTATTGACAACGATGTCATGTTCGTTGAGCGCTCCGAGAGCAAGACGGGCACGGTCAATGACATCGACAACGCCGCCGAGATCGGTCTCAACAAGCCCGACTACCGGCAGAAGCTGATCGACATCGCCCGCGGTGCGCAGAAGGGCAGCGCCGAGAGCTACTTCGGCGAGCTCAACAAGAAGTGGGACGACGCCGCGAAGACAGTCGGCTCCTGATCCGGCGCGGGGCCCGGCCGCACGACCCCGGCCGGGCCCCCCGCCCAGGCACTGACCGCATGACCGACGCGGATGACGAAAGGCGCGACATGACCGAGACGACCGAGGCGGTGAGCGTGAAGACGCACCGTGCGACGCCCCACCGGCGCCGCCCCTCATCCACCGGCGCTGGCCCACGGACACGCGGCACCCGGGGCTGGTCGCTCCGCCGCGCCACGCCCTGGCTGTTCCTGTTGGCGCCGCTGGCGCTCCTGATCACGTTCACCTACGTGCCCGTGGGCAACATGATCTTTTACAGCTTCACGGACTGGGACGGGATCAGCCCCGACCGGAACTTCACCGGAGCGGACAACTACGTTCAGATCTTCACCCGGCCGGAAATCTTCCGGGTGTTCTTCGTGAGCTTCTACTACCTCGCGGCATCCGCGGTCCAGATCGTGATCGCGCTGTACTTCGCGACGGTGCTCAGCTTCGACCTGCGCTTCCGCAACCTGTTCAAGGGGCTGCTCTTCTTCCCCTACCTCATCAACGGCGTCGCCATCGGATTCGTCTTCCTGTACTTCTTCCAGGACGGCGGCACCCTGGACACCGTGCTGTCCTGGTTCGGCCAGAACCCCGACCGTGCCTGGCTCGGTGACCCCACCTCGGCCAACACCTCGCTCGCCGGCGTCTCGGTGTGGCGCTACACGGGTCTCAACTTCGTCCTGTTCCTCGGCGCGATCCAGTCCATCCCGGGCGAGCTCTACGAGGCCGCCCAGCTGGACGGCGCTACCAAGTGGGAGCAGTTCCGCCACATCATCGCCCCGAGCATCAGGCCCGTACTGAGCCTGAGCGTCATCCTCGCGATCTCCGGCTCGCTCGCCGTGTTCGAAATCCCCTGGATCATGACCGGCGGTGCGACGGGCACCTCGACGTTCGTCATCCAGACCGTGAAGCTCGCGTTCCAGTTCAACAAGACCGGGCTGGCGTCGGCGGCCGCCGTGGTGCTGCTGCTGATCATTCTGCTGATCACCTGGATCCAGCGCCGGCTCGTGCCCGACGAAAAGGTGGACCTCGTATGACCACGGCCCCGCAGACCGCAGCCATGAAGACCGCGGGCCGCTCCCGCACCGTGCCGGGCCCGCGCCGGGTCCGCCTGCGCGGCCGGATCGGGCAGACACTCGTCTACGTGTCGCTCGTCGTGGCCTCGCTGGTGGTGGTCCTCCCGCTCGCCGTCGTGTTCCTCACCTCGCTGAAGACCTCATCGGAAGCGACTGACGGCGGCGCCCTGTCGCTCCCGGGCAACTGGCTGAACTTCGACAACTACGCGACCGCGTTCTCCGACGGCCACATGCTGACGGCCTTCGGCAACACCGCGTTCATCCTTCTGTTCTCCATCACCGGCACCGTGATCATCGGATCGATGACGGCCTACGCCATCGATCGCTTCGACTTCCGGGCCAAGAAGCTCGTGATGGCCCTGTTCCTGATCGCCACTCTCGTACCCGGGGTCACCACGCAGGTCGCCACGTTCCAGGTCGTGAACAGCTTCGGCCTGTTCGACACCCGCTGGGCGCCGATCCTTCTGTACATGGGTACGGACATCGTCTCGATCTACATCTTCCTGCAGTTCATCCGGGGCATCCCCGTGTCCCTGGACGAGGCCGCACGGCTGGACGGGGCGAACTCGTTCACGATCTACCGCAAGATCATCTTCCCGCTGCTCAAGCCGGCGATCGCGACCGTGGTCATCATCAAGGGGATCACCGTCTACAACGACTTCTACATCCCCTTCCTCTACATGCCATCGGAGGAACTCGGCACGGTCTCCACCGCTCTGTTCCGCTTCAAGGGTCCGTTCGGAGCCCACTGGGAGAACATCTCCGCGGGTGCCGTTCTCGTCATCGTCCCCACGCTGGTGATCTTCCTGTTCCTCCAGCGCTACATCTACAACGGCTTCGCCCAGGGGGCGACGAAGTAGCGTTCGGCACCCCACCCGGCCGGCACCGGTCCCCGACGAGAGGTCCGGTGCACTGCCGTGCCCACGCGCACGCCGCCCACCGCAACGCGTTGAGCGCTGGACGAACAGGCAAGCCGAACCGACCTCCCTTCGGACGAAAGAGACGCCATGTGAAGTCACCCCCCAACCACCGGAACAGGTACCGGTGGCCTCTGGTGCTCCTCCTGCTGACCGCCCTCGCGGGTACCTCTCTGTCCCTCGCGCGGCCCACTGCGGCGTCGGCCGCCGCCGAACCCACCGCGACCCGCTGCGGCACTCACTTCTGCCTGGACGGCAAGGAGTACTACGTCGCCGGGGCCAACGCGTACGACCTGTTCACCTTCGGTTCCGGGTCCGGCGCCACCGAGCCGGAGTACATGGACAAGGACCGCATCGACGCGCACTTCGCCCGCATGCACGACGACGGGGTGGACGTCGTCCGGCTCTGGATGTTCAGCCACGAGGACTGGCACGGCTTCGAGAAGACCGAAGGCGTCCACAACGACCAGGAGTTCGCCCAGTTCGACTACATCGTCGAGTCCGCCCGGCGCCATGGGATGCGACTCATGCCCGTTCTCGAGAACTACTGGGAGGCCTACGGGGGGATCGACACCCGTCTGCACTGGGAGGGGCTGTCCGGCGGCCAGCCGGCCCGGGCCGCGTTCTCCGACAAGAAGCGCTGCCCCGGGTGCTTCACCTCGTACAAGAACTACGTGAGCCACGCTCTGAACCGGACGAACCACTACTCCGGCGTCAAGTACAAGGATGCACCGACCATCTTCGCCTGGGATCTGATGAACGAGCCTCGATACGAGGCTCAGAGCCCCGAGGGGAATGTCGACGGGACCACGCTGCGCGCCTGGGTCGACGAGATGGGCGCTTTCGTCCAGGGCATCGACACGAACCACCTGTTGGGCGCCGGGATCGAGGGCCATGGCACGGACTACGGCTTCGGGGGAGACGAGGGCAACCCCTTCATCCACCTCCAGCAGTCGCCGTACCTCGACTTCACCTCAGCCCACCCGTATCCGATCGAGTCCTGGGCCGACCTGTCGCTGGACGAGACGAAGCAGCTGATCCGGACCTGGATCAATGACTCCCACGAAAAGATCGGCAAGCCCTTCTTCATGGGCGAGTTCGACGTCCACCACGTGGATCGCGCCGCCTGGTGGAGCGAGATCCACGCCGACTTCGAGGCGGCCGGCGGTGACGGCAGCGCCTTCTGGTGGTACCAGGACCGGAACATCGACGGCAAGTTCGGCGTATCCGAGGGGGCGCCCGAACCCGCCGTCTTCCGCGACCACTCCGCCGCCATGGCCGCCAAAAGCGGCCGCACGCCTTCCCCCACGCGCGAACCGACCGATCCCACTGACCCGACAGACCCCACTGACCCGACAGACCCCACCGACCCGACTCCCACGCCCACGGAGAGCGGGGCCTGCGAGGTCACCTACCGGCTCTCGGACTGGGGCTCCACGTTCAACGCGGACGTCACCACCCATAACACCGCCACCACCGCGGTCGACAACTGGGAGCTGTCCTTCAACTTCCCCGGCAACCAGTCGATCACCCAGATCTGGAACGCCACCCAGGTCCAGGACGGCCGGCACGTGACCGCGACCCACCCCTCCGGCTACAACGTCTCGATCGCGCCGGGGGCCACCGTGAACTTCGGGTTCAGCGGCACCTCACAGGCAGACACGAACGGCCCCGCCTCGGAGGTCACCCTGAACGGCAAGACGCGCACCACGTCCTGACCCGATGAAAGCACGCGCCGGCTCAGCGGCATTTCTGCCGCGGAGCCAGCGCGTGCGCTTCACCCGGTGGCGCGGAAACGTATCGTGCGATCGCGCCGACCGCCTTCTTCGCTGGGTCGCATAAGTGAGGGGAGGCGGGGGAGTCCTTTCACAATACCGGTCTAGTTACAGGCTCCCAGATGCGTAGGAATCGACCCCTCAGCGCAGGACTTGCGACGTCCCGGTGTCGACCGTCGCCCGGTAAAGTTCCCCGTCCCCCTCGATCACCACCCGCTCCCCTGCAGACGCGTACACCGAGCCGCCCGGGCCGAGTCGCACGTCACCTTTCGAACCTCTCAGGCGCAGTTCCCCGCGCGTGCAGACGAGGATGTGCGGCGCCGTCGCGTCCAGGACCGCGGCCGCATCTTCCTCCGTCACCCGGACGCGCGAGAGCCGGAAGTCGTCCACCGGCGCCGGATACACCTCCTCCGGCCCCTCCGGGACCGGCCTCAGGACGCGAACGGGCGGAGCGTCGAACCGCACCACTCGCAGGAGTTCCGCGGTGTCCACGTGCTTGGACGTCAGACCGCAGCGCAGCACGTTGTCCGAGGCCGCCATGATCTCCACCGCCAGCCCCCGCACATAGGCATGCGGAACGCCCGCCCCCAGGAACAGCCCCTCGCCCGGACCCAGCCGGACAGTCCGCAGCATCAGGGCCGCGAGCAGCCCGGGATCCCCGGGATGCGCCCGCGCGATCGTGTCGTAGAGCTCGAAGTCCGCCTGGTGCGGTCCTTGCGTCCGTGCCGCGCGACCGACCGCCCCGGCCACCACCGCGACGAGGCCGGGCGGGGGCGCGAGAAACGCGGAGAACACCGCCCGCAGCGCGTCCTCCTCCGGCTCGGTCCTCAGGACCCGGCCGTACGGGTCGAGCTCTTCGAGCCCGAGGGCGGCGAGCAGCCCGGCGCACTCCGACGGCGTCCGGAATCCGCACAGCCCCTCGAACGCGTCAAGGGCCACGACCATCTCCGGCTTGTGGTTGTCGTCGCGGTAGCTGCGGTGCGGCGCCTCGAGTCCGATGCCGGCGGCGTTCTCGATGCGGAAGCCGACCTTGGCCTGGGCCAGGTCGGGGTGGACCTGGAGCGAGAGCGGCGCGTTGGCCGCGAGCAGTTTGAGCAGGAACGGCAGCCGGGGACCGAAGCGCCGGAGCACCACATCGCCCAACTCGGCGGCCGGGGCGGCCTCGATCACGGCGTCGAGCGGCAGATCCGCATCCGGGCGCCGGACCAAGGAGGGGGCCGACGAGTGCGCCCCCATCCACATTTCCGCCTGCGGCCGGCCGTCCGGGGCGACCCCGAACAGGCCGGGCAGGGCCGTGGTGGAGCCCCAGGCGTAGGGGCGGATGGTGTTGACGAGCGGGTCCACGGACGTGTCCTTACGCTTCGGCAGGCGTCGGACCTGCCTAGTTCGACGGGGTCAGGAGTGCAGGGCGGGAACGGGGCCGGACTCCAGTGCCGACGCGGCAACGGCGGCCGCTCCGACGAGCCCGGCGTCAAGGGCGAGGCCGGCGGTGACCACGGGAATGTCCCGCACGAAGTCGAGGACCGCGTAGTCGGCCAGGTGGCGCCGCAGGGGCGCGAACAGGACGTCCCCCGCCTGGGCCACCCCGCCGCCGATGACCACGCGCTCCAGCTCCACGAGTGCCGCCGTCGCGGCGATCGCGGCCGCCAGCGCCCG
>NZ_JAAGNI010000442.1 GCF_010550605.1 Streptomyces sp. SID9727
CGAACGGCTGGGTGGCCGGGCGTCGCTGGGCCACCGTGCTGGTGGCGGCGGACAGCGCCTCCGCCAGGCCGCCGATCTCGACGTGGACCACGGCGACCGGCTTGGCCGGTCCGGCGGCGGCCGCCGCGTGCAGGGCGGTGGCCAGGACCTCGCCGTCGCCCGACTCCGCCTCGCCGTCCTCGCCGACCCAGGGGATCGCGGTCACGATCACGGCGTCGCACGCCCCGTCGGCCAGCGCCGCCGACAGCGCGTCCCGGAAGTCCTGCGGGGTGGCGGACGTGGTGAGGTCGATGGGCGGGCGCGGGCGGAGCCCCTCGGCCAGGCACACGTCGTAGGTGAGCAGCCCCAGGGACTCCGAGTTGCCGAGGATGGCGACGCGTCCGCCCGCCGGGAGCGGCTGGTCGGCGAGGAGCAGCCCGGCGTCGACCATCTCGGTGACCGTGTCGACGCGGATGACGCCCGCCTGCCGCATCAGCGCGGAGACCGTGGAGTCGGGGATGCGGCTGACGGGGACGGCGTGGCCGGGCGGGGTGGAGCCGCTGTGCCGGGCGCCCTTGACCACGACCACCGGCTTCACGGCGGCGGTACGGCGGGCGAGCCGGGTGAACTTGCGGGGGTTGCCCAGCGATTCCAGGTAGAGCAGGGCGACATCGGTGTCCGGGTCCTCGTACCAGTACTGGAGGAAGTCGTTGCCGGAGATGTCGGCGCGATTGCCGGCCGAGATGAAGGTGGAGAGGCCCGCGCCGCGCCGGTAGAGGCCGGAGAGCAGGGCGATGCCGATGGCGCCGGACTGGGTGAACAGGCCGATGCGTCCGGAGGCGGGCCGGTCCGGGGCGAGCGAGGCGTTGAGCCGGACCGCCTCGGAGTTGTTGATGATGCCGAAGGCGTTGGGTCCGATGATCCGCATGCCGTACGAACGGGCCTGGCGCACCAGTTCCCGCTGGCGCTCGCGGCCCTCGGCGCCCCACTCGGCGTAACCGGCGGAGAGGACCACCAGGCCCTGGACGCCGTGTTCGCCGCAGTCCGCGACGGCCTCCGGCACCCGGTCGGCGGGCACGGCGACCACCGCGAGGTCGACCGGCTCGCCGATCTCGCCCAGGGAGCGGTGCGCGGGGACCCCGTCGATGGTGTCCTGGCCGTCCGAAAGGGCACTGTTCACCGCGTGGACGCGGCCGGTGAAGCCCGCACCGAGCAGGTTGCGCAGGACGGTGCGGCCGACGCCGCCGGGGGTGCGGCCGACGCCGATGACGGCGACGGAACCGGGGGCGAGCAGCCGCTGCACGGACTTGGCCTCGGCGCGCTGTTCGCGGGCGCGCTGGACGGCGAGGGACTCGGCGGTGGGTTCGAGGTCCAGGGTGAGGTGGACGGAGCCGTCCTCGAAGCTGCGCTGCTGGGTGTAGCCGGCGTCCCGGAACACCTTGATCATCTTGGTGTTGGCGGGCAGCACCTCTGCCGCGAAGCGCCGGATGCCGCGTTCGCGGGCGACGGCCGCGATGTGTTCGAGCAGGGTGGAGGCCACGCCGCGGCCCTGGTGGGCGTCCTGGACGAGGAAGGCGACCTCGGCCTCGTCGGCGGGGGCCGAGGCGGGGCGGCCGGTCGCGTCGATCCGGTCGTAGCGGACGGTGGCGATGAACTCGCCGCCCACGGTGACGGCCAGGCCCACCCTGTCGACGTAGTCGTGATGGGTGAAGCGGTGGACGTCCTTGGCGGAGAGCCGGGGGTAGGGCGCGAAGAAGCGGTAGTACTTCGACTCGTCGGAAACCTGCTCGTAGAAGCTGACCAGCCGATCGGCGTCGTCCGTGGTGATCGGCCTGATCCGCGCGGTGCCGCCGTCGCGGAGCACCACGTCCGCCTCCCAGTGATCGGGGTAGGCGTGATGCGGACTCTGCTCCGGAGAGGGCTGCATGGGGAAAGCCTACGGCTGCCGCACGGGTCGCGGGGGTGCCGGGGCCAAGGCAGTCTGAGGTCTCCGGACGACGGTGGAAGCGGCGCCCGGGAGGGCCCGCGGGTCTGCCCGGAGCATCGCGCACCACATGAGACACTGGTCTAGACAACCGTTGATTCTTGAAGGGCAGAACCATGGCTGAGCGCCGCGTAAACGTCGGTTGGGCCGAGGGCCTGCACGCCCGCCCCGCTTCCATCTTCGTCCGTGCCGCCACGGCCTCCGGCGTTCCCGTCACCATCGCCAAGGCCGACGGCAACCCGGTGAACGCGGCCTCCATGCTCGCGGTGCTCGGTCTCGGCGCCCAGGGCGGCGAGGAGATCGTGCTCGCGTCCGACGCGGACAACGCCGAGGCCGCCCTGGACCGCCTGGCGAAGCTGGTCGCGGAGGGCCTCGAGGAGCTTCCGGAGACCGTCTGAGCCCGAGCGGCCGACACCGCCGGAATTCTCACGTAAAAGCCGCGGCCCCCTGCATGGGGCGCTGCGGCTTTTGCGTGCGCGGGGCCGAAGCCATGACGGCCCGGAAAGAAAGGGCGGCGCTACACCTTTCCCGGATTTTACACGCGTCTTTCTTTATTCGTACGCGCCCTTTGTTAATTCCGGCCGCTCGCGGTGTTTACGGCACGTTGCGAAGTCCTCACATGGCCGGCCCTGGGCACGGTGGTGGCGCGGGCGGCGCGGCGGAGCCGGTGCACGGCGCCGTGGCGTTCGGCCAACTGCGCGGCCAGGGTCCTCGCCCGCTCCGCGTCCCGGCGCGCCACGGCGTCCACGAGGGCCCCGTGCTCGGCCCAGGCTTCGGCCGGGCGGGCCGGCTGGTCGACCGCGTACATCCAGGCGATCTTGTGGCGGAGCTGGGTGAGGAGGGCGATGAGACCGGGGCTGCCGGATGCCTGGGCCAGCGTCTCGTGGAACCAGCCGGCCAGGGAGCGCAGGTCCTCGCCCTCGTCCCGGCGGGCCCGCTCCTGACCGAGCCTGACCAGGCCGCGCAACACCTTGAGGTGGGCCTCCGTCCGGCGTTGGGCCGCGCGGGCGGCGCTCAGCGGTTCCAACAGCATGCGGACTTCCAGGAGGTCGGCGGCCTCCTGCTCCGAGGGCTCGGCGACGCAGGCTCCGGCGTGTCTGCGGGTGACGACGAAGCCCTCCGACTCCAGGGTGCGCAGCGCTTCCCGTACGGGGACGCGGGACACCCCGTAACGCCGTGCGAGCACCTCCTCGGTGAGCCGGCTGCCGCGTTCGAAGACACCGGAGACGATGTCGTCACGGATTGCCGTGCATACCGAATGCGCCGGAACACGCATGTCCGAACCTCCGCCTCAATCCCCGCGAACAGCGGCCGATCGACACCTCTGGCGCGACTCTATTGCAATGCGCTCGCATTTCCGATGCCGGGCGGGAATTCGTGAATATCTTTTGGCCGCGGTCGAGCGGCGGAAGGCGTGCGGGGAGGCGCGGGCACGGCGATGGCCCCGGCGGGATGCCGGGGCCTTCGGTGTGGGGCTTCAGCCCGGTCAGACGCTGACGCCGTGGGCGCGCAGATAGGCGACCGGGTCCATGTCGGAGCCGTAGGAAGGGGTGGTCCGGGCCTCGAAGTGAAGGTGCGGGCCGGTGGAGTTGCCGGTCGAGCCGGAGAGCCCGATCTGCTGACCGGCCGCGACGCTCTGGCCGACGGAGACCCCGATCGAGGAGAGGTGGCCGTACTGGGTGTACGTGCCGTCCGCCATCCGGAGCACGATGTTGTTGCCGTACGCCCCGCCCCAGCCGGCCTCCACGACGGTGCCGGCGCCGACGGCGACGACCGAGCTGCCGGAGGCTGCGTGGAAGTCGATGCCGGAGTGGCTGCCGGACGACCAGAGCGAGCCGCTGGACTTGTAGCCGGTGGTCACGTACGAGCCGGCGACGGGGAGCCGGTAGGACGAGCCCAGCGCGGTGCGAGCGGTGGAGCGGCCGGCGCGGGCGGACGCCTCGCGGGTGGCCTCTGCCTTCGCCTTGGCCGCTTCCTTGGCCTGGGCGTCGATCCGGTCGGCGAGGGTGTTCTCGATGGCGAGGAGCTGGGAGAGGCCGGTCTCGGTGGCGGCGGGGGCCGTACCGGCGTCGGCGGCGAGGGCAGGCGAAGCCAGGGAGCCGATGACACCGCAGGCGGCCAGCGTCGCGACGCCGACGACCTTGGCGCCGCCGCGCGTCAGGCGGCTCGGGGCACGGTGCTTCCCGGTGGCACGGGTGAACGCCATGGGGTGGCTGGTCCTTTCCTTCCTTCTCGCCTTCCGGGTTGGCAGGGGGCACCCCTGGCCCTTGAGGCCTTGGGGGAGGGTTCGGAGCAGGAAGGTCTCCTACGGACGTTTCACCCCTGACGGAGCGCGGACATCCGATTCACCCCAGGGACTGCGTGGGTCCCCGGCTCCCCGGGCTCGCGCCTGACGGGGACTCGGCGATGGCTGCCCGGTACGTCACGGATGCGCGTACGAGTGGCGGACAGCGGACCCGACGCTAAGCGGACGGACTTCCCGCCACCAAACGGACAAGGGGTTTTGTCGCGCATCCCACAGGAAGGGCGCGGACCCTTTGGCGAACAAAAGGCGCAGAAGGATGGAAAAGTGAGCACGTCTGCAGGGGGCTCCGGCGCGACCGCGCGCCGGAGCCCCCGATGCCCGCTCAGCGGGCTGACCGACAGATCAGCCGGTGACGACCGACACCTCTCCGATGCCGAGCGCCCTGACCGGTTCCTCGATGCGCGAGGCGTCGCCGACCAGGACCGTGACCAGCCGGTCCACCGGGAAGGCACTGACCACGGCCGCGGTCGCCTCCACCGTGCCGGTCTCGGCGAGACGGGCGTACAGCGTCGCCTGGTAGTCGTCGGGAAGGTGCTGTTCCACCTGGTCGGCGAGGGTGCTCGCGACGGAGGCCGCCGTCTCGAACTTGAGGGGCGCGACGCCCACGAGATTCTGCACGGCCGTCTCGCGCTCGGCGTCCGTCAGCCCTTCGGCGGCCAGCGTCCGCAGCACCTTCCAGAGGTCGTCGAGCGCCGGACCGGTGGACTCGGTGTCCACGGAACCGCTGATGGCGAGCATCGCGGCGCCCGTCGGCCCCGAGGCGGAGTCGGCGGCACCGGAGCGGAGCACCTGGGCGAAGGCCCGCACACCGTAGGTGTACCCCTTCTCCTCGCGCAGCACCCGGTCGAGCCGGGACGTCAGCGTGCCGCCCAGGCAGTAGGTGCCGAGAACCTGGGCGGGCCACACGCTGTCGTGGCGGTCGGCGCCGATGCGCCCGATCAGCAGCTGCGTCTGCACCGCGCCGGGACGGTCCACGATGATCACCCGGCCGGTGTCGTCGGCCGTGATCGGCGGGACGGGGCGGGGTTCGGAGGCGTCCCCGGACCAGTCGCCGATGGTCTCGGCCAGCAGCGCGTCCAGATCGATGCCCGTGAGGTCGCCGACGACCACGGCGGTGGCGGTGGACGGGCGGATGTGCGCGTCGTAGAAGGCGCGCACGGCGGCGGCGTCGATCCGCTCGATGGTCTTCTCGGTGCCCAGGCGCGGACGCGACATGCGGGCCGTGGCCGGGAACAGCTCCTTGGAGAGCTGCTTGGCCGCGCGGCGGGCCGGGTTGGCATGCTCGTGCGGGATCTCGTCCAGCCGGTTGCGCACCAGGCGCTCGATCTCGCTGTCGGCGAAGGCCGGCGCCCGCAGCGCCTCGGCGACGAGGCCGAGCGCCTTGGCCAGGCGGGAGGCCGGGACCTCCAGGGACACCCGGACGCCGGGGTGGTCGGCATGGGCGTCGAGGGTGGCACCGCATCGCTCCAGCTCGGCGGCGAACTCCTCGGCGCTCTGCTTGTCGGTGCCCTCGGACAGGGCGCGCGACATGATCGTGGCCACGCCGTCCAGACCCTCGGGCTCAGCCTCCAGGGGGGCGGCGAGGAAGATCTCCACAGCGACGACCTGCTGGCCGGGGCGGTGGCAGCGCAGGACGGTGAGGCCGTTGGGCAGGGAGCCCCGCTCGGGAGCGGGGAAGGCCCAGGGGCGGGCCACGCCGGGGGCGGGCTGCGGGTGGAACTGCATCGAAACTTCAGTCGCGGCAGCGTCGGTCACTGGCCCGCCCCTTCGTGCGCGTCGGTGTCGGTGGTGGCGTCGGCCTCTTCGGCGGCCTCGGCGGGCTCGACCGGTTCGTAGACCAGGACCGCCCGGTTGTCCGGCCGCAGCTGCGCCTGCGCGGCGGCCTTGACCTCATCGGCGGTGACGTCGAGGACCCGGTTGACGGCGGACAGCGCGAGCTGCGGGTCACCGAACAGCACGGCGTACCGGCACAGTTCGTCGGCCCGGCCCGCGACCGTGCCGAGGCGGTCCAGCCACTCGCGCTCCAACTGGGCCTGGGCGCGCTCCATCTCCTCCGCCGTAGGGCCCTCCTCGGCGAACCGGGCCAGCTCCTCGTCGACCGCGGTCTCGATCTCCGCCACCTCGACGCCACCGGACGTCTTGACGTCCAGCCAGCCCAGGGAGGGCGCGCCGGCGAGCCGGAGCAGTCCGAATCCGGCGGCCACGGCCGTACGGTCACGCCGGACCAGGCGGTTGTGCAGCCGGGACGACTCGCCGCCGCCCAGCACGGTCAGGGCGAGGTCCGCGGCGTCGCACTCGCGGGTGCCGTCGTGGGGCAGCCGGTACGCGGCCATCAGGGCCCGCGCCGGCACCTCCTCGCGTACCTCCTCGCGCATCTGACCGCCCATGACCGTGGGCAGCGAGCCGTCGCGCGGCGGCTGCTTGCCGTCGTGGGAGGGGATCGAGCCGAAGTACTTCTCGATCCAGGCGAGGGTCTGCTCGGGGTCGATGTCGCCGACGACCGACAGCACCGCGTTGTTCGGCGCGTAGTACGTACGGAAGAAGGTGCGGGCGTCCTCCAGGGTCGCCGCGTCCAGGTCGGCCATGGAGCCGATCGGGGTGTGGTGGTACGGGTGGCCCTCGGGGTAGGCCAGCGCGGTCAGCCGCTCGAACGCGGTGCCGTACGGGACGTTGTCGTAGCGCTGGCGGCGCTCGTTCTTGACGACGTCGCGCTGGTTCTCCATGGACTCCTCGTCGAGCGCGGCGAGCAGCGAGCCCATCCGGTCGGCCTCGAGCCACAGGGCCAGCTCCAGCTGGTGCGTGGGCATCGTCTCGAAGTAGTTGGTCCGCTCGAAACTGGTCGTTCCGTTGAGCGAGCCGCCGGCGCCCTGCACCAGCTCGAAGTGTCCGTTCCCCTTGACCTGGCCGGAGCCCTGGAACATCAGGTGCTCGAAGAGGTGGGCCAGGCCCGTACGGCCCTTGACCTCGTGGCGGGAGCCGACGTCGTACCAGAGGCACACCGCCGCGACCGGGGTCAGATGGTCCTCGGAGAGCACCACGCGCAGGCCGTTGGCCAGACGGTGCTCGGTCGCTGTCAAGCCGCCGGAGCCGGCCTGGGCTGTGGCCGTGTGACCCATGGGCATGTACGTCCCTTCGATCGCGCTACTGGATGTCCATATGAAGAAGCCGCTGCGGGAGGCTGCTTCGGAAGGTTGCTTCGAGACACCCGCCACTGTATGCAAGCGAACCGGCACCTGCCGAAGTTCCCGTGCGGCGAAGCTGCGAGCGAAATTCCCCGGAAGGTGTTCCTCCGCCGCCTCGGGACGGTCGGCGCGGGCCCTTTGGGACGGGTCGAGGTCGGGGTTGTCAGTGCGGCGGTCCACAAT
Organism: Streptomyces sp. SID9727; assembly: GCF_010550605.1. Lineage (GTDB taxonomy): Bacteria > Actinomycetota > Actinomycetes > Streptomycetales > Streptomycetaceae > Streptomyces. The sequence continues at coordinate 7,634 of NZ_JAAGNI010000442.1, forward strand.
GGACCGCGTCAGAACCTGAGGGAACCTGAGGTTGCCCGCTCGAAATCCGTGAAGGAGTCGCAGCAGCGATGGCCCGCCGCAGCACGAAGACCCCGCCGCCGGTCGACTTCGAGGAGAAGATCCTCGACATCGACGTCGTCGACGAAATGCAGGGCTCCTTCCTCGAGTACGCGTACTCGGTGATCTACTCACGTGCCCTCCCGGACGCCCGTGACGGCATGAAGCCGGTGCACCGCCGCATCGTGTACCAGATGAACGAGATGGGCCTGCGCCCGGACCGCGGCTTCGTGAAGTGCGCCCGGGTCGTCGGCGAGGTCATGGGCAAGCTGCACCCGCACGGTGACGCGTCGATCTACGACGCGCTGGTGCGCATGGCCCAGCCGTTCTCCATGCGCCTCCCCCTCGTCGACGGTCACGGGAACTTCGGCTCCCTGGGCAACGACGACCCGCCGGCCGCCATGCGGTACACCGAGTGCCGGATGGCCGACGCGACCTCGCTGATGACGGAGTCGATCGACGAGGAGACGGTCGCCTTCCAGGCGAACTACGACGGCCAGGAGCAGGAGCCGGTCGTCCTCCCGGCGGCCTACCCCAACCTGCTGGTCAACGGCACGACCGGGATCGCGGTCGGCATGGCGACCAACATGCCCCCGCACAACCTGGGCGAGGTCATCGCCGCGGCCCGGCACCTGATCAAGCATCCGGGCGCGGACCTGGACACGCTGATGCGGTTCGTCCCCGGTCCCGACCTGCCGACGGGCGGACGGATCGTGGGCCTCGGCGGCATCAAGGACGCCTACGCCAACGGCCGCGGTTCGTTCAAGATCCGTGCCACGGTCGCCGTGGAGAACGTCACGCCGCGCCGCAAGGGCCTCGTCGTCACCGAGCTGCCCTTCACCGTCGGCCCCGAGAAGGTCATCTCCAAGATCAAGGACCTGGTCTCGGCGAAGAAGCTCCAGGGCATCGCTGACGTCAAGGACCTCACGGACCGCTCGCACGGACTGCGCCTGGTCATCGAGATCAAGAACGGGTTCGTGCCGGAGGCGGTGCTGGAGCAGCTCTACAAGCTGACCCCGATGGAGGAGTCCTTCGGCATCAACAACGTGGCGCTGGTCGACGGCCAGCCGCTCACGCTGGGGCTGAAGGAACTGCTGGAGGTCTATCTCGACCACCGCTTCGACGTGGTGCGCCGGCGCAGCGAGTTCCGCCGGACCAAGCGCCGCAACCGGCTGCATCTGGTCGAGGGTCTGCTCGTCGCGCTGGTCGACATCGACGAGGTCATCCGCCTCATCCGGTCCAGCGACAATTCGGCGCAGGCGAAGGAGCGGCTCATGGAGCGCTTCTCGCTGAGCGAGATCCAGACGCAGTACATCCTGGACACGCCGCTGCGCCGGCTGACCCGGTTCGACCGGATCGAGCTGGAGAGCGAGCGGGACCGGCTGGACGCCGAGATCGCCGAGCTGACGTCGATCCTGGAATCGGACGCCGAGCTGCGCAAGCTGGTCTCCGCGGAACTGGCCGCGGTCGCCAAGAAGTTCGGCACGGCCCGGCGTACGGTGCTGCTGGAGTCGGCCGGTTCGCAGGTCGCGTCGGTGCCGCTGGAGGTGGCGGACGACCCGTGCCGGGTGCTGCTGTCCTCGACGGGCCTGCTGGCGCGTACGGCCAACGACGAGCCGATCGTCGTCGGCGAGGGCGCCAAGCGCTCCAAGCACGATGTGATCGTCTCGGCAGTGGCGGCGACGGCCCGTGGTGACGTCGGGGTGGTGACGTCCGGCGGGCGGCTGCTGCGTCTCCCGGTGATCGATCTCCCCCAGCTGCCGGACACGCACGCGGCGCCCAATCTGTCGGGCGGGGCGACGGTGGGCGAGTTCCTCACGCTGGAGGCGGACGAGGAAGTCGTCTGCCTCACCACGCTCGACGAGTCGTCACCGGGTCTCGCCATCGGCACGCTGCAGGGCGTGGTCAAGCGCGTGGTGCCGGACTACCCGGCCAACAAGGACGAGCTGGAGGTCATCTCCCTGAAGGACGGTGACCGGATCGTCGGCGCGATGGAGCTGCGGACGGGCGAGGAGGACCTGGTCTTCATCACGTCGGACGCCCAGCTCCTGCGGTACCCGGCCGCGCAGGTGCGCCCGCAGGGGCGCCCGGCCGGCGGTATGGCGGGCGTCAAGCTGGGGGCGGGAGCGCAGGTGCTCTCGTTCGCGGCGGTGGACCCGGCGGCCGACGCCGCGGTGTTCACGGTCGCCGGTTCGCACGGCACGTTGGACGACTCGGTCCTGACCTGCAAGCTCACCCCGTTCGACCAGTACCCGCGCAAGGGCCGGGCGACCGGTGGGGTGCGCTGCCAGCGGTTCCTGAAGGGCGAGGACGTGCTGGTGTTCGCCTGGGCGGGCGCGCTGCCGGCCAGGGCGGCGCAGAAGAACGGTGCCCCGGCCTCGCTGCCCGATCCCGACCCGCGGCGGGACGGTTCCGGGACGCCGCTGGAGAGCCCGGTCGCGGTGATCGCCGGCCCGGCGTAGCCCGTGCGGCCCGGTGGCGGGACGGTCTACGCGTCGTCGTCACCCGGCTGTTGCACGTAACGCAGGACGCCCCACATGGCTCGCTCATGTGCGGCGTCCTGCCGCGTTTCGCCGGCCGGATCCTCGATGACCCCGCAGCTCCCCAGTTCCTCGCGCAGGGCCGGTGCGTCGATGCCGGAGCCGATCAGGACGAGCTGGGTCCGCTTCGGCTCGCCGCGTGTCCAGGGCCGGGGGGTGAACCGCAGGAACCTGCCGACCGCGTGCACCCCGTAGGCGTTGCCCGGGTCCGCCGCGCCGAAGTCGACGTGCCCCTTGATGCGGTACAGCCCCCCGGGCCGGGAGTCGAGGAAACGCATCAGCCGGCCTGGGTCCATCGGCACGCCTGAGTCGAAGTCGACGCTCTCGTACGCGGTGTGCAGGTGGCCCCCGTGCCCGCCGTCGTCCTCAGCCGCGCGCGCCTCCAGGTAGAGGTCCTCGAAAGTGAGCTGCCGGGCCCGCTCCTCGCCCTCGGGCCGGAGCGCCGGGTCGAAGAGCAGCTCGGGGTCGACGCGCCCGTACGTGGCCGGGATGATCGCGGCCGTGCTCCCGGTCTCCGCGACGGCCTCCCGGACGCGGGCGCACTCCTCGTCCCCGGCCCGGTCCGTCTTGTTGAGCACGACGAGATCGGCCACCGCGAGATGGCGGCCGATCTCCGGATGGCGCTCCCGGGTCGCCTCGAACTCGGCGGCGTCGACCACCTCGACCAGTCCCCCGTACACGATGTGCGGGTTGTCGCTGGCGAGGATCATGCGGACGAGTTCCTGCGGCTCGGCGAGGCCGCTCGCCTCGATGACGATGACGTCGAGCCGGGCGGAGGGCCGGGTCAGGGTCTCCAGATAGGTGTCCAGTTCGCTCGCCTCGACCGCACAGCACAGGCAGCCGCCGCCCAGCGAGACGGTGGACCCGACCTGCCCGGAGACCGTCATGGCGTCGATCTCGATGGCCCCGAAGTCGTTGACGATCACGCCGATCCGGTTACCCGCGCGGTGGAGCAGGAGGTGGTTGAGCAGCGTCGTCTTGCCGGACCCCAGGAATCCCGCGAGGACGATGACCGGGACACGGGGGCGGTGGGGCGACGACGTGCTCAACGGGGGCCTTCCTGCGGGGTCAGACTGCCGGGACCGGCTGGGGCGGAGGCGGGCCGACATAGCGGGCCGCCGGGCGGATGATCTTGGAGTCCTCCGCCTGTTCCAGGATATTGGCGCTCCACCCCACGACCCGCGCCGTGCAGAAGGTGGGCGTGAACATCTCGCGCGGCAGCCCGCACAACTCCATGACCACCCCGGCGTAGAACTCCACGTTGGTGTGCAGCTCGCGCCCCGGCTTCAGCTCGGCGAGGATCGCCTCGACCTGGCGCTCCACCTCGACGGCGAACTCCACGAGCGGGCCGCCGAAGCCTTGGGCGATGGTCCGCAACATGCGCGAGCGGGGGTCCTCGGTGCGGTAGACCGGGTGGCCGAAGCCCATGATCCGGTCGCCGGCGAGGACCCGTTCGCGGATCCAGCCGTCGATGCGGTCGGGGGTGCCGATCGCGTCGAGCGTGTCCAGGGCCCGGCTGGGGGCGCCGCCGTGCAAGGGGCCGGACAGCGCTCCGACGGCGGCCACCAGGCATGCGGCGACGTCCGCTCCGGTCGAGGCGACGACCCGTCCGGTGAACGTCGAGGCGTTGAAGCCGTGGTCCACGGTGGAGATCAGGTACTGCTCGACCGCCCTGGCCCGGTCCTCGTCCGGGACGGAACCGGTGAGCATGTACAGGTAGTTGGCCGCGTGCGGCAGGTCGGCGCGCGGCTCGACGGGTTCGAGGCCCTGACCGAGGCGGTGCAGAGCGGTCAGCACGGTGGGGACGGCGGCGCAGACGGCCAGGGCGTCGGCCCGGCGCCGGTCGGCGTCGATGTCGTACACCGGCCGGAACCCGGCCGAGGCGCCGAGCAGGGAAAGCGCAGTGCGCAGCCCGGACAGCGGCCCCGAGACCGTGCTCGCGCGCGCTATGGCGGGCAGCGCCTCGCGTACGGCGTCGGGCAGCACGCGCAGGGCTGCCGTGCGGGCGGCGAAGTGGGCACGTGCGTCCGGGCCGGGCAGCTCGCCCTCGGTCATGAGGTACCAGACGTCCTCGAAGCTGCGGGTCCGTGCCAGCTCGACCGCCGAGTACTGGCGGTAGTGGTAGAAGCCCTCGCGGCCCCGGACGTCACCGAGCGCCGTGTCGGTCACGACGACTCCCGCGAGACCTCGGGGGACGTCGAGCGGTGATCCGCCGGTCATGGACGTCATTGCTTCCTCCGTGAACAGATCGACAGCGCCTTGACATTGATTCGACTGTCCATGCATGACTTCATCTCTGTCAATATTGATTGAATCAATGCAACTGCATGGATACCTGAGACGGCGTATGGATACGGTGGCGGCATGACGGAGCGATCAGAGGCGAACGGGCAGCGGCTCACGACGCGTGAGACGGCCGAGCGGCTCGGGGTGAAGCCCGAGACGGTGTACGCGTACGTCAGCCGGGGCCAGCTGAGCAGCAGCCGGGTGCCGGGCGGTCGCGGCAGTACGTTCGACGCGGCGGAGGTCGACGCGCTGGCCCGGCGCACGGGGCGCAGGGAGACTGCCTCAGCCCCGGGCGAGCCCGCCGTCCGTACCGGGATCACCCTCATCGGCGCCGATCGCTACTACTTCCGGGGCGTGGACGCCACGGAGCTGGCGGCGCGCCATTCGTACGAGGAGGTCGTCGAGTGGCTGTGGACCGGCCGGCTGCGGCCGGGCATCGGCTTCACCGCTCCGGCACAGGCGGTGACGGCGGCCCGCCGGGCGGTCGGCGCACTGCCGGGGCACTGCGGCTCCACGGACCGGCTCCGGGTGGCCGTGGTGGCCGCCGCTGCCGCCGACCCGCTGCGCTTCGACCTGTCGCGGGAGACGGTACTGGGTAGCGCGCGCAGCCTGATTCCGACGCTGGTCGCCGCGTTGCCGACGGTGGGCGGTCACCAGCCCGGCACGGCGGATCCGGCCGAACCCGCCGGTCTGGCTGCCCGACTGTGGCCGAAACTCACCGCTCGCCTGCCCGACGAGCCGTCACTCGACGCTCTGGACACTGCGCTCGCGCTGCTGATCGACCACGATCTGGCCGCCTCGACACTGGCGGCCAGGGTCGCCGCGTCGGCCCGGGCACATCCGTACGCGGTGGTTTCGGCGGGGCTCGGCGTACTGGAGGGGCCCCTGCACGGTGCGGCGAGCGGGCTGGCCCACCGCATGCTGGCCGAGGTCCTGGAGCGCGGCGGAGCGGCGCCGGTGGTGGCGGACCATCTGCGGGCGGGGCGCCGGGTGCCAGGGCTCGGACACCGGCTGTACCAGGGCGAGGACCCTCGCGCCCACACGCTGTTCGGCCTGCTCGAACGCATCCCGCAGGCCGGGCCGGCCCTGGCCGCCGCCCGCGATGTGGTGGCCACCACCGCGCGGGATGTTCCTCTGCATGCCAACGTCGACCTGGCGCTGGCCGTGCTCTCGGTCGCCTCGGGCATGCCCGCGGAAGCGGGAGAGACCGTGTTCGCTATCTCCCGCACGGCGGGCTGGATCGCGCATGCGCTGGAGGAGTACGAGGAGCGCCCGCTGCGGATGCGCCCCAGCGGGCACTACACCGGCCCCCGGCCGCCCCAGCCCCTGCCGCCCTTGTAGCCGCGCAACTGGCCGCTACAAGGGCGAAAAATCCTGACGGTCAGCGGGAAGTCGCGCGCGGGGGCTGGGCCGTGGAACCCCGGACGACCAGTTCCGGCTCGAAGAGGAGCTCGTCCGACGGCACGGCGCGCCCGCCGATCTGCACGGAGAGCAGTTCCACGGCGGCTCGCCCCATCGCCTCGATCGGCTGGCGGACGGTGGTGAGCGGGGGCTCGGTGCAGTTCATGAAGGCCGAGTCGTCGTACCCCACGACGGACACGTCGTCGGGCACCGACAAGCCCCGCCTCCGCGCCGCGCGAACGGCTCCGAGGGCCAAGGGGTCGCTGGCGCAGATGAAGCCGGTGACGCCCTCGTCGAGCAGCCGAGCGGCGGCGGCCTGCCCGCCCTCCAGCGAGAACATCGCCCGGGTCACCCACTGGTCCGGGATGGTCGCGCCCGACTCCTCCGCGAGCGCCCGGGCGGCGGCCAGCTTGCGCTGCGACGGCATGTGGTCCGAGGGGCCGAGCACCAGGCCGATGCGCTCATGCCCCAGGGAGACGAGGTGGCGCCACGCCTGCTCGACGGCCACGGAGTCGTCGCAGGAGACGCAGGGGAAGCCGAGGTGCGCGATGGCCGCGTTGATCAGGACGACGGGGATCTTACGGTCGGCCAGGACCTTGTAGTGGTCGTGCGGGGCGTCGGCCTGCGCGTAGAGACCCCCGGCGAAGACCACTCCCGAGACCTGCTGCTGCAGCAGCAGTTCGACGTAGTCCGCCTCGGAGACGCCCCCCTTGGTCTGGGTGCAGAGCACCGGAGTCAGACCCTGCTGGGCGAGCGCACCACCGACCACCTCGGCGAAGGCGGGGAAGATCGGGTTCTGCAGTTCGGGCAGGACGAGGCCGACCAGGCGGGCCCGTTCACCGCGCAGCTGGGTCGGGCGCTCGTAACCGAGGACGTCCAGCGCGGAAAGGACGGCCTGCCGCGTGGCGTCGGAAACGCCCGGCTTGCCATTGAGCACCCGGCTGACCGTGGCCTCACTGACTCCAACCTTCTGTGCCACTTGAGCAAGTCGTCGCGTCATACACGCAAGATTAGCGCAAGAAACGCAAGCAGATTGCGTGGGGTCGGAATCAGAGACGAATTTCAGCAAGTCCCTGAACGCGGTCTCCCCGACTACCCACCGGAGCTTCCGGTCCGCCCGCTCCCCATCGGCGCCACCGTACCCGCCACCGCCCGATCGAGGCACCCTTTGGGGGCTGCGTCGAGTTGGGCCGTGCGTCGCGTTCCGGGCCATGCGTCGCCCCGTCCATATCCTTACCGGCATGAACGAGTTCGAGGGCGGCGACGGTCGGTGGCTGTCCCTGACCAACGGGGGTACGGCGGTATTCGTGGACGTCCTGACGTTCGCGGTCTCGGAGCTGGCCCGGGAAGCCTGGGATTTCCGCTTCGCCGCACTCCTGTCGCTCCAGAACCAGAACGTGATGGGCCGTGGCGTGGTCGGCTTCGGCTTGGCGGAGCTTGACTGGGGTGACGCGCCGGAGGAGGCCGCAGCGGCCAAGGACTTCCTGCTGCGCGTCCTCGACCTGGCCCTGACCCGCCACCGGTGGGAGGAGCTGACGTACGAACCGCCACGGGTGGAAGGCTACTTGCGCACCTTTCGGACGATGGTCGAGGATTTCGACCCCGCCACCGCAAAGGCCGGTGAGGACGTCCTGCCGGGACCGCAGGAGGCCGCCAGAGCCTCCTGCGTACGCCACCGCGTCCTGAACGGGTTGCCGTTCTGGGAGGAATGCGTGTTCTGCACGGAGGGAGTCTGACCGGGCGTGCCGGTATTCAGACCGCCCCGGCCCCGGTCATCGCGCGCACCTCGATCTCCGCATGCTTGGCCGCGTCGGGTGGCTCGTTCGCGGTGACGGTCCCGATCCAGCCGGCGAGGAAGCCCAGCGGGATGGAGACCAGGCCAGGGTTCTCCAGAGGAAAGACCTGGAAGTCGGCCCCGGGGAAGAGCGAGCTGGGACTACCGGAAACGACCGGGGAAAGCACGACGAGCAGCACGGCGGGGATCAGCCCGCCGTAGACGGACCAGACCGCCCCGCGCGTGGTGAAGTTCCGCCAGAACAGCGAGTAGAGCAGGACGGGGAGATTGGCCGACGCGGCGACGGCGAAGGCTAGCCCCACCAGGAAGGCCACGTTGAGGTCCTGGGCGAGCAGACCCAGTCCGATGGCGACGACCCCGATGCCTGCCGCCGCCACCCGGGCCACGGCGACCTCGCTGTGCTGCTTGGCACCGGACCTCTTGAGCGAGGCGTAGAGATCGTGCGCGACGGATGCCGACGAGGCGAGGGTGATCCCGGCCACGACGGCCAGAATGGTCGCGAACGCGACGGCGGCCACCACGGCGAACAGGATCGTCCCTCCGGTGGACCCCTCTCCCCCACCCAGCGCCATGGCCAACAGCGGCACAGCAGTGTTCCCCGCGGCATTCGATTCCCGTACGTCGGTTGAGCCGACCAGCGCGGCAGCCCCGAACCCGAGCACGATGGTCATCAGGTAGAAGCTGCCGATGAGGCCGACGGACCAGACGACGGACCGGCGGGCGGCACGCGCGGTGGGGACGGTGTAGAAGCGGGACAGGATGTGCGGCAGCCCCGCCGTGCCCAGCACCAGGGCGAGGCCGAGGCTGATGAAGTCGATGCGCGACGTCCAGCTCCCGCCGTACCGAAGACCGGGCGAGAGGAAGTCCTTGCCGTACCCGCTGCGGTCGGCGGCGGAGTTCAGCAACGCGTTGACGTTCCCGTGGAAGTGGACCAGCACGAGCACGGTGAGCACCACGGTGCCCGCCATGAGCAGCACGGCCTTGACGATCTGGATCCAGGTGGTGGCACGCATCCCGCCCAGTGATACGTACACGACCATGAGTGCCCCGACGCCGACGACGGTCCAGGAACGGGCGGCTCCGCTCGTCCCGCCGAGGAGCAGCGCCACCAGGCTGCCCGCACCGACCATCTGCGCCACCAGGTAGAGCACGGACACGGTGACGGAGGAGGTCCCCGCGGCGATGCGGACCGGACGTTCCGCCATCCTGGCCGCGACCACGTCGGCGAGGGTGAACCGGCCGCAGTTGCGCACGAGTTCGGCGACGAGTAGCAGAACGACGAGCCAGGCGACCAGGAAGCCCACCGAGTACAGCATGCCGTCGTAGCCGAAGAGTGCGATCAGACCGGAGATGCCCAGGAAGGACGCTGCGGACATGTAGTCGCCCGCGATGGCGAAACCGTTCTCCATGGGCGAGAAAAGTCGGCCTCCCGCGTAGAACTCCTCCGCGGAGCCGTGCCTGTCGCGGCTCACCCAGGTGGTGATGCCAAGGGTGACCGCGATGAAGGCGCTGAACAGCAGCAGCGCCAGGGGCTGGTGGTCGCCGCTCAACGCCCGGCCCCCCGTGTCATCTCCTGCGTCTCCCACCGCAGGTCCAGCGCGGCCCGATCCCTGCGCAGCCGTGCGTGCCGTGCGTACGCGCCGGTGAGCAGGAACGTCGTCAGGAACTGGCCGAGCCCCACGACCATCGCCACGTTGACCGCCCCGGCCACCGGCCGCGCCATCAGCCCGGGGGCGGCCACCGCCGTGACGACGTAGGCGAGGTACCAGACGAAGAAAGCCGTGGTGGCGGGTACGACGAAGCGCCGGTAGCGACGGCGCACCTCCCGGAACGCCTCGCTGCGCTGCACTTCCAGATAGATGTCGGCCGCGCTGTGGCCACCGCGCGGCACGGCCGGCCCGTGCACCACGGCAGGCGTGGAGCCGGCCGCGCCGTCCGGCTCCCCCCACCCGGAGGTCAGCGCGTCGTCCCACGGGTCGTCGAGCCGCATCGCTGCGGCCTCACGCCCTGCTTCCTTCTCCACCGAACAACTCCCCTTGTCCACGGACCACTTCGGCCGCATATCCAAGAATGGGCAGATCGGGAAGATCCCGGGCACTTCATTCGCGAGACTTCACCTCTTCAGGTGAAGGTTCTCCCGGGCGGGCGCACCAGCCCCCGCATGTACGCATAGCGCACCGCCTGAGCCCGGTCGCGCAGGCCCGCCTTGGCGAAGAGGTTGTTGATGTGGCTCTTCACCGTGGCCTGCGAGATGTGGAGGGCACGCGCGATGTCCGCGTTGGACATCCCCTCGGCAATCAGGGCCAGCACCTCGGCCTCCCGGGGGGTCATCCCGTCCGGCGGCTCCGGCTCACCACCGCCAACCGTCCCGAGCGGCCCCTCGGTCACCTGCTCCAGGAGCCGGCGCTGCACCGTCGGCGAGAGCCCCGCCTCTCCCGAGAGAACGGCCTGGACGGCCCTCACGATCTCGTCGCCCCCGGCGTCCTTGGTGAGGTAGCCCCGCGCTCCCGCCCTGAGCGCGGCGAACAGGGAGTCGTCGTCCGCGAAGGTCGTGAGCACCACGACCTGCGTGCCTGGGAACTCCCCACGGATACGCCGGGTCGCCTCCACCCCGTCACAGCGGGGCATCCGCAGATCCATCAGCACCACGTCCGGCGCGTGCTCGGCCACCTGCGCGACCGCTTCCTCCCCGTCTTTCGCCGATCCGACGACCTCGATGCCGGGCAGCAGGCCGAGCAGCATGACGATGCCTTCCCGTACCACCGCCTGGTCGTCGGCCACCACTACCCGCGCCGTCACGCGGGCACCCGCAGACTCACCACGAACCCCTCCTCGCCCGGGCCGGCTTCCAACGTGCCGCCCAGCAACTCGGCGCGCTCCCGCATCCCGAGGAGACCGTATCCGGAACCACTGACAGCCAGGTCCCCTTCCGGACTCCGTCCTCCCGAGTCCTTGACTTGCAGCATGACGGAGTCGGGCCGGTACTCCAGCCGGAGCTGCACGCTGGCTCCGGGCGCGTGCTTGCGCACGTTGGTCAGGGCTTCCTGTGCCACGCGCCGGACCGCCTGCGACGCCTGCGCGGTAAGCGGGCGCCGCTCCCCCTCGACCCTGACCTCGGCCGGCTCAGCCGTCACCAGCTGCCTCAGGAAGTCCTCCACCGGGGCCACTTCGCCCCGGAGCGCCGAGAGCGCCTGGCGGGTCTCGGAGAGGCCCTCGCGGGCCATCGCCCGGGCCGCGACCACCCGTTGCAGAACCTGGTCCCGGAACTCCCCGGCAGGTTCTCTCTCGATCAGCAGGCGCGCGGCCTCCAGGTGCACCAGCTGTGCGGAAAGGCTGTGCGCCAGCACGTCGTGGATCTCCCGGGCGATCCGGGCACGTTCGTCCAGCGCCGCCCGCTCCGCCTCCGCGACCCGGGCCGCCCGCTCCTGGGTGAGCAGCCGTTGCGCACTGCCACGGGCCTCGGCGTCCAGGCGCAGCACGTATCCGGCGAGGCACAGCCCGGCCGTGGTCACCGCGGTGGTCGACCAGTCGTCGGTGTCCACCAGCACGTAGGCGCCGAGGGCCACCGCTGTCGCCGGAGCTCCCGCCACGAGGGGCAGCCGTTCCAGAGCGGTGACGGCGCAACCGCACCAGAGCACCGTCGCGGGCACCGTCGCCCCCGCCTGCCCCGCCCCGAATCCGGCCAGCACGAGCATTCCGAGCAGACCGAGCGACGGCCACAGGCGGTTGTCGAGGGTGGTCCGGAAGAAGGCGACGGCAAGCAGTGCGCATACGAGCACCCCGATCAGCCCGATGACGATCTCCAAGGGCCCGAACAGCCCCCTGGTGAAGGTCCCCCACAGCATCAGACTGAGCAGGCCGACCCGTACGGACCAGGTGATCACGCTCCGTGGGCGGCTGCTGGTGTCCCGGGCGAGTGCCTCCCTCGACGGCCAACTCGTCCAGGCATCCCGTGTCACACGCGCTCCTTCCGCTCCTGCCGCACCGCAGCGCCGACGACGGGCCCTCCGTGCGGCCCGGGTATCGAGGCGGCCCGGAGCGTCAGAAGCCCCTCCCGTACCAGCAGAGTCGCCGCGAGAGCCGCCATCAGGGCGGGGGTGCCCTGACGCACGCCCAGCACCGTCGCGACGCCGTACAGGGCCGCCCGCAGGGTCAGTCCGCCGGCCCAGACCAGAGCCGTGGCCCTGGTCCCCTTGCTCCACAGAGAGCCGTCCTCAGCACGCCGGACGCGAGATGTCCACGCCCATCCCGCACCCGTGACCAGGCCCACCAGGAGCTCGGCGCCGAGGACGACCGCCGAGGCCGTCCGATGGTGCGGATCGACGAGTCCGGGCTCCCGCAGGGCCATGACGAGCAGGACACCGGGCAGAACCCACCAGCGACGGTCGCCGGAGATCCGTTGCGCCGAGCACTGCCGGACCACGACGAGGGCGATGACCGCGATGATCACCAGGGCGTTGACGAGCCCGGACATGGGCGCCTCCGAGATGCGAGAAATCCTGCGTCTCCGAAGCTACGGAAGAGCCCGGCCCGGCAGATCGGCTCCAGGGTGGATCGTGGGTGGAGATCGCGTCTCCACCCACGGGTGGAGACGGCATCCGGGGTCCGGGCCGGCACCGGATGCCGTCCCGGACCCCGGAGCCGACGCTCAGACGTCGATGCGTGAGCGGTCCAGCGTCGCCGCCGAGCTGGTGATGAACTCCTTGCGCGGCGCCACCTCGTTGCCCATCAGCAGGTCGAAGACCTTCTCACTGGATTCCAGGTCACCGATGTTGATCCGCCGCAGCGTGCGGTGGCGAGGGTCCATCGTCGTCTCGGCCAGCTGGTCGGCGTCCATCTCGCCCAGCCCCTTGTAGCGCTGGATCGAGTCCTTGTAGCGGATGTTCTTGCGCTGGAGCTCCAGCAGCCGCTGGCGCAGCTCGTTGTCCGAATAGGTGTAGATGTACTTGTCCTGGCCCTTCTTGGGCTGGACCAGTTCGATCCGGTGAAGCGGCGGCACGGCGGCGAAGACCCGGCCCGCCTCGACCATCGGCCGCATGTACCGCTGGAAGAGCGTCAGCAGCAGGATCCGGATGTGGGCGCCGTCGACGTCGGCGTCGACCAGCAGGACGATCTTGCCGTACCGGGCGGCGTCGATGTCGAAGGTACGCCCGGACCCGGCTCCTATGACCTGGATGATCGCACCGCACTCGGCGTTCTTCAGCATGTCGGAAACCGATGCCTTCTGAACGTTGAGGATCTTGCCGCGGATTGGTAGCAGCGCCTGGAATTCGCTGTTCCGGGCGAGCTTCGCCGTACCGAGCGCGGAGTCACCCTCCACGATGAACAGCTCGCTGCGCTCCACGTCGTCGCTGCGGCAGTCGGCGAGCTTCGCCGGCAGGGAGGACGACTCCAGCGCCGTCTTGCGGCGCTGGGCGTCCTTGTGCTGGCGGGCCGCGATGCGGGTACGAGCGGCTGCCACCGCCTTGTCGAGAACAGCCCTGGCCTGAGCTTTCGCGTCCCGCTTGGTGGAGGTCAGGAACGCCTTGAGCTCCTTGGCCACGACATTGGCGACGATCCGGTTGGCGGCCGAGGTACCGAGCACCTCCTTCGTCTGGCCCTCGAACTGCGGCTCCGCCAGGCGTACGGTCACGACCGCGGTGAGGCCCTCGAGGGCGTCGTCCTTGACGATGTCGTCCTCCGCCACGCGAAGCAGCTTCGAGGAGCGCAGCACCTCGTTGACCGTCTTGGTCACGGAGCGCTCGAACCCGGTCACGTGGGTGCCGCCCTTGGGGGTGGCGATGATGTTGACGAAGGACTTCACGTTGGTCTCGTACCCGGTGCCCCAGCGCAGCGCGATGTCCACGCCCAGTTCGCGCGTGACCTCGGTGGCCGTCATGTGCCCGCGGTCGTCCAGGACCGGGACGGTCTCCTTGAACGTCCCCTGCCCGGTCAGGCGCAGGACGTCGCAGACGGCCTTGTCCTGGGCCAGGTATTCGCAGAACTCGCTGATGCCTCCGTCGAAGCGGAAGGTCTCCTCCGTCTTGCCCGCGCCGTCCAGACCGCGCTCGTCGCGTACGACGATGGTCAGGCCGGGGACGAGGAAGGCCGTCTGGCGGGCCCGCTGGTGGAGCGTCTCCAGGCTGAGCTTGGCCTCCTTGAGGAAGATCTGCCGATCGGCCCAGTACCGCACGCGCGTGCCGGTGCGCGCCTTCGGGACACGCTTGCCCTTGCGCAGCCCGTTGGCCGGGTCGAACGGGCTGTCCGGGCCCGGCTCGGTGAAGATCCCCGGGACACCCCGCCGGAAGCTGATCGAGTGGGTCGCGTTGCGGTCGACCTCGACGTCGAGCCTGGCGGAGAGGGCGTTGACCACGGAGGCGCCGACGCCGTGCAGCCCGCCGGACGCGGCATAGGAGCCGCCGCCGAACTTGCCGCCGGCGTGCAGCTTGGTCATGACGACCTCGACACCGGAAAGTCCCGTCTTGGGCTCGACGTCGATCGGGATGCCCCGGCCGTTGTCCCGGACCTCGACGGAGTTGTCGTCGTGGAGCACGACCTCGATGTGGTCGCAGTACCCGCCGAGGGCCTCGTCGACGGAGTTGTCGATGATCTCCCAGAGGCAGTGCATCAGACCGCGGCTGTCGGTGGACCCGATGTACATACCCGGGCGCTTGCGAACCGCTTCGAGCCCCTCGAGTACGAGCAGGTGCCGCGCGGTGTAGTTGGAACCGTCTTGGTCTGCTCCGGTCAGCAGCGCAGTGGACGGCACGGACGTATCGGCGGTCACGCGGTTCGCTCCTCGCTGAATTTCATTTGGGGCCCTGTGGGTCACGGGCTCGGCTTCGGTGCCGCTGTGAGGGTACCGATGCCTGGTAGAGCGGGTGAAACGCCACCCTAGAAGAACCTCACCCTAAACCAGAATCGCATGCGTGTTCGATCTCCTCGGAGGGGTGACGTGCACATCACGTTCCCTTCCAGGCATGAACCATTTAGGCTCCGGGCACGTCCTCATGAACAACCGGCAAGCCAGCCGGCCCGGACTGACCAAGCCAAGCAACGCGAAACCGTAGCGCCACGCAATACGGCACATTCGCCACGAACCGGCAACAGACGGCCATCCCGAGAAGAAGTTTCGAAGAAAAGCCGCGAGCGGGAACGTTTTCGGCCTGGTTGGATGTTGACCCTGGTACGACAGCTCGTCGAGCTAGAGAAGAGGCGACGTGACTACTGTTCTGACCCCCGCGAGCCCGCTGACCGCAGCAGACCGCTGTGACCGTTGCGGCGCCCAGGCATATCTGCGCGTCGTACTCATCAGTGGCGGTGAACTGCTCTTCTGCGCCCACCACGGTCGCAAGTTCGAGCCGGAACTCAAGAAGATCGCCGCGGAAATACAGGATGAGACGGACCGACTGACGGCCGTGCAGGCCCAAGCAGCCGAAGAGGAACACTGACACCTCTGCATCCACGACGAGCCAGGGGCCGGTCCCGACCGACCGACGGGCGGCTTCCCCGTGAGGGAAGCCGCCCGTTCTCGTACCCGTGGTGTCCGCGCCGGTCAGTCGGCGCTCGCCATCCAGCCGATGGCGGCAGAGATCCGGGTGTAGACGCCGGGGCTCCCGGCACGTCCGCAGCCATTCCCCCACGACACCAGCCCCACGAGCCGCCCCTGCGCCACCAGAGGCCCTCCGCTGTCTCCCTGGCAGGCGTCGTACCCGCCCTCGGGTTCGCCCGCGCAGAGCATCGACGAGGCCTCGTACGTACCGGTGCTGCCGCCCGGGTACGCCTGCTCGCACGAGCTGTCGGGCAGGACGTCCACCTGAGCGGACCTGAGCGACGACGCGTAGTCGCCGTAGCCGGTGGTATCGCCCCATCCGTAGACGACTGCGGGTGTGCCCGCCCGGTACGCCGGGTCACCGGCCTCGGCCAGGGGGAGCGTGTCCTCTTCGGGCAGCGCCTCGGAAAGGGTGAGCACCGCTACGTCCCCACTGTTGGTGGCGGCGTCGAACCCGGGGTTGACCCACGTCCCGCTCACCGGGATCTCCTTGCCGCCCGTGCCGTTCAGCTCGTCCCGGCCCGAGATGATCCGCAGATCGCTCACCTGGTCCACGTCGGTGCCCAGCGCCTCCCGGCTCAGGCAGTGGGCGGCGGTGAGCACCTTCTTCGGCTCCACCACGACACCGCCGCAGAACTGACCGGCACGAGTACCCCCGAACCGGTCACGGCTGGACAGTGCGACCACCCAGGGGCTGTCCGCCACGTGGGCCGGCCGGCCTCCGATGATGATGCTGTCGGCGACCGCCGGAGCGGAGGAAGCGAGCGGTATCACGACCGTGGTGGCGGCAAGGGCGAGCGCCCCGGTCAAGGTGCGGACGACAGTGCGGGACATGCGTACTCCTGACTCTGTGATGGACCATGCCTACCCAGAGTCATTCCAGTGACGCAGATGCGCACCTCCGCCCGGCACCTCCGTGGAGATCGGGACGTATCGCCGAGAGGGCCCGGATCCCCTAGGGGATCCGGGCCCTCTCGGCGTCGTGCCGGCGCTGCGACCTAGTCGAGGTAGTCGCGCAGAACCTGCGAACGCGACGGGTGGCGCAGCTTCGACATGGTCTTGGATTCGATCTGACGGATGCGCTCGCGCGTCACGCCGTAGACCTTGCCGATCTCGTCCAGCGTCTTCGGCTGACCGTCGGTGAGACCGAACCGCATGGAGACCACGCCCGCCTCACGCTCGGACAGCGTGTCCAGCACGGAGTGGAGCTGTTCCTGGAGGAGCGTGAAGCTCACCGCGTCGGCCGGAACGACCGCCTCGGAGTCCTCGATCAGGTCACCGAACTCGCTGTCCCCGTCCTCACCCAGCGGGGTGTGGAGGGAGATCGGCTCACGGCCGTACTTCTGGACCTCGATGACCTTCTCGGGGGTCATGTCGAGCTCCTTGGCCAGCTCCTCCGGAGTGGGCTCACGGCCCAGGTCCTGAAGCATCTGGCGCTGGACGCGCGCGAGCTTGTTGATGACCTCGACCATATGCACCGGAATACGGATGGTGCGTGCCTGGTCGGCCATGGCGCGAGTGATCGCCTGCCGGATCCACCAGGTGGCATACGTGGAGAACTTGTAGCCCTTGGTGTAGTCGAACTTCTCCACCGCGCGGATCAGACCGAGGTTGCCCTCCTGGATCAGGTCCAGGAAGAGCATGCCGCGGCCGGTGTAGCGCTTGGCCAGCGAGACCACGAGGCGGAGGTTGGCCTCCAGCAGGTGGTTCTTGGCCCGACGGCCGTCCTCGGCGATGATCTCCAGCTCGCGCTTGAGCTTGGGAGCGAGCTTGTCGGAGTTCGCCAGCTTGTCCTCGGCGAACAGGCCCGCCTCGATACGCTTGGCGAGCTCGACCTCCTGCTCGGCGTTGAGGAGCGGGACCTTGCCGATCTGCTTGAGGTAGTCCTTGACCGGGTCGGCCGTGGCGCCGGCGACGGCGACCTGCTGCGCGGGTGCGTCGTCCTCGTCGTCGTCGGAGAGGACGAAGCCCTTGTTCTCGCCCTCGCCCTCCTCTTCCTCGCCCTTGCCGACCTTGACCTCTTCGACGACGTCGTCGCCGTCGAGGATCTCCTCGTCCTGCTTGCCGGCCTTCTTGGAGGCCGTCTTCTTGGCCGCCGTCTTCTTCACGGCGGTCTTCTTGGCAGCCGTCTTCTTGGCTGCGGCCTTCTTCGCGGGCGTGGCCGCGGGAGCCTCCTCGGCCGAAGGGTCCGCGGGCTCGGCGGACGGGGCGGCGGGCGCCGCCACAGTCCGCGTCACCGTCGTCTTGGCCGCGACGGTCTTGGTGGCGGTGCGCTTGGCCGGGCTCTTCGCTGCAACGCTCTTGCGGGCACGCTTAGACGGCTCCGCGGCACTGACCATCAGCGTCACACCCTCTTCCTCGAGGATCTGGTTGAGGCTGCGCAGAACGTTCTTCCACTGGGTTGGCGGAATCTGGTCAGCCTCGAAGGCCCGACGCACGTCGTCGCCGGCGATCTGCCCATCAGCCTTTCCCCGCTCAATGAGCGCCATCACAGATTCGGACTCGGCGATCTCCGGCGGGAGCGTACGGGATGTGCTGGCCGACACGAACAACCTCTCGGAACGATGGAAACGGCTTCCGGCCCGGCCCGGAGAGGGCTGGAACCGACGACCGACGGGCGGGGAATGCACCGACGGCGCGGGCTTGGCCTCAGATGTGCACAGCGCCCTGAGCGGCTGCTGTATTCCTTCTGCGACGGTCACCTCTTAAGTCATCGCACTGTTTCAAGGAGTGTTACGGCCGTTCCGCGTGGCCCGAGTCACACCCCATTTGCGATGAACACGACCAAGGCGACATCTCACCGCCCCGTGCCGCCGGACCGTCGAGGCCCGACGACACGTGGCGCGTGCACCCTGCCCGCGTCGCGGTCAGTGCTCGCGCGGCGCCGGCACCACGCGTTCCGCCTCGTGGTGCCCGACCAGCAACTGACGCATGGCCGACTCGGCGCCCGCCGAGTCACCGGACGCGAGAGCGTCCACGATGCGCGCGTGCAGGGCGAGGGACGCCTCGCTGGGCCGGTCGCATGCGGTGGCCGGGCCGCCGGACACCTGCAGCGCCGCCGAGACGATCCCGGAAAGGTGCTCCAGCATGCGATTGCCAGCAGCCTGGATCAGCAGGGAATGGAACTCCGCGTCGGCGCGGGCGCACGTGATCATGTCGCCCTGGCCGAGCGCGTGCCCCATGATCTCGACCATGTCGACAAGACGCTGCTGAACATCCTCGCGCCCATGCCCTGCGGCAAGGCGTGCGGCGAGGGGCTCGATCGTCCACCTGAGATCACCCAGCTCGCGGCGCTGGTCATCACGCTGCGGGCCGAAGGCGCGCCACTCGATGATGTCGGGATCGAGCAGATTCCAGTCGCTGACCGGCCGCACCCGGGTACCGACGTTGGGGCGGGCGCTGACCAGCCCTTTCGCCTCCAGCACGCGCAGCGATTCCCGCACGACGGTCCTGGAAACCTCGAAACGCTGACCGATCTCCTCGGGCACCAGGGGGCGGTCCGCTCCGAGGTCGCCGGAGACGATCATCTGCCCCAGCTGCTGAACAAGTTGGCCATGGAGCCCGCGGCCGCGGCTGGCCGACCCCCGTCGGCCCACCCGGCCGAGTTCGGCTTCGGCTCCATCCCAGGAGCGTGCGGCGGCGCGCTCGCCGGCCGGCGCCTCCGTGTACGAGTAACGGTCGAGTTCACCCGGGCCGGCGAGGCCGGAATCGGCGGAGCGGGCGGTGGTCATCATGGTGTGCGCAAGGGTACTCACGCATCCTTTGTCGGCGGGCGCCCTCCGCCCCTTGAGGTCTTTGCTGAAAAGCACACGAAAGGGTGATCGGCACCCGCCCCTCAATTGACGCCTTACTGGTATAAACAGGACGTTTCACCGTACGGGTTACGGAGAGGCCGTCCCCTGTCACGCCGCGCGCTCACCACCGGACCCTCCCGCGAAGGCTGGTGAGCAGAAAGGCACAGGTCAGAGTCGACAGGGCCAGCACAAGGGCAGCCCCCACGGGATGTGCCACGATCCGCGCGCCGGCCAGCATCCACCGGTCCAACTCCGCCGGCCACTGGAGCCAGGCCAGGTCCCGCAGCCGACCGGGAAGCCCAGCCATCGAACGTACGGTCGCCCCCTTCGGCATCCGCTCGATGAGCGGCACCATCACCACGGGTACGGCGAGCACAGCGGCGATGCCCGCGGCCGTCACCCGGAAGACGCCTGCGGCCAGCAGCCCGGCCCAGGCGCAGCCGACCGTCAGTGCGGACCAGCCCACCGCCAGCGGCACCACGTTCGAGGGGATGGTGACCAGGCCCCCGCCGTAGACGACGCGCAAGGTCGCAGCCGAGCCCAGCGCGACGAGCCACGCCAGCAGGAAGGCGACCGCCCCGGACACCGCCAGCTTGGCGAGGAGCAGTCCGAGTCTGCGGGGCACACTCCCCCGCCCGGCGGCGAGTGCCGGATAACGGAACTCGTCGCCGAAGGAGAGCGCTCCGAGAAGCCCGGCCCCGAGTGCGGCAGGCGGAAGCGGCAGCAACGCGGGCCAGGCCGCGATGTCGTGGACCAGCGGGGTACGGCCGTCACGGGCCAGCAGTACGGAGAGACCTACCGAGGCGGCGAGAACGACGGCCAGGATCACGATGGTCGTCCGCACACCGAAGAGGCGGCGCAGTTCGTAGCGCACCGGCCGCGACGGGCCCCGGGCCGGACGCCGCCTGATCGGTGGCGGGAGTTCCCCCCGCGCGGTGGACCGCGTGGAGCGGGACGAGGCAGTGGAGTCGCCACCGACGGGTCTCCGCGATGACGCTGTACGGCCGCCGGCACCGGCCGGCCGCACCGGGACACCTTCGCTCTGAGCCGCGAGGGCGGCACCGGCGTCGACCTCACCGGCGGCGTGGCGGCCGGCCGGATCATCGGTCGCACCCGCGGAACGCGTGTCCCCCACTTCGTCGGCGAGCTGGTGAACGGGAAGCCCGTGCCGGAACGCCGTGTCGCCCACTTCCGCGCAGCTGCTGCCGTATACGGAGAGCCGGTTGCCGGCCGCCTCGGCGACGACCTCCACGTACCGTCGGGCAGCACGCGCTTCCCGGCTGACGATGGCGCCGAGGCGGACGGCCTGCGGGGAGCGGACCGCCACACGAGGCCGCAGGCGGGCGCGGGAGAAGGCCACCCCGTCCTGGTCGGCGACCAGGCGCCCACCGTCGAGGGTGACCACATGGCCCGCCGAGCGCGCCGCTTCCCTGGGGTCCCTGGTCGCGAACACCACGGTTCCGCCGCGCTCGGCATGACAGCGCAGCATCCCGTGCAGCCAGTCGGCCTCTCTCGGCGCCAAGCCTTCCGCCGGATCGTCCAGAAGGAGCGTGTGCGGGTCCCCGAGCAACGCGCAGGCCAGCGCCAGCCGGCGATCCATGCCCAGGGAGAGCGTGGCGATGCGCTGATCCCGCAGACCGGCCAGGCCCACCGCGTCGAGCAGCTCGTCGGCCCTGGAGACGGGCACGCCTGCCACGGCACAGAGCATGCGCAGCTGCCCTCGAACGGTGCGGGCAGGGTGCCCCGGCACGTCGCCCAGCACCACTCCCACCTCACTGGCCGGGTTCGGGACGCGATGCAGCGGCCTGCCCCGGTAGTAGGTGACCCCCCGGCCCGGCTCCAGTTCGAGCATCAACCGCAGGGCCGCGGTCTTTCCGGCGCCTGGCGGCCCCAGCAGTGCTGTGACGCACCCGGGCTCCGCGTCGAAGGTGAGGTCGTCCACAGCGGGGGCTTGTCCACGGGCAGGGGCGCTGGTGAGTCCGATGGCCTGGAGCATCGCTTCTCTCGCAGGAGATGGGACGGCGAAGGCGGAGCCGCCCGGCGGCGAGTGAGTACTGCAGCACGATAACCCGACATATAGGACTTTTAGCGCAAGGTGGACTGCGCGGCGGCCCGGGGTGCCGCGCAGGACGGGCGGGCCCTCAGACCTCGGGCCTCAGCATCGGCGGGTTGAGCACAGTCGCCGTGCCCGACCGGAACAGCTGGGCCGGGCGGCCTCCCTGCCGGGTTGTCGTCCCCCCGGTGGGCACCAGGAAGCCCGGCGTACCCGTCACCTTGCGATGGAAGTTCCTGGGATCGAGCACCACGCCCCACACCGCCTCATACACCCGACGCAGCTCGCCGACGGTAAAGGCAGGCGGACAGAAGGCAGTGGCCAGCGAGGAGTACTCGATCTTGGACCGGGCCCGCTCGACCCCGTCGGCGAGGATCCTCGCGTGGTCGAAGGCCAACGGCGCCTGGTGCTCGCCGTCCGGGGCATAGCCGCCCTCGGGTCCGAGCAGGTCCTCGACGGGCGCCCATCGCGCACTGTTCGCGTCACCGCCCGCCCTGGGAGCGGGCAGGTCGGGAGCCAGCGCGAGATGGGCGACGCTGACGACCCTCATCCTCGGGTCCCGGGCAGGGTCCCCGTACGTGGCGAGCTGTTCCAGGTGGGCGCCGTTGCCGACGGCGGGGGCGGCCGGATCCTGCGCACAGAGGCCGGTCTCCTCGACAAGCTCTCGCGCTGCTGCTGCCCCGAGGTCCTCGTCGGCCCTGACGAAACCGCCCGGCAGAGCCCACCTGCCCTGGAACGGGGTTTCACCCCGACGTACCACCAGGGCACAGAGAGCGTGCCGACGCACCGTGAGCACCACCAGGTCGACGGTGACGGCGAACGGCGGAAAGGTCGACGGGTCGTAGGGCGGCATGTCGCGATCATAGTCGTCTTCCTGACGATAAACACTCCCTTCCCCGGGCGACTCTCACCGGCCTTCCGAAGCCCGCCGCCGGGCGTCCCGAAGCACGCGGCACCGGCCCTTCGGAGCCCGCCGCCGAGCGCCCGGGCACACGCGGCACCAGCCTTTGGAGCCCGCCGCCGGGCGTCCGGGAACACGCAGCACCGACCTTCCGGAACCCGCCGCCGGGCGTCCCGAAGCACGCGGGCCGGGCGTCCCCCCGTCGAAGCGGGGCGCACGACCGGCCCCGCGTGCGGCGCCGGGGCTCGGCGTCGCACGGGTGTCAACGGCCGGTCCTGGTCCCCCGCCGCCCTTG
>NZ_JAAGNI010000455.1 GCF_010550605.1 Streptomyces sp. SID9727
CGGCGTTGAACACGAGGGCCCGTCCGCCCGCCGGGTCACCGGCGAGCGCGCGCTGCGCGGCGTCGATGACGCCGGTCAGCTCCTCGGCGACGGCCGCGTACGTCCTCTCGGCCTCGCGGTGCACCCAGGCGATCGAGGAGCCGGGCAGGATGTCGTGGAACTGGTGCAGCAGCACCGTCTTCCAGATCCGGTCCAGCTGCTCGTACGGGTACGCGAAGCCGGTGCGCACAGCGGCGGTGGCGGCCCACAGTTCGGCCTCGCGGAGCAGGTGCTCGCTGCGGCGGTTGCCCTGCTTCGTCTTCGCCTGACTGGTGAGCGTCGCGCGGTGCAGCTCCAGGTAGAGCTCGCCGACCCAGACCGGAGGGTTGGCGTACTCGGCCTCGGCCTTGGTGAAGAAGTCCGCGGGGGTTTCCCACGTCACCGTCGCCGAGCCCTCCAGGCTCCGCAGCCGGGCCGCCTTGGCGATCATCTCGCGGGTGGTGCCACCGCCCCCGTCACCCCAGCCGGTCGGCGCCAGCGAGTGCTGCGCGACGCCCTTGTCCTTGAAGTTCGTCGCCGCGTGGGCGATCTCGCTGCCCTTCATCGAGCAGTTGTACGTGTCGACGGGCGGGAAATGCGTGAAGATCCGGGTGCCGTCGATGCCCTCCCAATTGAAGGTGTGGTGCGGGAACTTGTTGGTCTGGCTCCACGAGATCTTCTGTGTGAGCAGCCACTTGGAGCCGGCGGCCTTGATGATCTGGGGCAGCCCGGCCGCGAATCCGAACGTGTCGGGCAGCCACGCCTCGTCGTTCTCGATGCCGAACTCGTCGAGGAAGAACCGCTTGCCGTGCACGAACTGCCGGGCCATCGCCTCGGAGCCCGGCATGTTGGTGTCCGACTCGACCCACATGCCGCCGGACGGCACGAACCGGCCCTCCGCGACGGCGGCCTTGACCTTCGCGTAGACCTCGGGGCGGTGCTCCTTGATCCAGGCGAACTGCTGGGCCTGCGACATCGCGAAGACGAAGTCCGGCTCGTCCTCCAGGAGGGCGGTCATGTTCGACGTCGTGCGGGCCACCTTGCGGACCGTCTCGCGCAGCGGCCACAGCCAGGCCGAGTCGATGTGGGCGTGGCCGACCGCGCTGATGCGGTGGGCGGAGGGCGCGGCGGGCGTCGCGAGGACGCCGGCCAGCTCCGTGCGGGCGGCGGCCGCCGTCCCGCCCACGTCCTGGAGGTCCACCGCGTCCAGCGCCCGGCCGACGGCGCGCAGGACGTCCCAGCGGCGGGCGCCCTCCACGGGCAGCTCCTGCATCAGCTCGCCCAGCACCTCCAGGTCCTGGACCAGGTTCCACACGTCCTCGTCGAAGACGGCGAGGTCCATCCGGGCCAGGGTGTACTGCGGCTCGCTGCCGGCGGTCTCCTTGTCACCCAACTGCGTCGGCAGGAAGGGGTGATAGTCGAGGATCACCGGATTGGACGCCGCCTCGATGTGCAGCATCACCTCCTCGCCGCCCGCCACCGGGGCGCCCACCCGCACCCACTGGTTGCGCGGGTTGAGGCCCTTCACCGGGGTGCCGTCGGGGCGGTAGACCAAACCCTCGCACTGGAAGCCCGGCATGTTCTCGTCGAAGCCGAGGTCGAGCAGCGCCTCAACGGTCCGGCCCGCCCACGCCTCCGGCACCGTGCCGGAGACCTTGAACCAGGACGTGCCCCACGGAGCACCCCACCGGTCGCCGACCGCGATCGGCTCGGTGGGTCCGGCCAGGCCCTCGGCCACGGGGACGGGCTCGCCGGGCGCGTTCCAGACGGCGACGTCCAGCGGGACGGACTCCGGATATACGGCGGGCCGGATGCGCTCGTCGAGGACGCGCTTGAGACGGGCTTCGACCAGGCTGCGGTCGTCGTGCATGAGGGGGACTCCGTTGTGAGTGGTGGGTCGGGTGGGGGGTTACCAGCGGTGCGCGGTGGAGGCGGTGCCGGAGGTCGTGTACAGCTCGCCAACAGCCCTGACCTGGAAACGAGCGGCTTTCTCGCCCGGTTCCCGGCGCAGACCGGGTACGAAGAACGCGGTGGAGGCGGTGGCGCCCAGGAAGCACCGGGTGCCGTCGGGCAGGACGCGGTGCAGCTCGTAGTGGCGCGGTTCGCCGGGCGAGCGGTGCCAGCGCAGGCGCAGGTCCGTGCCGCCGGTGCCCCGGGACGCTCCGGTGACGCGCAGTCCGGTCGGCGCGGCGGGCGTCTCCGCCCGGTCCCGTACGGCCACGGCGCCGAGCCGCCAGCGCACCGGACCGGCCGCCGTGAGGCGCACCCCGAGCGCGTGCACCGTGCCGGAGAGGGGTTTCAGCCGCAGCGTGGAGGTGGTCCATCCGCTGCCGCCCGCCCGGAGTTCGCCCGCCGGGATGTAGGTGTACGCCACGGGGTCGCCCGGCCGGTCCGGCTCGTGCAGGGCGACGGCGAGCTCGACGGTGACCGGGCCCGACTCCGCGTCGGCGCGGTGCGTCAGCTCCACGACGGTGCGCCGGGACAGCGGCAGCCGGGTGCGATGGAGGTCGACCGTGACCGGGGCGCCGGGCTCCCCGGCGACCAGGAGGCTGCTGCCCCCGCGCCAGGCGTCCTCGAAGTCGAAGCCCACGGACGGGCGCCGGCCCTCGGTGCGGACGACCCAGCGGCGGCCCGGCAGCCGGTCCTGGACCCCGAGGTGGTTCCACTCGGCGTCCGAGGCAACCCGGCCGTTCTCGTACCAGCGCAGGCCATGACCGGTGTTGAAGGTGGTGGCGAACGGCAGCCGGTCCACCGTCGAGCGGTCGGCCACCGCCGTCGCGGGGGCGCGCCAGCCGTCCGTACGGTCCGGCCGGGCCGGGTCCAGGGACCGCCCGGTCCAGAACCGCTGGTCGGCGGCG
The DNA here is from genome assembly GCF_010550605.1 of Streptomyces sp. SID9727. Classification (GTDB taxonomy): domain Bacteria; phylum Actinomycetota; class Actinomycetes; order Streptomycetales; family Streptomycetaceae; genus Streptomyces. The sequence continues at coordinate 2,877 of NZ_JAAGNI010000455.1, forward strand.
TGGAACTGACCGGGCGTACGGTCCTCCGGAAGATGGCTGCGGGTCCACTCCGGCCGGTAGAAGCCGTAGCCGACGGTGTGCGGCCGGTCGGCCGGGATGATCGCGTCCCAGTCGACGGGCGCGTCCCAGCCCTTGGACTCCACATCCACGCCCGCCCACAGGGCGTACCGGCTGCGGCCGGCGGCCTCGGCGTTCGCCGCGGAGGAGGCGAGCGACGCGGGCGTCCAGCGGAAGTCGACGAACATCGAGTCCGCCTCCCGGAACAGCGCGGTGTTCTCGGCGTTGAGCGCGCCCTGCCAGCCGACCTCGCCCCGCACCGTCATCGCGTCGTACCAGGTGATACGCAGCCCCGCCGCGTCGCTGCGGGCCCGCAGGTCGGTGACGAAGGCGAGCATCTCGGCACCGAGCGCGGCGTCCCCGCCCTCGGTCTCGGCGTTGAGGAACCAGCCGTCGAAGCCGTGCGCCACGGCCGCCTCCACCAGCTTCACGGCGAGCGGGAAGCGCCCGGCCGCGTCGCGCTGCACGAGGTCGCGGGTCCACCGGAGGTCGCCGCCGTGGTGCACGGGCGGCAGGAAGACGGTCCCGAGGACGGGAACCCCGTGGCGGTGGGCGGCGTCGACGACCGGGGCGTTCGGCGCGAGGATCAGCCCCTCGCCGGCCGAGCCGCCCCAGAAGACCAGCTCGTCGATGTACGCCCAGTGGTTCAGGGCGTAGTAGTCGGCGGTGGCCGCGCCCTGGGACGGGTTGCCCGCGGTGTTCCCGAAGGCCACCAAGGAGGTGATCCGCGCCTGGTCGGTCCGGGCCGTGGTGTTGGCCGGGACCGGGGTGAAGCGGTCGGCGAGCGGCACGGACGCGGTGTTGAACGGCAGGTCCGGGTCGGCCTCGGGGCGCCACGCCTTCAGGCTGCGCCAGCTGATGCCGTCGCCGGGGGTGCCGGCGGGCAGCGAGTCGGGAAACCAGTAGGAGGCGCAGGGCCGGCTCGTGGCAGGTGCGGCGGCGTGGGCGGTCGTGGTGAGGCCGGGCGCCAGGAGGCCGGCGGCGGCTCCGGCTCCGGCGAGGACCACGGTGCGGCGGCTGGGTGCGGACGGGCGCGGCGGGGACTGGGTCATGGTGTGCTCCGTATCGTGCGTTTTCGATTCCGGTGCGGTGCGGGGTGACGCGGGGTCAGCGGACCTCTTCGGGCGTGACGACTTCCGTGATGCCCCGGGCGGTCAGGTGGTCCTGGTCGGACGCCTTGCTCGCGAGGACGGTGGTGGGGCGGACGCCGTCGGCGGTGAGCCGGGCGAAGGCTTCGAAGACCGCGCCGCCTGGGGCGCAGACGGAGCGGTGGGGCGCGGTCTCGTCGTCCCCGCTGTCGACGACGAGTGCCGTGGTCCGGGGCGCGGGCCGGTGGGCGCGGTCGCGCTGCTCCTGGACGATGCGGGCGATGGTCCGGCCGGCCGGCTTGACCCGGCGGTCGTTGGTCAGCAGCCCGAGGCTGTACTCCAGCTCCGGGAAGTCGGCCAGCGACCGGGACACGTCGTGGGAGCACCACCAGGTGACACCCCATACGTCTTCGCAGTCCAAAGCGTTGGCCACGGTCGCCTCGGTGAACGCGGCGGCGTGCTCGGCGGGGATCAGCGGGGCGGGCGCGCCGACCTCCTGGAGCCAGACCGGCCGGTGCGGGTCGAGCGCCCACGCCTTGGAGAGCTCGATGAGGTAGGCGGCGTGATGCTCGGTGGCGGTGCCGGTACGGCCGTGGCGCTGGGCGGTGCCGTTGAAGACCCAGGAGTGCACGGCGGTGACGGCGCCCTTGCGTGCGGCGTGCGCCGGGGTGAAGGCGTGGTCGTCCTGGTACCAGGCGGCGTCGTACTCGGCGTGCAGGTGCAGCTTGCCGGGTGCCCCCTCCTCACAGGCCGCCAGCATCCGGGTCAGCCAGGCGTCCGCCTGCCCGGGCGTGATGCGGTCCGGGTCGGGGTGCGGGTCGCCGGAGAACTGGTTGATCTCGTTGCCGAGGGTCATCCCGATGAAGTGCGGCCGGTCGGCGAGGGCGGCGGCCAGGGTGCGCAGGTACTCGGCTTGTCCGGCGAGGACGTCCGGGTCGGTGAAGAGGTTGCGCCGGTGCCACGTACCGGTCCAGGCGGGCAGGAAGTCGAAGCTCGACAGATGGCCCTGCAGCCCGTCCACGTTGACGTCGAGGCCGCGTTCGGCGGCGGCGTCGGCGAGCTGGACGAGCTGCTCGACGGCGCGCGGGCGGATCAGGGTGCGGTTGGGCTGGAACAGCGGCCAGAGCGGGAAGACCCGGATGTGGTCGAGCCCGAGGCCGGCGATCGAGTCGAGGTCGGCGCGTACGGCGTCGAGGTCGAAGTCCAGCCAGTGGTGGAACCAGCCCTGACTGGGCGTGTAGTTGGCGCCGAAACGCAAGGGGGAGGTGCTCATACGGAACAGGAGTCCTGGTTCTTGTGGTGCGAGCGGGCGGGCGGGGTCAGCCCTTGACGGCGCCTTCGCCGACGCCCCGGAAGAAGAAGCGCTGCAACCCCGCGAAGAGGATGATGAGCGGCAGCACGGCGATGATCGTGCCCGCCGCGACGAGCCGTTCGTCGTTGGCGAAGGTGCCGTGCAGGTAGTTCAGGCCGATGGTCAGGGTGAAGTTCTCCGGGTCGCTGAGGACGATCAGCGGCCACAGGAAGTCGTCCCACGAGCCCATGAAGGCGAAGATCGCGACGACGGCGAGGGTGCCCTTGACGGAGGGCAGCGCGATCCGCAGGAAGCGCTGCCAGACGTTGGCACCGTCCACGAACGCCGCTTCCTCGATCTCCACGGGAAGGTTCAGGAACGCGTTGCGCATCAGCAGGACGTTCATCGCGCCGACCGACCCCGGCAGCAGCACGCCGAGCAGGGTGTTGTTCAGCCCCAGGTCACGCATGGTGGTGAACTGGGCGATGATGATGCCCTCCACGGGAACGAGCATGGCGAGGATGAACGCCAGCGTCGCGGCCCTGCGCCCCCGGTAGCGGAGCCTCGCCAGGGCGTACCCCGCGAGCGCCGAGCCGACGCAGTTGGTGACCACGTTGGCGGAGGCGACCTTGAGGGAGTTCAGCGCGTAGTCCCAGACGGGGATCGTGTCGGCGACGCGGCTGTAGTTGTCCAGCGTCGGATCGCTGGGGAAGAACGTCGGCGGGGAGCTGAAGATGTCCTCGTCGGGGCCCTTCAGCGAGGTCGACAGCTGCCAGAGGAACGGCCCGACGGTCAGGGCCAGGACCGCCAGCAGCAGCACGTACCGCAGCACGAGCTGCCAGCCGGGGACCCGCCGGCCTTCGGCGTCGGTGGTCTTCAGGAAGCTCACGCGTCCTCCTTGCGGTCGGCGCGCAGTACCAGCAGCATCAGGCCGACGGTGACGACGAAGATGACGACCGAGATCGCGGAGGCGTAACCGACCCGCCCGCTCAGCCCGGTGCCGACCCGCTGGACGAGCATCACGAGGGTGGTGTCCTCGCCCGCGGGCCCACCGGACGGGCCGGCCATCAGGTAGACCTCGGAGAACACCTTGAAGGCGGAGACCGAGGAGAGGGCCGCGACCAGCACCATCGTGGACCGGATGGCGGGCACGGTGACTGTGAAGAAGCGGCGTACGGCACCGGCACCGTCCACGGACGCGGCCTCGTGCAGCTCCCTCGGTACGTTCGCGAGGGCGGCCAGATAGATGATCATGTAGTAGCCGAGGCCCTTCCAGACCGTGACCGTCATCGCGCTGCCCAGCAGCAGCCACTGGTCGCTGAGGAAGCCGACCTTGCCGATGCCGACGGCCTCCAGGACCGCGTTGACCAGCCCGCGGTCGTCCAGCATCCACACCCAGATCAGGCCGACGACCACGATGGACGCGACGACCGGGGTGTAGAAGGCCGACCGGAAGAAGGAGATGCCGGGGATGTGCCGCTGGACGAGCATCGCCAGCAGCAGCGGCAGGATGACGAGTGCGGGGACCACGCCGACGACGTACAGCACGCTGTTGCGCAGCCCGGTCCAGAACATCTCGTCGTGCAGCAGCTCCCGGAAGTTCGCCAGGCCGACGAACGAGCCGGGCACCAGTGTCCGCCGGTCGGTGAAGGAGTTCACCAGCGTGCTGAAGAAGGGGTAGAGGCTGAAGGTGCCGACCACGACCAGGCCGGGCGCGGCGAACAGCCAGGGACTGAGGGGCAGATGGCGGCGGATCCGGCCGGCGGGCCGGCCTGCCGCAGCGGTGGGGGAGGGGGAGTTCACGAGAGGGCTCAGCTCTGCTGCAACAGCCGGTCACACGCCTTGACAGCGTTGTCAAGAGCTTCCTTGGGGCTCTGCTTCCCTTGCAGGGCCTTGGCGATCTGGTTGCGGAGCTCGCTCTTCATCTGCTCGCTGAACAACACCGGGGTGTAGTTGACGGCCGTCTTCAGAGACTTCGCGGCGGCGACGCGGACGCGGGTCTCGTCCGTCCCGTCCTCCTTGGTGAAGTACGGGTCGTCGAGCGAGCCGGCGGTGCTCGGGAAGATGGCGACCTGCTTGGCGAACTCCATCTGCCGGGTCGCGTCGGTCACGTAGTGGGCGAAGGCCACGGCGGCGGGCTTGCGCTTGGACTGCGCGTTCACCATGACGCCCATGACGTACATGTTGGCCTTGCCGGTACTGCTGACCTGGTCGGTGATCCCGATGTTCTTGTAGAGACTCGGGGCCTGCTTCTTGAAGTTGGCCAGGTCCAGCGCGCTGCCCGGGTTCATCGCCACGGACTCGGTGAGGAACTTGTGGCCCGAGGACTCGGGAGTCGCGGTCAGCGCCTGCGGGTCGAGCGCCTTGGCGTCGTACAGCTCCTTGTAGTGCGTGAGGAGTTCGACGCCCTTCGCGTCGTTGAAGGCGAAGCCCGTGCCCTCCTTGTTCATCAGCTGCCCGCCGTACCGGCCGAAGTCCTCGATGGTGGGGACGTTGGCGAGGGTGGCGACCTTGCCGTGACTCTTCTCCGCCAGCTTCAGGCCGGCCGCGAAGACCTCGTCGTACGTGGCCGGCGGCTTCTGCGGGTCCAGTCCGGCGTCCTCGAAAAGCCGCTTGTTGTAGAACATCGGCCCGGTGTTGAGGTACCAGGGGAAGGCGTACGTACCCTCCGTGCCGGGTATCTGGTGGCTCTTCCACGCGCCGTCCAGGTACTCCTTGCGGTACTTCGGCGCGGCCTTGTCGAGGTCGAGGGCGAGGCCGGCCTTGGCCAGCGGGGCCACCAGGTCGGGGGAGACGTTGACGACGTCGGGCAGGGTGCCGCCGGCCGCGTCCGCGCTGATCTTGTCGGCGTAGCCCTCGCCGGGGCGGTCGACCCACTTGACCTCGGTGCCCGGGTACTTCTTCTCGAAGTCCGCGATCACCCCGTTGAAGTAGTCCTTGAAGTTCGCCTGGAGGTTCCAGGTCTGGAAGGTGATCTTCCCTTCGACCTTGCCCGAGGCATCGGACGAGTCCGAGCCGGAGCCCCCGCCGCAAGCGCTCAGCGGCAGTACGGCGGCGAGGACGGCGGCAGCGGCGACTGCTCTGCGGGAGATGTGCACGGTGAACGGCTCCTTTGCTCGGACCAGGCGCGCGGTCGGCGGGCCCCGGGGTCCCTGACCCGGCGGACCGCGTTCGCCCGACAGACCCTGCAATGCGCCTGCGCTGAAAGTCAATACATTCACCGGAATGTAATCTCTCCTCGCCGCATCAGTGCAGGTCAAACGGGTGTGGTGTCCTATTGACGGCTACTCACTAATGCGCTTTAGCTCGATGCAACTCAAGCGCTTTAGTCAGTCTGGAGCCCTCTCTCGACCAAACGGCCGGGGAAGCTCTACGATGCCCCGGGGGCGAGCGGGCCCGACTGCCCGTCAGCAACCCCGGGTGCGGCAGGAAGTGAGGCACGGGTGGCTCCGAAGCGGCCGACCATGAAGGACATCGCCCAGCGGGCCGGTGTCTCGGAGAGCGCCGTCTCCTTCGCGCTCAACGACCGTCCGGGTGTCTCCGAGGTCACCCGCGCCCGGGTCCGGCGCGTCGCCGAACAGCTGGGCTGGCGCCCGAGCGCCGCCGCCCGCGCCCTGTCCGGCGAGGGTCCGGCCACTGTGGGCCTCGTCGTGGCACGCCCGGCGGCCAACCTCGGTGTGGACTCCTTCTTTCTCCAGCTCATCTCCGGCATCCAGGAGGTGCTGTCCGAGCGTCATCTGGGCCTGCTCTTCCAGGTGGTGGACGACGTGGCGGACGAGTGCGGGGTCTACCGCCGCTGGTGGGCCGAACACCGGGTCGACGGGGTGCTCGTCGTGGACCCGCGCACGGACGACCCCCGCGTCCCCCTCCTCGACGAACTGGGTCTCCCCGGTGTCATCATCGGTGCCCTCCCCGGCACCGACACCGGCCCCCACCCCGGCCTCTCCCAGGTCCGCGCCGACGACGTGGGCGCGATGGCGGCGATCGTGGGCCGTCTGTACGAGCTGGGGCACCGGCGCATCGTCCACATCGCCGGCCTGCCCTCACTCGCGCACACCGACCGCCGCATCCGCTCGCTGCGTCTGGAGGCCGACCGGCGCGGCCTGACCGGGGCGCACTCGGTGACCACGGACTACTCCGACGCCGAGGGCGCCGCCGCCACCCGCCGGGTCCTGCAGCGCCCCGATCCACCGACCGCGCTGATCTACGACAACGACGTGATGGCGGCGGCGGGGGTGGCCGTGGCGACCGGGCTGGGGGTCCGGGTCCCGGCCGATGTGTCGGTGGTGTCCTGGGAGGACTCCGCCCTGTGCCGGCTGACCGCCCCATGGCTGACCGCGCTCTCCCGCGACCCGGTCGCCTTCGGCAGGCTCGCGGCGCGGGAGCTCACCACCCTGCTCGACGGCGGTCCGCCGCGCACCGTGCGGGTGCCCCTGCCCGACCTCATCGAACGCGGCAGCACGGCTACGGCGCACGAGACCGCCGAGACGCACTGACTCCGGCGCCTCCCATAGCCGTAGGCCCAGTGAGGCGTCGGGGCCCACGCGTTGGATCAGGTCGGTGTGGGCAGGACCGGCCGGCAGGCGGCCGTCGGTGCCCTGCGCGGTCACGGGAGCCGAAACCGCGGCGCGATCCGGCGTGGATGGCATCGAGGCGAGCGATCACGGCTCCGCGTGCCACTCGGCGGACGGCCGAGTCGTTCGACCGCCACGGGATGGGGCCCACTGTGCGGCTGCACTCGCATGCCGCCGAGCGCTGTCCCGTGAGCGCCGATGGCGCGTTCGCCCGTCAAGCGGCGGTCGGTGCTCCCTGCGTGGCCCCGGCCCCGGCGGCGCGAAGGGGTGGCGGAAGGCTGCTGTGAGCGATAACACGCCTGACCTGCGGGCGAGGCGGGCCGCGTGGCGACCCGTAGGGGAAGTGGGTCCTACGCCTTGACTGGTTCACGTCAAGTGTCCATAGTGATGCCCGACTGCACGGTAGACCCCACATCCCGCTCATGCTTCCAGGCCGGCCCGCGCCCTTGATTGTTAGCGCTAACAACTGGCACGCGCCGGAATGGTCCGCCACCAGCAAGGAGTACGCCCGTGTCCGTTCAGACCTGGCTGCGCCACGCACGGCGCAGCCTGCTCGCCACCGGCACCACCGCCGTTCTGACCCTCGCCCTCCTGGTCGGCACCGAAGCCACGTCGCAGGCCGCCTCACAGAGGCCCTGTGACCTCTACGCCTCCGGCGGCACGCCCTGTGTGGCCGCCCACTCGACCACGCGCGCCCTCTACGGGGCGTACGAGGGCTCGCTCTACCAGGTCCGGCGGGCGTCCGACAGCGCCACGAAGAACATCGGGGTGCTGAGCGCCGGCGGCTATGCGGATGCCGCCGCGCAGGACGGCTTCTGCGCCGGAACCACCTGTGTGATCACCGTCATCTACGACCAGTCCGGGCGGGGCAACAGCCTCACCCAGGCCCCCGCCGGCGGCGCCGCCCCCGGCCCCGACAACCTCGCCCCCGCCACCGCCGCGCCGATCACCGTCGCAGGACACCGGGCCTATGGCGTATACGTCGCCGCCGGCACCGGCTACCGCAACAACAGGACCAACGGCATAGCCACCGGCGATCAGCCGGAGGGAATGTACGCCGTCCTCGACGGCACGCACTTCGGCGGAGGGTGCTGCTTCGACTACGGCAACGCCGAGACGAACAGCCTCGACACCGGCAACGGGCACATGGAGGCCATCTACTTCGGCGACAGCACCATCTGGGGGTCGGGCACCGGCAGCGGTCCCTGGGTGATGGCAGACCTGGAGAACGGCCTCTTCTCGGGCCCCAACGCCGGCTACAACGCCAATGATCCCAGTGTCAGCCACCGCTTCCTGACCGCGATCGTCAAGGGCGCCCCCAACCTGTGGGCCATCAAGGCCGCCAACGCCCAGTCCGGCGGCCTGTCCACGTACTACAGCGGAGCCCGGCCCAACGTCCAGGGGTACAACCCGATGCACAAGGAGGGCGCGATCATCCTCGGCATCGGCGGCGACAACAGCAAATCCTCCAGCGGTACGTTCTACGAGGGGGTCATGACCTCCGGTTACCCGACGGACGCCACGGAGAACGCGGTCCAGGCCAACATCACCGCAGCCGGCTACCAGGCGCCGCCACTCGCATCCAGCGCCCTCACCCCGGGGGCCCGGGTCTCCTTGAAGGCCACCACGACCTGCTGCAACGCCGACTACTTGCGCCACCAGGCCGACGGCACCGTGGCCATCTCGCCGATCACCGCCGCAAGTGCGAACGCGGACAAGAGCGACGCGACCTGGATCGTTCGCCCCGGGCTGGCCGACTCCGCCTGCCTGTCCTTCGAATCCGCCGGCGCCCCCGGACAGTATCTGCGCCACGCCGGATTCCAGCTCCGCACCGCGTCCTCGGACGCCACCGCCCTGTTCAACCGGGACGCCACCTTCTGTCTCCGGGCAGGCCACAGTGGGCAGGGCTACTCCTTCCAGTCGGTCAACTATCCCAACCGCTTCATACGCCACTACGCCTACACCGGATACCTCGCGGGGGACGGCGTCGGCGGCAACACGTGGGACAGTGACGCCCTGTGGAGTGAGGACACCTCCTGGCTGACCGCCCAGCCCTGGTCCTGACGGCGTTCCGGTGGCACACCGCGCGCAGGCGGGTGTGCCACCGGCGACGAGGAGCCGCCCGCGGCCCGGGTGACGGCTCCTCCGCGTCCTGAGAACCCCATCGTCCGCTGCCGGACTCAGGAGCGGGCCCAGCACGTCGGCGAGGAAGTGCGGCTCGGCGCACCCGAGTCCGGCCGCGATCACGACCTCGCCGCCCGTGATCCGGCCGACGACGCAGACCTGGGCGAGCAGCCGGACGAGGGTCGATCGCCGCAAAGAGCCAGGTCTGATCCGGCTGACACAGGCGCTCCCCCTGAGCGGGGTTGGACAGGCCGGGCCCCGGCAGGGTCGGCGGCTCGAGGGCAGCCGATGTGGTCAGAGCCGGTGGAGCGGTGCGGAGTGCGTCCAGTGCCAGTTCACCGGGCCCCACCGCTTCTTCAGGGCCGTGCGCTGTCGGGCGTAGGCCCGCAGTGCCTCCTCGACGGTGGCCGGGAGGTCGGTCAGGTCGTCGGGGGCCGGGACGCGCAGGATCAGATGCTGTTTGGTGTGGGCCAACAGCAGGTCGCCGTCGGGCGTGCAGGATCCGAGGGTGAAGTGGGTCAGTGCCTTGAACGTCTTGGTGTCGGTGTCCAGCTTGGCGCGGAGTGCTCCTGACGCGTTCCAGGCGTAGAGGCCGTAGCGGTTGAGGTGGAAGGCGTGGCCCCGGTACGGGTCGGCGGCGAGGTTGAAGCAGAAGCCCGTGAAGGGCGAGTCACGCCACTCGTGCAGGCCATGGAGCCGTCCGGTCATCTCGCCCTGGTCGTTGACGAGGGCGAAGACGAAGGGCTGGCCCCGGCTGCCGCCTCGGAACGTCTTGGCGTAGACGGGGACGACGAAGAGGCTGTCGGAGAGCGGGACCGGGCGGCCGAGGTGGGACCGGTCCCAGCCCGAGAGGCGGTCCTCGGCGGCGACGAGTTCGGTGAGTGCTGGGCGGGGGCGGTTCGCCATGCCGACGGGGGCGCCCTGGTACGTGGCGTGGGGGCGGAGGTCGACGGCGCTGTGGTGTGCAGGTTCGGGGTCGAGCGAGGCGAGGGCGCGGATGGCCGGCTTGGAGTCGGCGGTCAGGGCTCCCTCGGCGATGCCGACGAGGTTGGTGAGGACGTTGCCGTACCTCCACACGCCGTACTCGGCGAGGGTGCACAGCAGCCGGCCCGACGGGGTGACGCTGATGGACCCGGCGAAGGGGTCGCCCTGGCCCGGAGCGAACTGGCGGTAGGGGCGCCCGTCCTTCGAGTCGTACACGGCCAGAACCCGGCTCAGGTCCGGAGCGACGAGCGTGGTGTTGTCCGGCGTCGCGGTGATGGCGAGGACCCCGTCGGGCAGGACACACAAGCCGATGCCGTCGCCGTCTGCGACGCCCGAGTCTTCTTCGTCCGGGCCGTCGGTCCGGAACTGGGCGCCGGCCAGGAGCTCGCCCTCCTGGGAGTAGCGGGCGATGATTCTGTATCCGAAGTTCGCTGTCCCCGGGTCCTGTTCCTCGTCGGCGACGCCGTAGGTGTATCTGGAAACGCCGTACAGCGCGTACACCTCGCCGTTCGGGGCCCCGGCGAGGTCGAAGAGGCTCAGTCCCCAGCCCGTGGAGTACAGCGCGGTCAGGTCGAGGCGGTGGTGGTCCACCAGTGTGCCCGGCAGGGCCAGGGGAAGAGTCTGGATCATGCGGTGCATCCTGCATCACGGCGCTGACAGTCGGCCCGGGCGGGCGCCCGGAACGATCGAGCCCGCGAGGGCGGGCACGGCGAAGCCGGCCGGGTTCGGTTGAGCCGGAGCCCGTACCCGTGGACGAAGCCGGCCAGGCGCGTGACGGCGGCGAATCTGTCAGCGGCTGACGAGAAGGCCGTCCACCAGGGCCTGGAGTCCGTCCCGGTAGGTGTCCTCGGCGGTCAGTGGCCCGGCAGACGGCTGCCGGGCCATCACGCACTTCACCGGAGGCTGGGCCCCCCACCGCGGGCAGTGATCACCGTGTCGGCGGCCCCCGGCGCGGTCAAGGGTCCGGACGGGCTGCTCGAGCCGGCCTCTTGCACGGTCAAGGCCGACGGCAAGCAGGTTTCCGACGATCAGGACGGCAGGCCGGCCGGCAGCCTCTGCGCATACAAGCTCAGGGACTGCCGGCCGACACGCGGTCCGGGCGTGGCCGGTTCCGCCCGGGCCGCGAAGCGCGCCCCCGGGGCTACCCGCAGGGGGCACCCGGAGGCGGGCCCTCGGCGCGTCCCGGAGCAGGGGCCAGCGGGTCCTGGAACTCGGCCAGCGCCGTGTCCAGGGCCAGTCGCACCGCGCCGAGTACGACGACGCGGTCCCCGAGCGGCGAGAACTCCAGGCGCGGCGGCGCCTCGGTGAGTCGGCCGACCATGCTCCGCAAGGGGCCGAGGAGGACGTCTCCCGCATCGGCGACCGCTCCGCCGATCACGATGAGCTCCGGGTCGAGGAGCAGGGACACGGTCGCGATCGCGCGGGCTGCCGGGCCGAGGACGTGCTCCACGAGGCTCGGCAGGGCGGTGTCGCCCCGGCGCATCGCCTCGAAGACCAGTGGCGCGTCCACCCGCGCGGAGTCGCCGTCGGCCAGAGCGTGCAGTACGGAACCGGGAGCGTCGGGGGACGCCGCCTCCGCACCGCGCGCGGTGACGGCGTCGACCAGACGCCTGCCTTCGGCGCGGGCGCGTGAGGCCAGCCCCTCGGCCGCGGTGAAGCCGCCCATGAACCGCAGGAACCCGAGTTCGCCCGCGCCTCCTTGATGACCGCGCATCAGGGCGCCGTGCAGCACGATGCCGGCCCCGAGCCGTTCGCCCGCGAGCACGCAGACCACGTTTTCGGAGCCCGAGGCGACCCCGCGCCAGCGCTCGGCGACGACGGCCAGATTGCAGTCGTTCTCCGCGACGACGGCGCACTCGAAGGCGCGGCCCAGCGCGTCGGGCAGGTCGACGCCCACGAAACCGGGGATCCCGGAGCGGACGCGGACGGTGCCGTCCGCCGCGACCGTGCCACTGGACCCGGCGCACACGGCGAGGAGGCGTTCGCCGGAGACACCTGCGGCGTCCAAGGCGTCGGTGGCGGTCCTGATGACCGCCTCCAGCCGTTCACCGGAGGCCATGCCGGGATCGCTGAAGGTGTGCTCGTCCTCGGCCACGACATGACCGGTCAGGTCCGCCACCGCGACCCGGACCGTCCGCGCGCCGATGTCCGCGCCCAGCACGTACCCGGCGTCGCGGCGGAAGACGAACGACCGGGAAGGACGGCCGCGCCCGGCTGCGGCCCGGCTCACGGACCCGGTGACCCAGCCGAGGTCCACCAAATGGTCGGCGGCGGCCAGGACGGTGGGCCGGGACATGCCCGTCTCCTCGACCAAGTCGTTGGAGGACCAAGGGGCTTCGGGGAAAGAGCGGAGCACCGCCAGCACGCGCGAGGCATTGAGCTGCCTCACCATCGCGGAGTCCACCCCGCCTCTTGACACGTCCCTCATGGCCTGCAAGCCTACCGCAGCGTGTTTTATTAAAATGGTCTAATCAAAAGTGTGGGTGGTCGCGCATGCCCGTTCACCTGACCGCGGCCGGGGTCGGCCTGGTCCTTGACGAGACGGACGGACGAGTCCTGCACTGGGGGAGGGCCCTGTCCGAGGCAACCGCCCAGACCTTGGGCGACGCGGTGGCGGGCACGTCGCTCCTCCCGCTCAACGCCCAGGTCCACCAGGGCCGGCCGGGTCTCATGGGCCACCGGGCCGGCACGGCCTGGTCGCCGTCCTTCACGCACCACCGGACCGTTCACACCGACGGCCGCCGCGTCACCGTCCACGCCGAGGATCCGCACAGCCGGCTCGAGTGGCGGGCCGAGCTGGAACTGACCGCGTCCGGGCTGCTGCGCCTGCGGCACGGCCTGCGCAACACCGGCACCGACCCGTACCAGGTGGACGAACTGACCCCGGTCCTCCCGATCTCCTCGCGAGCGGTGGAGGCCATGGACTTCACCGGCCGGTGGGCCAAGGAACGCCAACCCCAACGCCACCCGCTGCGTCATGGCACCTACCTGCGGGAGAGCCGCCGGGGCCGCCCCGGCCACGACAGCCCTTACCTGATGTCCGCCGGCACGCCCGGCTTCGGCTGGGACGACGGTGAGGTCTGGTCGGTCCACCTCGCCTGGAGCGGGAACCAGCGCTACTACGCGGAACGCATGCCGTCCAACGGCTGCGTCATCGGCACCGGCGAGCTGCTCCTGCCCGGCGAGTGCGCCCTCGCGCCCGGGGAGGAATACGTGACGCCCTGGCTCTGTGCCGCGTACTCCGCGACCGGACTCAACGGCATCACGCCCCGCTTCCACGACTGGCTGCGCTCCCGCGCCCACCATCCCGACCCCGGGGCCCGGCCCCGCCCCGTCGTCCTCAACAACTGGGAGGCCACGTACTTCGACCACGATCCGCAGCGTCTCATGCCGCTGGTCGAGCGTGCCGCGGAAGTGGGTGTCGAACGCTTCGTCCTGGACGACGGCTGGTTCCTCGGCCGGCGCGACGACACCGCCGGCCTGGGCGACTGGTACGTCGACCCGGACGTGTGGCCGGACGGGCTCGACCCGCTGATCCGGCATGTCCGGGCGCACGGCATGGAGTTCGGCCTGTGGTGCGAACCGGAAATGGTGAACCCCGACTCCCGCCTCCTGCGCGAGCACCCCGACTGGGCCCTGCACGCCGCCGACCGGCTGCCGCCGGACTGGCGCAACCAGCAGGTTCTCGACCTGTGCCGCCCGGAGGCGTACGCGTACCTACTGGAGCGCTTCGACACCCTGCTCTCCACGTACGACATCGCCTACCTCAAATGGGACCACAACCGCGACCTGGTCGAACCCGGCCACGCGGGCCGCGCCGCCGTCCGGGCCCAGACCGCCGCCGCGTACGGGCTCCTGGACGAGCTGCGCAGGCGCCACCCCGGTGTGGAGATCGAGAGCTGCGCGTCGGGCGGCGGCCGCATCGATCTGGGCATCCTGGAACGCACCGACCGCGTGTGGACCTCCGACTGCAACGACGCCCTGGAACGCCAGGAGATCCAGCGCGGCACGAACCTGCTCCTGCCCCTGGAACTGACCGGCGCCCACGTCGGGCCCACCACCTGCCACAGCACCGGTCGCACCCACCCCCTCGCCTTCCGCGCCGCGACCGCGCTGTTCGGACACTTCGGCATCGAGTGGGACATCACCGCCGCCACCGCCGCCGAGCGCGTCGAACTCGCCGCCTGGGTCGCGGAGTACAAGCGCCACCGCACGCTGCTGCACACCGGCCGCCTGCTCCGTCACGAGACCCCGGAGGACGACGCCGCCTCGCTCACCGCCGTGGTCGCCCCCGATGGCAGCGAGGCCCTGCTCTCGTACGTCCAGCTCACCGCGACCCGCGCGGAGACCCCGGCCCGCGCCCGCTTCACCGGCCTCGACCCCGAAGGCCTCTACCGGCTCACCCCGGTCGGCCCTCAGGCCTCCGCCTCCTCCGGCGGGCTCCACCGGGCGCCCCTCCGGTACCCGGACCGGGCCGAGGTCACCGGTGAGTTCCTCGCTCACATCGGCCTCGAACTGCCGCGCCCGCACCCGGAGTCGGCGCTCGTCCTGCACGCGGTCCGCATCCACTGACCGCGCCCCGCCGCAGGTGGCCTCCCCGGCCGTGGCCGGGCCCCGGGCCGCTCGGGCGGCTGTCCGGTGAGCCCGGCCAGTGGGCCCGTCTCACCTCAGTTCGGGGCCCGGCCGTTCGGTGGCGCCCGGACGGCGGTGCGGCGGCTGATCGGGCGTGGGCCTCCGCTTCGGCGGGGAGATAGCGAGTGTGACGGGCCCCTCACCGTTCACGTGTGCCTTCGTGCCGTGGTGGTGGATCGTCAGGGGATCGCCGAGCAGCAGCGAGTACGTCGCCTTGTCCGGCTCGATCTCCACCTGGAGGCACCGGCCGCGGAACTGGAGCCGGAACGCCAGGCGGCTGAACTTCTCGGGCAGCCGGGGCGTGAAGCGCAGGCTGTCGCCGTCCCGCCGGGTGCCGCCGAAGCCGGCGACCAGCGCCATCCACGTACCGGCCAGCGAGGCGATGTGCAGTCCGTCGCGGGTGTTGTGCTCCAGGTCGGCCAGGTCCATCAGCGCGGCCTCGGCGGTGTAGTCGTAGGCCAGCCGCAGATGCCCGGTCCGGGCGGCGACGACGGCCTGGCAGCACGCCGACAGGGAGGAGTCCCGTACGGTCAGCGGCTCGTAGTAGGCGAAGTTCGCGGCCAGCTGGTCGTCGTCGCAGTTGGTTTCGAACCAGCTGCCGCACGTGTACATGGCCAGCACGAGGTCGGACTGCTTGATCACCTGCTTGCGGTAGATGTCGAAGTAGGGGAAGTGCAGCATCAGCGGGTACTGGTCGGCGCGAGTGTTCGCGAAGTCCCAGCGCTGGTGGTGGGTGAAGCCGGCGTGCTGCTCGTGCACGCCGATCTCCTTGTTGTAGGGGATGTGCACGGCCTCGGCGGCGTCCCTCCAGGCGGCGCTCTCCTCCTCGTCCACGCCCAGCCGGGCCGCCTCCTCCGGGTGGCGTTCGCACACGTCGGCCGCGGCGAGGAGATTGGAGCGGGCCATGAGGTTGGTGTACGTGTTGTCGTCCACGACGGCGCTGTACTCGTCCGGCCCCGTGATGCCGTCGATGTGGAACACACCGTGGGGGTCGTGATGGCCCAGGGAGCGCCACAACCGTGCCGTCTCCACCAGGAGTTCCAGGGCGGTCTCGCGTTCGAAGGCGGTGTCGCCGGTCACCGCCGTGTGGCGCACCGCGGCGTGCGCGATGTCGGCGGCCACGTGGAAGGCGGCGGTGCCGGCCGGCCAGTACGCGGAGCCCTCCGAGCCGTCGATGGTCCGCCACGGGAACGCGGCACCCCGCAGTCCGAGCTGGGTGGCCCGGTCCCGGGCGGCGGGCAGGGTGGCGTGCCGCCAGCGCAGCGCCTCGGCGACCGCCTTGGGCTCGGTGTAGGAGAGGAGGGGCAGCACGAACATCTCGGTGTCCCAGAAGGCGTGGCCGTCGTATCCGGAACCGGTCAGCCCCTTGGCCGGGATCGCCCGCTGTTCGGCGCGGGCACCGGCCTGGAGCACATGGAAGAGGGCGAAGCGGACGGCCTGCTGGATCTCCTCGTCACCGTGCACCTCGACGTCGGCACGAGCCCAGAAGTCATCGAGGTAGGCCCGCTGCTGAGCCACCAGTTCGTCCCAGCCGCCATGCGCGGCGGCAGCCAGTGCTGCCTCGACCTGGTCGCTCATCGCGGGCCGGGAACGGGCCCCCGACCAGCCGTGGGCGACGGTCTTCTGCACCCGCAGCCGCTGTCCCGGATCCAGGACGGAGGTGATGGTCAGGCGGGCGACGTCCGTGTTGCTCTCGCTGCTGGTGGTGATCTCCCCGGGCGCGTCCACCACGTGGTCGGCGGCCACGGCGACCCGGAGGCCGCTGCGCCGGGTGCGGTGGACCAGACGCAGCCGCGACCCGACGGCCTGGTCCTCCTCCGGCTCCAGCGGAGACTGCAACGCCTTGGCCGTCCGCGGGTCGCCGTCGGACGAGGGCAGACTCTCGTTGGTGACCAGCTCCGACTGGATGACCACCCGGGTCCGGCTGTCGACGGGCTCCACCTCGTACTGCACGGCGGCGATGGCGCGCTGCGTGAGGGAGACGAGGCGGGTGGAACGTACCCGGACGGTCGTACCCGCCGGGGAGGTCCACTCGCAGCTCCGCTCCAGCACACCGCGCCTGAAGTCCAGGGTGCGTTCGTGCTTGCCGAGCCGCCCGTAGCGCAGGTCGAAGGGCTCGTCGTCCACCAGCAGCCGCAGCAGCTTTCCGTTGGTGACGTTGATGACGGTCTGGCCCGACTCGGGGTAGCCGTAGCCCGCCTCCGCGTAGGGCAGCGGGTGCAGTTCGTACACCCCGTTGAGGTAGCTGCCGGGCAGGCCGTGCGGTTCGCCCTCGTCGAGATTGCCGCGCCAGCCGACATGCCCGTTGGACAGGGCGAAGACGGATTCGCTCTGTGCCAGGAGATCGAGGTCGAGAGCCGTCTCGCGGACGCGCCAGGGCTCCACGGTGTACGTCCGGTTGGTGATCACGCGTTGCCTCCGAGTTCGGCGAGGTCCTTCACGACACGGTCGGCGCCGTGGGCGTACAGCGCGTCGGTCTGCCCCACGCGGTCGACGCCGACGACGAAGCCGAAGTGCCCGGACCTGCCCGCGTCCATGCCGGCCAGCGCGTCCTCGAAGACGGCGGCCCGGGACGGCTCCACGCCGAGGTCCCGGGCGGCGGCCAGGAAGGTGTCGGGGTGCGGTTTGCCCGGCAGTTTCCGTTCGCGGGCCACCACGCCGTCGATCCGTACGTCGAACAGCCGCTCGGCGTCGATGGAGTGCAGCACGTCGCGGGTGTTGGCGCTGGAGGAGACGATCGCGGTGGCGAGCCCGGCGGCGCGGACCGCGTCGATGTAGCGCAGCGTGCCCTGGTACGGCTCCACACCGTCGGTACGGATCTTTTCCAGGAGGAGCTCGTTCTTGCGGTTGCCGACACCGTTGACGCTCCGCGTGTCCGGTGGATCGTCGGGCGTGCCCTCGGGGAGTTCGATGCCTCGGGAGGCGAGGAAGGAGCGGACGCCGTCGGCCCGGGGGCGGCCGTCGACGAACTGGTCGTAGTCGGAATCGGAGAAGGGGCGGAAGTCCGCTCCGTCACGCTCACGCAGGAAGGCGTCGAAGGTCGCCTTCCAGGCGGCGGCGTGCACCACCGCCGTCCTGGTGACCACCCCGTCGAGATCGAAGAGACATGCCTGGATGCCTTCGGGAAGTCCGAGCTGTGTCGTCATGAACCCACAGTTCCCCGCCGAGGCGGGTCCGATCGGATGACACGCTGTGAGGTGCGTCGCCGACCTGCCCCGACTCGGAGCCCTCGGCGGGCTCAGCGCCTCCTCCCCTTCCGCTCGCCCCGACCGTTGCGGCTCCGGGGCCGCAAGGCGGACGCCATGTGGCCGTGACGTGCCTTGGACGGTACTCATCAGGAGCCACTGCGGCTGTGGCGCAGGGCCCGGCCGGCTGCGGTTCCCCGGGCGGGCCGGAGCCGGGATGGCGAGCCCCGGATCTCACACGTACGGCCTCAGAGGCGCCCGTTGCCGTACACGCGCGCTCGCGTGGGAGCGGAGACCGGGACGGGGCGGCCCTCGGCCCGTGAGCGGGTGGCGGCCTCGGCCACGGCCAGAGCCGCCCGGGCGTCCGCACCGGTGCACGGGCTGGGGCCGAGGCCCGCCACGACTTCGGTGAACGCCGTGAGTTCGGCGCGGTAGGCGTCCTGGAAGCGCTCCATGAATCCCGGGTAGGGGGAGCCGGCCGGATAGGCCGTTCCCTCGGCCGAGGCCAGCGGGGCCTGTTCGGTCAGACCGGCGACCAGGGTGCCTTCGGAGCCGCAGACTTCCAGACGTACGTCGTAACCGGCGCCGTTGTAGCGGGTGGCGGTGCAGGTGGCCAGGGTGCCGTCGTCCAGGGTGAGTACGGAGACGGCGGTGTCGACGTCCTGGGACGCGGCGAAGAACGCGTCCCCGCGGTTGGCCCCGGTGGCGTAGACCTCGGTGATCTCCCGGCCGGTCACCCAGCGGACGATGTCGTAGTCGTGCACCGAGCAGTCGCGGAAGATGCCGCCCGAGCCGGGGATGTACTCCGGGTGCGGGGGAGCCGGGTCGGCGGTGCAGGCCCGCAGGGTGTGCGTCCAGCCGAGCCGTCCGGACGCGACGGCCTCGCGCGCCGCCCGGTACCCCGCGTCGAACCGGCGTTGGAAGCCGATCTGCAGGGGCACGTCCGAGTCCTGCAACGCCGACAGCACCCGGTCGGTCTCCTCCAGCGAGGAGGCGACGGGCTTTTCGCAGAAGGTGGGCAGCCCCGCGCGGTGGGCGGCCAGGATCAGCTCCGCGTGGCTGCCGGTGGGTGCCGCGACGACTACTCCGTCCAGTCCGGCGCCGAGGAGTGCGCCGAGGCTGTCGGCGCACTCGCCGCCCACGCTGTCCGCCACGGTACGGGCGGAACGTGCGTCGGAATCGTGGAGGACGAGGGCGTTGACGGCCGGGAGGGCGGCGAGCGTGGAGGCGTGGAACGCGCCGATGCGGCCCGTACCGATGAGTCCAATACGCATGTGCGAACCTTTCGAGCGGGCAGGGGCGGGCCTGGGACGGCCCAGCTGATTTCTATCCCTCGTCCGGGAGAAGAGCAAGAGTTTGTTCAGACATAAAGACGTACGAATCTACAGTGGAGTGAGGCATACTGGCGGGTGTCGGCAGCAGAGCGCAGGAGGGTGATGTGGAATCGCTCACGAAGAAGATCACGATCGACCGGAGCAGTCCGGTCCCCCTCTATTTCCAGTTCGCCCAGCAGTTGCAGAGCCTCATCGAATCGGGCGACGTGCCGCCCGGCACCAGGCTGAGCAACGAGATCCAGATGGCCGATGAGTTCGGCCTCTCCCGCCCGACCATGCGCCAGGCGATGCAGCACCTCGTCAACAAGGGGTTGCTGGCCCGCAAGCGCGGCGTGGGCACTCAGGTCGTCACCAATCGCATACGCCGGCAGGTCGAGTTCACCAGCCTCTTCGAGGACCTGGAGCGGGACGGCCGCCGCCCGTCCACGCAGGTGCTCTCCGTCGAGACCGTGCCGGCCGGAGCCGCCACCGCGACGGCACTCGGCCTGGAAGAGGGCAGCCCGGTGTTGTCCGTCGACCGCCTGCGTCTCGCCGAGGACCAGCCGATCGCGCTGCTGCACAACTTCCTCCCGGAGGGCGTGATCGAACTGAGCGCCGGCTCCCTGGCCGAGGGCGGGCTGTACCAACTCCTGCGCCGGTCCGGCGTCGTCCTCAGCAGTGCGGAGCAGACCATCGGAGCCCGTAGGGCGACGGCCGCGGAGGCCGCACTGCTCGACGAGGCCCGCGGCGCGACCCTGCTCACCATGACCCGCACCGCGTTCGACGGCTCGGGGAGGCCGGTCGAGTACGGGTCGCACGTCTACCGCGCCTCCCGCTACGCGTTCGAGATGACCGTCTCCGCGCACTGACCCGCGGACGCGTCGGCACACACGCACGCACCCGTGGCGAGAGGCGGCGCGGCGTCACGGGGGTCAGTGTCCCCGTTTGAGCAGGGCGTCGGACAGGTCGGCGGCGGCGTCCTTGAGGCGCCGCCCGATGCCGTCGAGGCGACGCAACAGCTCCCGGCGGCGGAGCGTGTCGACGCGCACCCCCTCGCGGAGCAGCGCGGCCATGGCTTCCTGGTACGCGCGCCGCACCCGCCCGGCGGCCTTGCGGGCGGCCATGGCGCCCTGATGCACCCGACCAGGGGTGCCCGTCAGTTCGCCGACCGCCTCGCGCAGGGCGATCAGGCCCTCGCGCACCGCCCGCAGGGCAGGCAGGTCCGCAGGGTTTCCGGGCAGGCCGAAGAGATCGGTCTCCCGCACCAGATCCCGCAGGCCGTCGAGGACATCGTCGACGGACCGGGAGAAGCGGTAGAGGTCCTCACGGTCGATGGGCGTGGTCAGTGTCGCGGACAGCTCCGCGACGAGCGCGGCCCGGCGTTCGTCGCCCTCGTGTTCCACACCGGCCATGCGCTCGCGCGCCTCGGCCGGAGAGACGCGCCCCGCGGCGAGGTCCGCCGCGAGGTCGACACCCCGGATGGTCGCGTCCAGTTGTGCGGTCAGCAGGCCGATGGCTGTGCGGTGCGTGCGTCCGGTGAGATCGCCGATGACGCGGCGCACGGTCGCGCTCATCATGAGACGGCTCCCTTGAGGATCAGGCCGGCCAGCGCGCCGGCGACGAAACCGGCCGGCAGCGTGACCAGCCAGACGGTCAGCAGTGGAAGGGTGTACTGCCAGCGCACACGTCGGCCGCCCTCGCTGACACCGGTGCCGACGAGTCCGCCGGCGACCGACTGCGTCATGCTGACCGGCATGCCGAAGCCGGCGGTGGACAACACCGCGGCGGACGAAGCGAATTCGGCGGACATCACCTGCCACGGCCGGGTGGTGAGCAGGCGGCTGGTCGCCCCGCGTGCCACCCTGCGCGCACCCGCCATGGCGCCCGCGGCGAACACCGCGGCCACCAGGACGTCTCCGGCCTGCCACGGCTGCGGCATGAGCACGTCTCCGGCGAAGGCCACGGCCACCACCGCGAACATCTTCTGCGCGTCATTGGCCGCGTAGGCCAGGCACTGGCAGCCGAACGCCGTCAGTTGCAGACCGCTCACGATCCGCGGCATGCCGTGCAGGGAGGGCAGCAGACGCATCGCGCGGCCGATGACCCAGCCGGCTCCCGCTCCCACCAGGGGCGCGGCAGCGCCGACGGCCAGCACCATGCCCAGGCTGCCCCACGCCGGACGGATGCCGATGGCGACATCCGCTCCGGCCAGTGCTCCCAGGACCGCCAGGGTCAGGGAGGTGGGCACGCCGCGCCAGGCCAGCAGCAGGACCAGCACGACCGCAGCTCCGGCGCCCGCGAGGAAGACCAGCCGCGCGGCGTCGGGCGGCCCCTGTCCGAGGTGGCCGGTGAACGTGCGGGCCACGGTGAGTCCGAAGAGGTCCGGTCCCAGTCCGACGGCCAGGACGAGCAGCGTGAGGAGCAGTCCCGCCGAGCGGCCCCGGTGCCGTACGGCGAGCTCCAGCAGAGCACCTCCGTCGTTGGCGCCGCAGACGAAGACGAAGGCGACAGCGGTGACGCCCAGGGCGATGGTGACGGTCACGTGGGAGCCTCTCTCACGGCTGGTCCAGGTGCGGCCGGTGTGCGGCCGCTGCGGAAAGGGGAGGGCGGCGCACGCCGCCCTCCCGGTGCCGTTCGGTCAGCGCACGCCGGCGGCGCGCAGTACGTCGGACAGGTCGACGAGCTTGTAGTTGGTGTCGGTGCGGTCCCCGTCGTCACCGGACGCCGGGGCGTTATAGCCGTCCTGCGCGACGAACAGGCCGTTCGGGAAGGCCGTGCCGAGCGCCCGGCCCGTGGCGGCGATGCCGTCGGTCTCCTCGGAGCCGTCGGCCACCGTGCCGGGCGCCACCCGGAAGGCGCCGGTCCACTCGTCGTCGTCCGAGGTGTCGTAGACGGAGTAGGTGTAGTCGCCCTGGCTGGAGACGATCAGGTACTGGTGGCCGGAGGGTCCGCGGAACAGGGTGAGTCCCTCGGTGTCCGCGGTGATGTGCTTGCCGCCGTAGCCCGGGTCGGCGCCCGCCACGCACTCGTCGCTCTCCGGGTCGTAGACCGCCGGTATCCCGAACTGGCGCGTCCGGTCGACCAGTTCCGGATCGTCGTCGAGGTCGGCGTCCACCTTCCAGACGCCGACGTCCTCCTGGCCGATGTAGACCTCCTCCTCGTCGGCGTCCACCGCGAGACCCTCGATCTGCGGACCGTCGCCCGGGTCCTGGCACGGGCTCCAGACGCCGCCGGGCGTGCGGAAGGTGCTCGGCAGGGTGAGCGTGCGGACCTTGTCGTAGGTGACGGTGCCGGACCGGGTGACACGCAGTTCGAACAGCGCCAGGTCAGGGGTGTGGCGGCGACTGGCGAGCACGTACGAGCGGCCGGTGTCCGGGTCCCGCCACGCCGCGGTGCCGTACGCCGTGTACTGGTCGTCGACCTCCGCCTCGGTGGCGGCGAACGCCCGCGGGACAGCGGTGTCCGTGACGTCGGTCAGCGGTGCGCCCGGCCGGGAGCTGTCGATCCGGTAGAAGCGGATGCGGTCGCGCCCGCGGTCGGTGACGACGGCGACGTCCGAGCGCCGGCCGTCGGGGAACCGCACTCCGGTGAGCACATCCACGTTGTTGAAGCGTCCGGGTGCGGACTCGGCCCCGGGCGCGGCCGGGGCGGGGAGGGACTGCACCAGCGAGCCGTCCAGGCGGTAGACGTCCAGGCCGCCCTCCTTGGCGGTGCCCAGCACCAGACTGGAGCCGGGGTGTGCGGAGTTGTACCAGATCGCGGGGTCGTCGGCGTTGGAGTTGCCGCCGGCCTCGTCGTCGAAGAGGGCCCGGGTCTCGGCCTTCGCGTACACCGGCGCGACGGAGTGGTTGCCCGGGAGCGGCGGCGTCGAGGCGGTGGCGGTCGCGGCGGTCAGGCCGGTCGCGAGCACGGCGAGACCGGCGGCCAGGCGGGTGCGTCTGTGCATGGTTACTCCTTGACGGAAGTGAGTCACCTCATCGGTGAGGACGGACCTTACATAAGAATGTGCTGACAAATAAAGAGGCGTGTCACGGCCTCTGTCGGTGGAGGGCGAATGACTTGCTGGTTGCGTGGAGGTGAACATGGCGTGAACTGGTTTCATCCTGATGTCTTGACATAGCGCTTCGGGCAGGTCGAAGCTGTCCGGCATCAGGTCGCCGAGCGGTGCTCGTTGGCCTCGGACCACGCCAATCGAGCCCGGTTCTCTCCGGGACACCGCGGGAGGTCAACTCATGCCCAGCTTTGTTCTCAGAGCCGTCACCGGCCCCGGCGGCCGGTGTCGGCGCATCGCCGTATCCCTCGTCCTCGCGGGTGCGCTCGGCGCCGCGGCGGCCTGCGCGCCGTCCACGGGCCCGACGGACACCGGAGCCGAAACCGACTCCGCATCGGTCCCCAAGCCGCAGATCGACTCCGATTTCGACCTGGACGCACTCGTCGCCGAGGCGAAGAAGGAGGGCAGCGTCACGGTCTACGACAGCACCGGTGACATCACCAAGACCGCTGCCGCGTTCACCGCCGAGTACGGTATCAAGGCCACGGGGGTCAAGAGCAAGGTCGGCGACACCCTCGAGAAGATGACCAGGGAGAACCAGGCCGGCAACGTGACCATCGACGCCACGTTCTACGAGGACGGGCCCTCGCTCGTCGGCCAGTTGCTGGCACAGAAGGTCGTCTACACCTGGATACCCGGCAGTCTCGCCCAGGACATACCCGCCTCCCGGCAGAGCCCTCTGCAGGTGCTGTCCAAGGGGAACATGTGGATCTACAACCCCGAGCTCTTCCCCGAGGGCTGCCCCGTGAAGAACATCTGGGACCTGGCTGACCCCGCCTGGAAGGGCAAGGTCGCCATGCAGGACCCCCTGGGCAAGCCCAACATCGTCGAGTTCTTCAACCAGCTGAAGGCCGGCGGGGAAGCCGGGCTTCGGCAGGCGTACCGGACGAAGTACGGAAAGGAACTGGCCTCCGGAGACTCGGCGGCGGAGACGTGGATCAAGGGGCTGGCCAAGAACAGCCCGATCCTGACCTCCTCGGACGACGACGCCGCCGCCGCGGTCGCCTCACCGAACCAGACCAAGGACCGGGTCGCCCTGGTGTCCAACGCGAAGTTCCGTGACGTGAAGGAGAAGAACTACAGCATGAGGGTCTGCGACGGGATGCAGCCCTGGTCCGGTTACCAGTACCCGAAGTACGCCGCCGTGGCCACGAAGACCGCGCACCCGGCCGCCGCCAAGCTGTTCGTGTACTTCATGCTCACGCAGGACGGCGTGGACACCCAGCTGGGCAACGGCGGTCTCCCGGGCAACCCGGTGCTGAAGCAGGGCGCGTTCCTGCCCGACGGGCTGACCGACTGGAACAAGCAGCTCTTCGTCTTCGACCCGGCCGAGCTCAAGAACGACTTCGACAACCTGCAGCCGACGCAGGACCTCTGGCGCCTCAACCACGGCTGACCGACCGCCGGCGCGTCCTCCCGGGACCCCGCCGGCCCGCATACGGACACGGACACGTTACGGAGAACCGCGTATGGCCGCCGCAACCCGTTCACCCGATACCGCCCCACCCGAAGCCGACGGACCGGCGGGAACCCGACGCAGCCGACTGCGCTACCGGCTGAGTGTCCTACGGCACGAGCCGACGCATCTCCTGGGCGTCCTGCTCGTCATCGCCCTCCTCTACCTCGTCCTGGCACCGCTGATCGCGGTGCTCTCCGACTCCACCCAGGTGCAGTACGGCGACGAGGGCCAGGCCCGTCAGGCGCCTGGCAGCCTCACCAGCTACTACTTCTGGCGGGTCTTCCGTTCACCGGTCGCCAGGATCCTGTTCTGGGAGCCGCTGCTGCACACCGTCGTGGTCGCGCTCGGGGTCACGGTCGTGGCCGTGGTCCTCGGAGGATCCATGGCCTGGCTGCTGACCCGTACCAACGTCATGGGCCGCAAGTGGCTGTCCACCGCGCTGGTCGTGCCGTACATGCTGCCGTCCTGGACCTTCGCCCTGGCCTGGCTGGCACTGTTCAAGAACGACTCCTCCGGCGGGCAGATCGGCATCCTGGAGTCCTGGGGCGTGCACACGCCGAACTGGCTGGCGTACGGCCAGGTGCCTATCATCCTCTGCCTGGGGCTGCACTACTACCCGTTCGTCCTCCTGCTGTTCGGCAACGCCCTGCGCCGCATCGACAGCCAACTGGAGGACTCCGCCCGCATCCTAGGCGCCGGCCGCCGTACGGTCGCGGCCCGGATCACCCTCCCGCTGATGCTTCCGTCGCTGTCGTCCTCGGTCCTGCTGGTCTTCGGCCGCATCCTCGGTACCTTCGGCACCCCCTACATTCTGGGCCTGCCCGTCGACTACAGCCTGCTGTCCACCTCGCTGTTCCGGGCGGTCAACAGCCACCAGCGCGGCGTCACCGCCGTGCTGACCGCGGTCATCGTGGTGGTCGGGGTCCTGGTGATCCTCGTCGACACCCGGCTTGCCAGGGAACAGAAGCGCTTCATCACGGTGGGCGGCAAGGGTGCCATGGACCGCGTCTCCGACCTCGGACGCTGGCGCCGGCCCGCACTCGGTGCCGCGCTGGCCGTGTTCACCGCGGGCGTCGTCCTTCCGGTGGCCACCCTCGCCCTGTCCACCGTCACCAAGACCCCCGGCGTCTTCCGCGCCGACAACTTCACCCTCAAGTACTGGATCGGCGGCCATCTCTCCGGCGCCCCCGGGTTCCCGCACGGTGTGCTGCGGGGCAGCCAGCTCTACGAAGCCGCGTGGAACAGTCTGCGCATCGTCGGCCTCGCCGCCCTCATCTGCGGCGTGGTGGGACTGCTCGTCGGCTACGTCGTGGTCCGCGCCGGCAGCAGCAGGACCGGCTCGCTCCTGCGGCAGATCAGCTTCCTGCCGTACATGGTGCCGGGCATCGCCTTCGCAGCCGCCTTCCTCTCGCTGTTCGCGGTACGCCGAGGGCCGGTTCCCGCCCTGTACGGCTCGGTCAGCCTGCTCGTGCTCGTCCTGGCCGTCACCCACCTCCCCTACGCCTCACGGTCGGGCATCAGCGCCATGACACAGCTCGGCCGGGAACCGGAGGAAGCCGCGCAGATATCCGGGGCCGGCTGGTTCACCCGGCTCCGCAAGATCATCATCCCGATCCAGCGCGGCGCTCTGACCACCGGCGTCATCCTGCCGTTCATCTCCGGGCTGAAGGAACTGAGCATCGTCATCATGCTCACCACCACCGGCACCCAGTTGCTGACCACGCTGTCGATCAACCTGGTCGACTACGCCTACGACCAGATGGCCAACGCGGTGGTGCTCGTCATCGCCCTGGTCTCCTTCCTCGCCACCTACCTCACCCAACGCCTGACCAAGACCAACCTGTCGTCCGGACTCGGAGGCTGAAGACGTCATGCCGACCATCACGCTCTCGTCGGTGCGCAAGAGCTACGGCTCCGGACCGCCCGCGGTCGACAACCTCGACCTGGAGATACCCGACGGCTCGTTCACCTGCCTGCTGGGCCCTTCCGGGTGCGGGAAGACCACCACCCTGCGCATGATCTCCGGGCTGGAACCGCTCAACGCCGGCACCATCACCGTCGGCGACCGGATCATGGACTCCACCGTCGACGGCGTCTTCGTCCCGCCGGAGAAGCGAGGCATGGGCCTCGTGTTCCAGAACTACGCGCTCTGGCCCCACCTGACGGTCGCCAAGAACGTCGAGTTCGGCCTGAGGGTCCGCAAGGTCAAACCGGCGGAACGTGTCGAACGCGCCGCCGCCGCGCTGAGGATGATGCAGATCGAATGGGCTGCCGACCGCTACCCCGCCCAGCTCTCCGGCGGCCAGCAGCAGCGCGTCTCCCTGGCCCGCATGCTCGCCGTCAATCCCCACGTACTGCTGCTGGACGAGCCCTTGTCCAACCTCGACGCGCAGTTGCGCCTGGACATGCGGGCCGAACTCAAGCGCATCCACGACGAGACCGGCCACACCATCGTCTTCGTCACGCACGACCAGCTGGAAGCCATGACCATGGCCACCCACGTCGTGGTGATGAACAAGGGACACGTCCAGCAGATGGCACCGCCCATGGAGGTCTACACCCGGCCGGCCAACACCTTCGTGGCCCGCTTCGTCGGCAGCCCTCCGATGAACCTCTTCGAAACCGGCGACGACGCGTTCACCGAGGCGGCCCGCGACCGGGTCCTGGCGGCACGCCCGGGCCTCACCGGCCGGCTGAGCACCATCGGCGCCCGCCCCGAGAACCTGCGGCTCCTCGACGACGGCGACCAGCCGCCCGAGGGCACCCACGTCTTCGAAGCGACCATCAAGACCGCCCTGCCCACCGGCTCCAGCTGGACCGTACTGGTCAGGGCGGAAGCCACCGAGCTGTATCTCGTCTCGTACACCGACGTGCACGCCGCCCCCGGGACGACCGTGCGCTGCGCCGTCCGCACGAGCGACCTGCACCTGTTCGACGCGTCGGGAGACAGGCTGCCCGACGAAGCCGCCGACGCCGCACTCACCGGGGAGAACACCGCCACATGGGCCAGCTGACCCGTCCCACCGCCCTGCTGCTCGACTTCGGCGGGGTGGTCGTGGCGACGACCAACCGGCCCACCTGGGCCGGCGAACTCGCCACCGAGGTGCACACCGCACTGAGCGCGGCAGGCTGCCGCGAACTGAGCGTCGAGCACATCGAGGCCGACCTCAAGGCGGGTTCCGCGGCCGACTCGCACTGGAAGAACGCCATGAGCCGGCCCGCGGCACCCGAGGAGATGACCCACCAGCGCTTCTGGCGCGACTTCGTCGCCGCGGACTGGCCGGCCGCGGCGCACGCCTGGGTGACCGCGCACGCCGAACCGCTGTGCCACCGCCTCGGCGAACTCAAGCAGGACCGCACCACCCGCCAGGGTATGTCCGAGCTCCTCGACACCTGCGACGACCTCGGCATCGCCGTCGGCATCGTCTCCAACGCGCTCGCCGGATCCGTGCACCGCGCCTACATGGCCGAGCACGGCCTCGACAAGCGGGTGGCTGTGCAGGTCTACAGCGACGAGGTCGCCGTCCGCAAACCCAACCCGGAGATGATCCGCATCGCCGCACGGGCCCTCGACACCGATCCGGCCGGCTGCTGGTACGTCGGCGACAACTACGACCGCGACGTCCTGTGCGGCAGGCGAGCCGGGGCCGGCGCCACCGTCCTGATGGAAGCCCGCGGCACCTACGACCGCCCCTACATCGTCCAGGCGGAACCCGACGCCGTCGTCGGCGACCCGGACGAGCTGCGCGGACTGCTCCTCGGGGCACCGGCCCCGCGGACCCCCTGAGAACCGCCGGCCCGGCAGCCCGGCACCACCCGCGGACTGCCGGGCCGGCGGTGCTCCGCGCGTACTTCCCGCCCACCCGAACCACCCGATGGGAGACCCCCGTGACGACGCTCCGCCCTCCGCGGGCGCTGCTGCTGGACCACGGCGGCGTGCTGATGAGGTCCGTCAAGCACCCCGAGCGCATGGATGACTTCGCCGCCCGCGTGCACGCCCTGACCGGCCCTTCATCAGGTCTCGACCGCGCCGCCGTGCTGGCCGACATCACCGCGGGCAAGGCCGCGTACCGGGCCTGGAAGAACGGGTCCGTCCGCACCCCCGCGCCCCGCGAGATCAGGCACCGCGAACTCTGGGAGGACTTCATCGCCGCCGACTGGCCGCCCGCCGCCCGCGCTCTCGTCGGTGCGGAGGCGTCCTGGCTGTGCCGAGAACTGGTCCTCGCCGAAAGCGACAGGACGGTGGCCCCGGGCATGCTCGAGACGCTGCGGCTCGCCCGCCGCCACGGTGTCCGCACCGGCATCGTCTCCAACACCCTCGTCGGCGCCCTCAACCGGGATCTGGCCCGGCGCTTCGGCACCGACCCCCTGCTCGACGTGCAGGTCTACTCCGACGAGACCGGGCGGCGGAAACCCGACCCCGAGATGATCCGCCTGGCCGCCCGCGCCCTGTCGGTCGACCCCTCCGAGTGCTGGTACGTCGGCGACAACCACGACCGCGACGTGGTGTGCGGGAAGCGCGCCGGAACCGGGGCGACGATCCTCATGCGCCCCGCCGACCGCCGCGACCCGCACGCCCGCCCCCGGGCCGACGCCGAGGTCGCCGACGGCACGGAACTGCTGGACCTGCTGCGTACCGCACTCACCCGCCACGACACCGGGCTCACCCCCGGGCAGGAGGCCGCGGCATGAACGAACTGGACGAGCTTTCCGTACGGCTGCGCGAGGTGGCCACCGAGGCGGCGTTGACCGTCGCTCCCGACCTGGTGGCGGCCTTCCGGAGCACCATGGACGTGGCCTTCAAACGCGACGAGCACGACCCCGTCACCGTGCACGACCAGCGCGCCGAGGAGCGCATCCGCGACCTGCTGGCCAAGCGGGTGCCGGACAGCACGGTCGTGGGCGAGGAAGGCGGCCGCCAGGACGGCAGCGGCCGCATCGCCTGGTACGTCGACCCCATCGACGGGACCGCCAACTTCGCGCGCGGTCTCGCCTTCTTCTGCACCTCCGTCGGCGTGACGGTCGACGGAGAACCCGTGGCGGGCGCCATCGTCGACCCGGTCGCCGGACACGTCTTCACCGCCGACGCCACCGGCGCCCGCCTCGGCGGCGAGCCGCTGCGCCCCGGCGGAGTGCGCGAGGAGGGCCGCGGGCTGCTCATCACCGGCTTTCCCACCACCCGGGAACTGGCGTGGAACGACCCGCAGACGCTGCCGAGGTTCGGTGAACTCGTCGCCCGCTACGGCACCGTACGCCGCACCGGAAGCGCCGCGCTGACCCTCGCCCACGTCGCGGCCGGCTGGTGCGACGCGGCCCTGGGCACATCCGTCAACGCCTGGGACATCTGCGCCGCCCGCGTGCTGGTCCGTCGCTCCGGCGGTGTGTACCACTCCTTCGCCGGCGACGACGGCTGGGACCAGCCCGGGTATCTCGCACACGGGGCGAACCTCGAACCGCTCGCCGCGCGCGAGTTCGTGGAGTGGTACCTGAGCCGACTGCCCGCGAGGAGTACCTCATGACGACGCCCTCGATACCCCCGCACCACATGTGGATCGTCACCGACCTGGACGGCACGCTGGTCGACCGCGACCTGCGGATCGTGCCCCGCAGCGCCGAAGCACTGCGGCGCTACCAGGACATGGGCGGCACCGTGGTCATCGCCACCGGCCGCAACGAGGTGTCCGCGGGCCGCTACCACCGTGAACTGGGCCTGAGCACACCTCTGATCGTCTACAACGGCGCACGCGTCGTCGATCCGCTGTCCGGAACACGGCTGCTCGATCTGGACCTGGGGGTCTCCTGGGACGCCCTGCGCGATGATCTGCTCCCCGAACTCCCCGAAGGCGTAGGAGCGGTGGCCTTCGCCGGCGAGGACGCCCACATTCTGCGGGCAGCGCCCTCGCTGGCGGCATACGCCGGCCGCGACCGGATCGAACTGCGCGAGGACGCCGTGCGGCAGGCACCGACGAAGGTGATGCTGATCGCCGACCGCCCGGGCCTCGGCCCGCTGGCGCGGCTGGCGGCCAGGCACTGCCCGGCCGCCCGGCTTCTCCAGTCCGAGGACACCTATCTGGAGATTCTGCCGGCCGGCGCGGGCAAGGAGGTGGCGGTGCGCCGGCTCGCCGAGCGGGCGGGCGTGCCGATGGAACGCGTCGCGGCCATCGGTGACAACCCCAACGACACCGCCATGGTGCGCGCGGCCGGCCTGGGTGCGGCGGTCGGCGACGGGCACAAGGAGGTCCGCGCCGCCGCGGACGTCGTGGTGGGCCCGTGCGGGCTCGGCGCGGTCGCCGACCTCGTGGAGCGCGTCATGGAAGGCAGCGGACAGTGATCGTCACGGTCCTCGGCTCCTCGGGGTCGGTGCCGGGGCCGGACAACCCCTGCTCCGGCTACCTGGTCGAGCACGGCGGCCACCGCCTGCTGCTCGACCTCGGCACGGGGGCATTCGGCGCGCTGCTGAAGTACGCCCGTCCGGACCAGGTCGACACCGTCGTCGTCAGCCATCGGCACGGCGACCACTCCGCGGACCTGGCGGCACTGGCGTACGCCCGGGAGAAACTGGCCCCGCGCGCCGAGCCGGCCCGGGTGATCGCACCGGCCGGCACAGGGGCGGGGACGGGCCACACGTCGGCGCTCGCCTTCGAGGACGCCCGTCCGGGGGAGATGGAGTGCGGGCCGTTCAGGCTCCGTCTGGTGCCCGTACGCCACTCGGTGGAGACGTACGCCGCGCGCGTCGAGGCCGGCGGGAGGTCACTGACCTACACCGCTGACTCCGGGCCGTGCCGCACGCTCCTGGACCTGGCCCGCGGCAGCGGAGTGCTGCTGGCGGAGGCGGCACTCGGTCCCGGAGACGGGCCCGGTGCGACACCCGGCTGCTGGGACGGTGACAGCACCGGACCGCCTCCGCACCATCTCACCGCCCGGCAGACCGGGGAACTCGCGGCCGCCGCCGGCGTCGGCCTGCTCGCGGTCACCCATCTGCGTCCGTGGGCGGACGCCGGCCACTCGCTGGCCGCGGCGGCGGCTCGCTTCGGCGGGCCCGTGCTGCTGGCCCGGCCGGGACTGCGGCTGGCCCCCGGCCGCCCCGTGCGCGCGCCGAACCCGCAGGAGGAGAATTGAGACGCGACGAGAGGCCGCCGGCCGCGGTAGGCATCGTCCGCGAGGCGGCCACGATGATCAGAACGTCCGCCCACCCGCTACGCGTCCGCCAGGAGGCGCCGGCGGGGGCCGGTGCGCTTCTCCCACGTGAGGCCGGGGGAGTGGCCACGACGTGGGACGGCCGCGGCCGGCGGTCCGGTGACGCCACGGTGGTGGCCGGCGACGGCCTGGCGCACGAGGCCGTGCTGTCCCGTCCGGCGGCGGTGCGGTCGGCCGGCGGGGCGATGGCACGGTGAATCACGACGGGACATCACTCGCCCACTTGGCGGTGGCCTTCGCTCTGTGTGCCGTCATCGGTCTGGAGCGCGAGTACCGCCAGAAGTCGGCCGGCCTGCGCACCCATGTGCTGGTCGGCCTCGGGTCGGCGCTCTTCATGCTGGTTTCGAAGTACGGCTTCGCCGACATGCTGGGACTGCCCGGCGTGGGACTGGACCCTTCGCGTGTCGCCGCGCAGATCGTATCCGGCATCGGGTTCATCGGCGGCGGACTGATCTTCGTGCGCAGGGACGCGGTGCGCGGTCTGACGACGGCGGCCAGCGTGTGGCTGGCGGCGTCGATCGGCGCGGCAGCGGGCTCGGGGCTTCTGGTGCTGGCAGCCGCCGTGACCGCGGCCTACCTCCTGGTGGCGTTCGCGTTCCCCGTGCTCGCACGACGGTTGCCCCGTTCGCCCTCGGAGTCGGTCCTTCTGCACGTCAGCTATCTGGACGGGCGGGGACTTCTGCGTGACATCGTCCGTGAGTGCACGGGAGCGGGATTCCATGTGGCCGGCCTGCGAACGGCGGGCTGCCCGCCGACGGACGCGAGCCCCGCCCAGGTGGGCGTTCTGCTCGAACTGTCCGGCAACGGGGTGCACGACGAGTTGGTTCCCCGGCTGTCCGATCGCGAGGGAATCACCGAGGTGGCTCTGTTGCAGGACGAGGCCGACTGAAGGACTCCGCGCACGCACAGGCGTGGTCCCCCTCCCGGCGGGGCCGGGCGCCCGGCATGAGCGATTCTTCAGTCAGTATGTAAGGACAATAGGTTGACAGGTTACCCTGTGACGGAGCAAGCTCGGTCACGAGAGCCGGGCACGGGCCCGGCACACCCACCACGGAGAGAGAAGAGGCACGGCATGCCGATCAGGCCGGCCCACGCCGTACACATCACCGAAGGAGGCAGGCCGTGACCGCACCCCTCACCCAGCGCATCGCGGGCGCACCCATCTCCTGGGGCGTCTGTGAAGTCCCGGGCTGGGGACACCAGCTCGGCACCGACTTGGTCCTGCGGCAGATGCGCGAGGCCGGACTCGCCGCCACCGAGTTCGGACCGGAAGGCTTCCTGCCCGACGCCCCCGCTGCCAAGGCGGCGACACTCGCCGCGCACGGTCTGCGCGCCGTGGGCCAGTTCGTGCCGGTCGTCCTCCATGACCCGGACCACGACCCGCTCCCCGAGGTCGAGACCGCGCTGACCGGTCTCCTGGCGGCCGACGCCCGCACCGTCGTCATCGCCGCGGCGACCGGGGCCGACGGCTACGACGACCGGCCCGCGCTCGACGCCGCGGGGTGGTCCGTCCTCCTCGCCAACCTCGACCGGATCTCCCTCGCCGCGGCCGACGCGGGCGTCCTCGCGGCCCTCCACCCCCACGTCGGCACGATGATCGAATCGGGCGACGAGACGCGGCGGGTCCTCGACGGCTCGGGCATCGGGCTGTGCCTGGACACCGGACACCTGCTCATCGGCGGCGGCGACCCCCTGGCCCTGGCCGCCCGCCTGCCCGGCCGCATCGTTCACGTGCACCTCAAGGACGTACGCCGTGACCTCGCCGACGACGTACGCGCCGGGCGCACGACGTACACCCGGGCGGTCGCCGAGGGCATGTACGTCCCCCTGGGTGCCGGCGACATCGACATCGCCGGGATCGTCCGGCTGCTGGAGGCGGACGGATACGCCGGATGGTACGTGCTCGAACAGGACACCATCCTGCGCGCCGCACCCGGCGAGGACGGCGGAGCCGACCCCCTCGACGACGTCCGCGCCTCGGTCGCCCACCTTCGCTCCCTCGCCGCCGGCGACGGGTCCGCCGCCGGCACCGTGGTGGGCTGACCATGGCGCACGAGTTCCTCGCCATCGGACGGGCCGGCGTCGACATCTACCCGCTCGACCACGGCGTCGGCCTCGAACAGGTGAGTACGTTCGAGAAGTTCCTCGGCGGAAGCGCCATGAACGTCGCCGTCGCCGCGGCCCGCCACGGCCGTGACGCCGCCCTGATCACCCGGGTGGGCCGTGACCCATTCGGCCGCTACGTCCAGCAGGAGGCCGCCCGCCTCGGCGTGGACACCACCTTCATCACACCCCTCGCCGCGTCGGACGGACCACCCACCCCGGTCACCTTCTGCGAGGTCTTCCCGCCCGACGACTTCCCGCTCTACTTCTACCGGTACGGTGCGGCGCCCGACCTCATGATCGATCCCGGCACACTGCCCTTGGAGGACATCCGCGAAGCGGCGGTGTTCTGGGCCACCGTCACCGGCCTGTCGGCGGAGCCCAGCCGTACAGCCCACTTCGCAGCCTGGCGGTGCCGCGGACGGCGTACTCGCACGGTCCTGGACCTGGACTACCGCCCCATGTTCTGGACCGGAACCGAGGAGGCCCGCCACCAGGTCGACCGCGCCCTCGAGCACGTCACCGTCGCCGTCGGCAACCGGGAGGAATGCGAAGTCGCCGTCGGGGAGACGGACCCGCGGCGGGCGGCGGACGCCCTGCTGGAGCGCGGCCTGGAGCTCGCCGTCGTCAAAATGGGGCCGGCCGGTGTCCTGGCCGCCACCGCGGACGAACAGGTGCGCGTCGCGCCGTTCCCCGTCGAGGTCGTCAACGGGCTCGGCGCGGGTGACGCGTTCGGAGGCGGCCTCGTCCACGGTCTGCTCAGCGGCTGGGACCTGCGCCGCGTCATCGAGTTCGCCAATGCCGCAGGCGCCATCGTCGCCTCCCGCCTGGCCTGTTCCACCGCCATGCCGACCACGGCCGAGGTACAGGCGGTTCTCGCGTCCCGGTCATCGGCCCATGCCGAAGGGATCGCCTGATGGACGCCGCACGACTCACCGAGATCCGGGCCCGCGAGCCCGGCCGTATCGCACGGTCCTGGCAGAAGCGCTCCCGTCGGCCGCTGACCGGCGAAGACGGCCGCCTGCTCATCGTCGCGGCCGACCATCCCGCCCGCGGAGCTCTGGGCGCGGGTGGGGACGAGGCGGCCATGGCGAGCCGCAGCACCCTGCTCGACCGCCTGGCGACCGCGCTGTCCCGCCCCGGCGTGGACGGCGTGCTGGGCACCCCGGACCTCCTCGACGACCTGCTGCTGATGGGCGCCCTGGAGAACCGGGTCGCCATCGGCTCGATGAACCGCGGCGGACTCCAGGGCGCGTCCTTCGAATTCGACGACCGGTTCACCGCCTATACCGCCCAGGCGATCGCCGGGCACGGGCTCGAAGGCGGCAAGACACTCACCCGGATCTGTCTCGACGACCCCGGCACCGCGGCCACGCTCGAAGCGACCGCCGCCGCCGTCACCAGCCTGGCCGACCACAGCCTCATGGCCATGATCGAACCCTTCCTCACCGTCCGCGAGGAGGGCCGTGCGCGCAACCTCCTCGACCCCGACAGCGTCATGAAGTCGATCCACATCGCAAGCGGCCTCGGCGCGTCCAGCGCCTACACCTGGCTCAAACTGCCGGTCGTCGACGAACTCGAACGCGTCCTGGACGCGACCACCCTGCCCACCCTGCTGCTCGGCGGGGACCCGCAAGGCGATCCGCACGACACCTACGCGTCCTGGGCGAAGGCGATGTCACTGCCCGCGACGCGAGGACTGGTCGTCGGACGCACCCTGCTCTACCCGCCCGACGGCGACGTCGCAGCCGCCGTCGACATCGCGGCCGGGATCGTGCACGGGAGCGGCGCATGAGCGACAACAGCCGATGGGTGCGCCCCCTGGGCACGTCCGCCGACGGGGGATGGCAGACCGCCGTCACCGCCGACGGCCGGGACTGGCGGCACACCAGCCTCCGTGTGACGACCCTGGCCCCCGGCGAGAGCCGAGTGGTGGACGCCACGGCCTGGGAACACCTCGTCGTGCCGCTGTCGGGCGGCGCCCAGGTCACCGCGGTGACCACCGACGCACGCACCCACGTAGCGGAACTCACCGGCAGACCCGATGTGTTCGCCGGTCCCACCGACACCGCGTACGTGCCCGCGCAGTCGCGGATCACCCTCCGGGCCTCGGCCGGACCGGTCCGGCTCGCTCTCGCGGGGGCACGCGTGGCGGGCGACACCCGGCGGGGCTCGCCCGGCGGCCACGCCTTCCGGCACCTGGGCGCGGCCGAGGTACCGGTCGAACAGCGCGGGGCCGGCAACGCCTCCCGGCAGGTACGCAACTTCGGCACCCCCGAGGTGCTCGGCGCGGACGCCCTCATCGCGTGCGAGGTCGTCACACCGGCAGGCAACTGGAGTTCGTGGCCGCCGCACAAACACGACACCGCGCTGCCGGGGGAGGAGAGCGAACTGGAGGAGATCTACTACTTCGAGACGGCACCCACGGACAGCCGCTGCACCGACCCCGTCGGCTATCAGCGCGTCTACACCTCCGACACCCACCGGCCCATCGACGTACTCGCCGAAGTCCGCACCGGCGACGTCGTCCTGGTGCCCCACGGATGGCACGGGCCCGCGATGGCCGCGCCCGACGCCCACCTGTACTACCTCAACGTCATGGCCGGTCCCGGCCCCGGGCGAGCCTGGCTCATCAGCGACGACCCGGCCCACGCCTGGGTCCGCGAGACATGGCCGGACCTGCCCTTCGACGCTCGGCCGGCGCCCCACCGGGCCGCCGGAGCCACCCGGCCCGAACCCCGCACACCAGGAGGCGCCGCATGAACACCGCACCGTCCGCAACCGTGCGGCTCACCGTGTCGCAGGCGACCGTCAGGTTCCTCGCCGCCCAGTGGTCCGAGCGCGACGAACAGCGCAGACCACTGTTCGCGGGCGTCCTCGGCATCTTCGGCCACGGCAACGTCGCGGGCATCGGCCAAGCACTGCTCGAACACGAACACGAACACGCAGCGGACGGGCGCCCCGGTCTTCCCTACATCCTGGCCCGCAACGAGCAGGCCATGGTGCACACCGCGGTCGCCTACGCCCGGCAGAGGGACCGCCTGCAGACCTGGGCCTGCACCGCGTCGATCGGCCCGGGATCCACGAACATGCTCACCGGAGCGGCACTGGCCACCATCAACCGCCTGCCCGTCCTGCTGCTGCCCTCCGACACGTTCGCCACCCGCCCCAGCGCCCCCGTGCTCCAGGAACTGGAACACCCCTGCGCTGCGGACATCTCCGTCAACGACGCCTTCAGGCCCCTGTCACGGTTCTTCGACCGGGTCAACCGCCCCGAGCAACTGCCCTCGGCGCTCATGGGAGCCATGCGGGTGCTCACCGACCCCGCGGAGACCGGCGCGGTGACGATCGCCCTGCCACAGGACGTCCAGGCCGAGGCGTACGACTGGCCCGCCGAACTGTTCCACGACCGCACCTGGCACGTGGCCCGCCCACCGGCCGAAGCCGCCCGCCTCGCGGCTGCCGCCGACCTCGTACGACGGGCCCGCCGGCCGCTCATCGTGGCGGGCGGCGGCGTGCACCACTCCGCGGCGGAGGAGGCGCTCGCCGCGCTGGCCGGGACGACCGGCATCCCGGTCGGTGAAACCCAGGCGGGCAAAGGATCGCTTCCCCATGGCCATCCGCAGCAGATGGGCGGCATCGGCTCCACGGGCACGACCGCGGCGAACGCCCTCGCCCGGGACGCGGACCTCGTCATCGGCGTGGGTACACGCTGGACCGACTTCACCACCGCCTCGCGCACCGCGTTCCAGCACGACGACGTCCGCTTCATCAGCATCAACGTCACCGGTTTCGACGCCGGCAAGCACGCCGGTCTCCCGGTCGTGGCCGACGCCCGTGAGGCGCTGACCGCCCTCACCGACGTACTGGGCGGACACCGTGTCGACTCCGCCTACGAGAAGCGGCAGGGCGAGTTGTGGCACAGCTGGAACGAGCGGGCCGAGGCCGCGTACAACCCGCCGCCCGAGGTGACCGGGCGGCTCGCCGACGGCGTCCTCACCCAGGGCACCGTGCTCGG
This sequence comes from Streptomyces sp. SID9727, assembly GCF_010550605.1. GTDB lineage: Bacteria > Actinomycetota > Actinomycetes > Streptomycetales > Streptomycetaceae > Streptomyces. Next base: position 40,953 of record NZ_JAAGNI010000455.1, read on the forward strand.
CTGTGTCAACGAACTGACCGACCCGCGCGACGTCATCCTGTGCGCGGCCGGTTCCATCCCCGGTGACCTGCACAAGCTGTGGCGCGTCCGCGACCGCAAGGCGTACCACGTCGAGTACGGCTACTCCTGCATGGGCTACGAGATCCCCGCCGCGCTCGGAGTCCGGCTCGCCGACGACACCCGGGACGTATTCGCCATGGTCGGCGACGGCGGCTACCTCATGATGCCGACCGAACTGGCCACGGCCGTCCAGGAGCGCCTCAAGGTCATCGTCGTCCTCGTCCAGAACAACGGCTTCCACTCGATCGGCTCACTGTCGGAATCGCTCGGCTCCCAGCGCTTCGGCACCCGATACCGCTACCGCTCCGCCGGCGGACGCCTGGACGGCCCGAACCTGCCCACCGACCTCGCCGGCAACGCCCGCAGCCTCGGTGCCCACGTCGTCGAGGCCCGTTCCCGCGCCGAATTGGCGGCAGCCATCGCACAGGCCAAGGCGTGGCCGGCGGACGGCGGTCCCTTCGTCATCCACGTCGAGACCGACCCGCACGTCCCCGCGCCCGACAGCGACAGCTGGTGGGACGTCCCCGTCGCCGCGGTCTCCCGGCTCGGCACGACGCGGGAAGCCCACGCGGTCTACACGGGCCACAAGAAGGCCCAGCGGCCCTTGCTCGCCCCCGCGGCCGACCGGGAGCGGAACAGCGCGTCCGCCGTGCGCCCCGGCAACCAGTCCTGACCACATCGCAGAAGGAGCCCGCCTTGAGCGCGCAGCGCATCACCCACTTCATCGACGGCCGTCCCTGGACCGGGCCGGCCGGACGCACCAGCCCGGTCCACAACCCCGCCACCGGGGAGCTGACCGCGACCGTGGACCTGGCCTCGGCCGAGCTCGTCGACGCCGCCGTCGCCTCCGCCGGGACGGCCTGGCGGGACTGGCGCGCACAGTCCCTCGCCAAGCGGGTGCGGGTGCTCTTCGCCTTCCGGGAACTGCTCAACGCGCACAAGCGGGAGATCGCCGCCCTGATCACCGCCGAGCACGGCAAGGTCCTGTCGGACGCGCTCGGAGAGGTCACCCGGGGGCTTGAGGTGGCCGAGTTCGCCTGCGGGATTCCGCAGCTGCTCAAGGGGGACTACTCCGAGAACGCGTCGACCCGGGTGGACGTCCACTCCGTCCGGCAGAGTCTCGGCGTCGTCGCGGTGATCTCCCCCTTCAACTTCCCCGCCATGGTGCCCATGTGGTTCGTGCCCATCGCGCTGGCCTGCGGCAACGCGGTGGTGCTCAAGCCCAGCGAGAAGGACCCCAGCGCCGCCCTGGCCCTGGCCGCCCTGTGGAAGGAAGCCGGCCTGCCCGACGGCCTGCTCCAGGTCGTCAACGGTGACAAGGAGACCGTCGACGCGCTCCTCCACCACGACGACGTCAAGGCGGTGTCCTTCGTCGGCTCGACACCCATCGCGAGGTACGTGTACGAACAGGCGACCGCCCGTGGCAAGCGGGTCCAGGCCCTGGGCGGCGCGAAGAACCACATGCTGGTGCTGCCCGACGCCGATCTCGACCTCGCCGCGGACGCCGCCGTCAACGCGGGCTTCGGCTCGGCCGGCGAACGGTGCATGGCGATCTCCGTGCTCGTCGCCGTCGAGCCGGTCGCCGACGCGCTCGTGCCCCGGATAGTCGAACGGATGCGCCGCCTGCGTACCGGCGACGGAACCCGCGACTGCGACATGGGCCCCCTGGTCACCCGGGAACACCGGGACAAGGTCTCCTCATACGTCGACGCCGGCGTCAAGGCCGGTGCCACCCTGCTCGTCGACGGCCGCGAAGGCGCGGTCGACGCGGACGGAGACGGCTTCTTCCTCGCTCCCACGCTCTTCGACCGCGTCGGCACCGACATGCCGGTCTACACCGACGAGATCTTCGGCCCCGTCCTCTCCGTGGTGCGTGTGCCCTCGTACGACGACGGCCTGGCCCTCATCAACGCCAATCCGTACGGCAACGGGGCAGCGATCCACACCAATGACGGCGGAGCTGCCCGGCGCTTCCAGAACGAAGTCGAGGTCGGCATGGTCGGCATCAACGTGCCGATACCCGTGCCCGTCTCCTACTTCTCCTTCGGCGGCTGGAAGAACAGCCTGTTCGGAGACACCCACGCGCACGGTACCGAGGGGGTCCACTTCTTCACCCGGGGGAAGGTCGTCACCTCCCGGTGGGCCGACCCCAGCCACGGCGGCATCGACCTCGGCTTCCCGCAGAACGGGTGAACGGCTCCGGCCCGAACGCCGGCCCCGGCCTCGCTCAGTGGCAGCTCTCTCGCCGCCCGGTCGACCTTGCCGGGGCGCCGCGGGAGCCAGTGCCTGGCCTTCGGCGCCCAGCCGGCCACGGCCGCCCTGTGGTCTCGGCCAGTCCGCGGGCGACGGGCCTGGCCCGCAAGGCGTCGCCTGCGCAGACGAGTGCGACCGGGGCCATCGCGGCGGCTTTGAGCGCCACCGTGGAGGTCAGGCCCGTCGCCGGACCCCCACGGTGACACGGAGCACGGTTCACCAGGGCCGGTAGGAAGGCCGGACGCTGCGTAGTTCGGTCCTCAGAACGGGCGTGCCGTCGACGGACGCCGGGTCCTCCGCGGTTGGCTCGATTCCGCCGGCAGCGACCTTGTCGAGCGTCTTCAGGCCGGCGGCGCCGACCGTGCCGAACACCGTGTAGTCCGGCCGCAGCACGGAGTCACCGTAGACGACGAAGAACTGCGAACCGTTCGTGTCGGGCCCGGCATTGGCCATCGCCAGCAAGCCGCGCCCGTAGACGCGACGGGCTCCGGTCGGATCGCTCGGGGCCGGCGGCAGGTCCACTGGCAGCTCGTCCTTGTAGGCGTACCCCGGTCCGCCCTCGCCGGTGCCGGTCGGGTCGCCGCACTGCAGGACCTTGAGCGTCGGATACGCCGTCAGCCGATGACACACCGTACGGTCGTAGAACCGGTGCCGCGCCAGGTGCACGAAGCTCTGGACCGTGCATGGCGCCTTCGCCCGGTCCAGACGGAGGGGAAGCGGCCCCTGGCTGGTCGGGACAGCCATGTCGATCGTGCCGTGACTGGGGGTGTGCCGCGGGTCGGGCGGCAGGGGAACCGGCCGCGCCGCCGGCTCGTCCGGGGTCTGGGAGTACTGGCAAGGACCGTGCGTGGTTCGCGGCGGGGCGTCGGAAGCGGAGGCGGTGACGCCGCCCCCGGACACGACCAGCGTCAATGCGGCCAACGCGGTCATGAGGGATCGGTTCATCCTGCAGACCCTCCAGAAGATCGTCGGGTTTCGGAGCGGTCGAAGTCTAAGGCGCGGCCCGTCGGGCGAGTACCCGTCCGCAAGCCATATTCGCCTCCTTCGCGATCAGCGGAGAGCGGGGAACAGCAGCACCTGATGACCGGCCTCGTCACGGATGTTGCCACGGGGCAGGCGAAGCAGGACGGCCGTGCGGCTCAGCGGAGTGAGCCCGCCCGCACATGTCGCGCACCTGGTTCCCGTAGGGCAGGGGTTCGCCCGCGCGGTGGCGACGGGTCTCGGCCTCCTCAGCCCGCTGCCGTGGCCCTGCCGGCCCGGGCTGCCAGTCGCGTAGACCAGTCGCGTAGCGCAAGGTGTCGAGCGCGGCGATGACGGGTACAGCGTGGCATGCGCTGCTGCCCGGCGCCGTGCCGTGACCGCGTCGTTCAGGGACGCGGACACGGCTCGTCCGCTCAGACTCCCGTTCCCTTGAGGAGAACATCGTCATGAAGGTCCTCGTCGTCCTCACCTCGCACGACCGGCTCGGCGACACCGGCCGTGCCACCGGGTTCTGGCTGGAGGAACTCGCCGCCCCCTACTACCGCTTCAAGGAGGCGGGGTGGGAGATCACCCTCGCTTCCCCCAAGGGCGGCCAACCGCCGCTGGACCCCAAGAGCAACGAGCCCGACGCCCGGACCGACCAGACCCGCCGTTTCGAAGCGGACACCGAAGCCATGACGGCACTGGCGAACACCGTCCCCCTCAGCTCCGTCAACGCCGACGCATACGACACCCTCTTCTACCCCGGCGGCCACGGCCCCCTGTGGGACCTCGCCGAGGACGCCGACTCCGCCCGCCTGATCGAGACCACCCTGCGCGCCGGCAGGCCCCTCGCCCTGGTCTGCCACGCCCCCGGCGTACTGCGCCACACCCGCAACGAAGACGGCACGCCCCTCGTACGCGGCAGGAAGGTCACCGGCTTCACCAACACCGAGGAGGAAGGCGTCCAGCTCACCGAAGTCGTTCCCTTCCTCGTCGAGGACGAGCTCAGGAAGCTCGGCGGCCACTACACCAAGCAGGCGGACTGGGAGCCCTACGTCGTCCAGGACGGTCTCCTCATCACCGGCCAGAACCCCGCCTCCTCCGGTCCCGCAGCCGACGCCCTCGTGGAGTTCGTCTCGTCCCGCACCTGAGCAACCGACCGCCGCGGGCATGCCCGACCGGTGGTCGCGGTTTGCCGGCCAGCACCTCCGGATGCGCACGCTCCCCGGTCCCCGAAGGGCCGGAGCACCTGGACGGCTCCGGCCGCTCCCCGGCCGACATCCGCGCCGTGCTCCTGGACCCACGCGGGGTGCGGCCCGTGTACGTCTCGCCATGAGCACCGAGCCGCAGCCTGTTGCGATGCGCGGGCCGATCACCGTATGGTCGCGCGGGCGACGATGATCGCGAGGGGGGCTTCGGCGGGCACCGCGGAATCCACGGGCCGGCGACCGGCGACGGATCCGCGACGCGCACGGCGGGCCCACGTACGTGCCCGTCCGGCCCGGGCCGGGAGAGCGAACGACGGGCCGTTGTCGTCCCGGTCTCCTCCGCACCGCCGCCCCGGACCGACCACCGCCGTCTTCATCGAAACAGCCGCCCGTGACCACCTCGCCCAGCGGAACGTGACCGTCGTGCCCGCGGGCCCCACCCGTAGCAGCTGCTCGGCGTCGGCACAGCAGGGCAGGTCGCGCCGACAACTTGTCCTGGCAACCTGCTGGTCACCTCGTACCGAATGAGGAGAGAAACGTGTCCACCCATCCGCTCGCGACGGATACCGACGAACTCGGCCCGCTGCCCCACGATTTCCCCTTCGATCCCACTCACGGCTACGACCTGCCGCGTCTCCTCGCGGTGAAGGCGCCGCCGGGACCGGACGACTTCGCCGACTTCTGGCGGGAGCGTTACGCGCGTGCGCTGCGCGTCGACACGACGCCCCGGATCGAGGGGCCCTGGGCCACGGTGGACGGCTTTCGGGTCGCCGACGTCTCGTACACGTCCACCGATGGCGTCCGTATCGGCGGGTGGCTGACCGTTCCCGCCGACGGCCGGGTCACCCAGGGCTGCGTTGCGGCCCACGGATACGGAGGCCGGACGGCCCCGGACTCCTGGCAGTCCCCGCCCGGGACCGCGACCCTCTGGCCCTGCCTGCGCGGGCTCGGAACGCGGAGCCTGCTGCCCGGCGTTCCCTCGCATTCGGCGGGGCACGTACTGCATGGCATCGGCGCCCGGGAGTCGTACCTCATCGGCGGATGCGTGGCGGACGTCTGGTGCGCGGCCACCGCACTGCGGCTGCTGGTGCCGGAGGCCGCCGGACGGATGACGTACCTGGGCACGAGTTTCGGCGGCGGCATCGGAGCGCTGGCGCTCCCCTGGGACGACCGTTTCCGGGCCGCCGGCCTGACGGTACCTACCTTCGGCAACCATCCGCTCCGGGTGACACTTCCGTGCACGGGCAGCGGTGAGTCGGTCCGTACGCGGTTCGCCGAGGATCCCGCGGTGCTGGATGTCCTCGCGTACTTCGACGCCGCGACGGCGGCCCGGCACCTCGAGATCCCCGTCCACGTGAGCGCAGCCCTGTTCGATCCCCATGTGCCCCCGCCCGGGCAGTTCGCGGTGCACAACGCACTGGCCGGGCCGCGCGAACTCCTGGTTCTGCGGGCGGGGCACTTCGACCATCCGGGCGAGCCGGCCGAGACGGCGGCCCTGGAAGAGGCCCAGCGACAGTTCCTGTCAGGGGCGGACCCGGTGGTGCCCGGCCCCACCGCTTGACCCGCCTGCCGTGCGGCCGGCTCCGCCAGGCCGGGCGCTCACGGGTCCCCACTCTGTGGCCTGGTGATTCCGCGATGCCGGCGGTGTCCGCCCCGCTCGCGTCGCGGGACCGCCACGGTCGCTGATTTCAGGTACAGGTGCCGGTCGCGCGCGATATGCTGATGCAGAATGTGCAAGGCATTTGCAGAACAAGGAGGGTCATGGCTACCCGGGCGACTGATGCAGGGACGAACCAGAGCGTCGAACGAGCGGTCTCCGTGCTGCGCGCACTCGACTCCGGCCGGCCCGAACTCCGTGTCTCCGACATCGCCGAGCTCACCGGACTGGGCTCCTCGACCACCTCCCGCCTGCTGTCCACCCTGGAACGCCTCGACATGGTCGAACGCGATCCGGTCAGCAACCTCTACCGCCTCAGCCTGGGCCTTCTCCCGCTGGCCGCGACCGCCACCAACCGCCACCCCGTGCACCGGGCCGCGCGCATGGTGCTCCAGGGCCTCGCCACCCGCACCGGGCTGGGGGCCAACGTGGCCGTACGCCGCGGTGGCGAGCTGATGTTCCTGTGCAATTTCGAGGGCACGCGCGCCCCCAAGTCCTATACGCAGGCCGGACACACCGCCCCGCTGCACGCCACGAGCATCGGCAAGTGCCTCCTCAGCGGTCTCGCCCCCAAGGAGCGCCGCAAGCTGCTGGGGGACCCGCTCGACGCGCACACCGAGTACACGACCACCAGTCACGACCTTCTCGACGCCGAGATCGAGACCGTCCGGCGCACCGGTTACGCCGTCGAGGCCGAGGAGCGCGCCCTGGGACGCGCGTCCCTTGCCGCGCCGGTCCGCGACGCCTCGGGGGAGATCGTCGCCGCCATCTCGCTCTGGGGCCCGACCTCGGTGCTCGGGGGCGGCTCCGACACCGAGGGGCAGCGCTCCGCCCTCGTACGCGAGGTCATCGAGGCCGCCGACGCCATCAGTCAGGCCCTCGGCGCGCTCTGACGTACACGCGAAAGGGGGCCGGGGGAAGGCCGACCAGCCTTCCCCCGGCCCCCTTTCGCCGTGCGGCTATGCGCCGTACGCCTTGAAGGCGAACACGTGGGCCTGCCGCGCCCCGTGCGTCGCGTCGACCACGAGCCGCAGTGCGCCGGTGCGCACGGGACCGCCGTCAGGGGCCTCCAGCGCGTGTACGCGGTGCCGACGCCGGTTGTCCGTCACCGTCAGGAGCGTGTGCCAGTCGCCTGCGGCGTCGCGCGTCTGGACGCGATAGTCGCGTACGAGCTCCGGCATGACCTCGAACGGGGTGCGGTGGCGGTGCAGATTGTTGAGGTACTCGTCGACGTCGTCGTCGAACACCAGGCGGATCTCGGTGAGCTCCTGCTCGTCGTGCCAGTCGAGACGGAGCCACCGGGCGTCGTCCTCGCGCGCGGACGACCACATGTTCGGGCCGCCGTAGGGGCGCTGGAATCCGCCCACGGCTCGTCCGGGCCGGAACGCCCTGGTGTCGGGGGCCGCCCGGAAGGCGAAGGTCTGCCGGCGCAGGCCGCGGGCCTGCCATTCCAGGACCAGCTGGCCGTCCTCCTCCGGGATGTCGTGGTCGACGCCCGCGTCCCCCTCGGCCTTCCTGCGCAGGGCGAGGACACCGTCGGTGCGCTCGGGGAGGAGGACCAGGGCCGTGTCGGGGCAGGCGCGCACGATCAGGATCGCGTTTCCGGGTGTCCCGGGGCGGTGGTCGAGGGGCGCCGTGACCCAGTGCGGGCCGCCGGGCGGGACGGTGACGGTGGTCGTCAGAAGCCGGTCGGCGGGGACCCCGTTCTCCGGCCGGCCCGTGCTCCACAGTTCCACGGTGAGCTCGCGGGGTCCGTCGTCCGGGGCGCCGTGGACGAGGAGGTCGACCGTGTCGAGTGCCGGGTCGACCGGCAGCAGGAGCGCGAGGTCGCGGGTGAGGGGGTACGGGGCGCCGGGCGCGTCCTGCGTGGGTTCCGCGGCCAGACGGGTCAGGCAGGAGGAGGCGGTGACGCGGGCCGCCCGGGCCAGGTTGCCGGGGTCCTCGTCGGCGAGGCCGATCACGGAGGCGTCCTGGCGGAGCAGGGTGCGGTGCACCAGCTCCGGCCGTTCGGTCGCGAGTTCCCGTGGAGTGAGGTTCTCGGCGACGCACAGGGCCGCGGCGGTACCCGCGGCCTCGCCGAGGGTCGCGCAGGTGGCCATGACGCGGGTCGCCCCGAAAGCGATGTGCGTGGCGGAGATGTTGCGCCCGGCGAAGTGCAGGTTCGTGACGTTCGCCGAGTAGAGGGAGCGCAGGGGGACGTGGAAGATGCCGTCCGCGTACCGCTGGCGCGCGCCGGGCTCCTCGGCGTACATGCCCTGTACGGGGTGGAGGTCGACGGACCAGCCGCCGAAGGCGATCCGGTCCTCGAACTGGCGCTGCTGGAGGATGTCCTGCTGGGTGAGGACGTGGTCGCCGAGGAAGCGGCGGTACTCGCGCTTGCCGGGAAGACTGCCGACCCACTCCAGGGTGAGGTTCGCCGCGTCCGGGAACTGCCCGGAGTTCTTGATGTGGTCCCAGACCCCCATGATCACGGCCTGGAGCTCGTCGCGGATGCGCTCGTTGTCGTGGACGGTGTCGAGTTCCCCGCCCCACTCGATCCACCAGTAGTCGCAGCCGTTGTCGCCGGTGCGCAGGATGCGGTTGCGCAGGATGGGGGTGGTCGTCAGGTCCTTGGCGTAGGCGGGCGGCACGAACTTCACCGGCCGGCCCGTGTCCCTGGTGTGGAAGAGGATCGTCGAGCCGAGCAGCGCCTGGTCCGCCTCGGACGGCGCCCACGGCTCGTCGAACTCGGACCGCGCCTCACGGCCGATGCGGTAGTGGGCGCCGGCGAGGTGGCCGACCAGGCCGTCTCCGGTGCAGTCGAGGAACTGGCTCGCGTGGAAGGTGATGCGGCGCTCCGAGCCCATCATCCAGCCGGTGCAGGAGTGCACCTCGCGGCTGTCGGCGGGGCCGCTCGCGTCGACCTCGCGTACGTCGGTGTTGAGGTAGAGGTCGATGTTCTCCTCGGCGCGGACCGCGTCGAGGACGACCTGGTCCCAGTAGTAGGGATTGCCCTCGGGGTTGCGGTACTGGTTCTCGGTGTACAGCTCGCCCATGATCCCGGTCTCGCGGGCCCAGCGGTGCACGCCGTGTGCGGTGGCGCCGCAGACCCAGACGCGGATCTCGCTGCTGGCGTTGCCGCCCAGGACCGGCCGGTTGTTGACCAGGGCGACGCGTCGGCCGAGCCGGGCCGCAGCGATGGCAGCGCAGGTCCCCGCCAATCCGCCGCCGATCACGGCGATGTCGTAATGGACCTCTTCTTCCCGCACGGTGCGGCCTCCTTGGTGTGAAGCTCGGGTACACCCCGCCGTAGCGGAGCGGTCTCGAACGTACATCACATCCATATTGTGCAACCACTGTTCAACCAATGGGATTCGCTGTAAGTTCCGGTGGTGGCCACTGACCTGGCCGTTGGAAGCCAAAGTGCACGTTCGGGGCAGGTGGGGCGCGTTCGCCGGACCTGCACAGAATCGGCGATTCACCAACGAAAAGGGTTGACGCCATCGCGCGATATGGAGAACGATCCCGCATGTTGCAACGTGTATTCATTGCGGCAGGGGCGACGTCCATGCAGGGCCTCGGCGCTCCCACCACCACCTGAGAGGACAGACCCATGAGTACGGCCGCACCTCCCCAGAAGGCGCCCCCGCCCCGCCGGCGGACCGGGGGACGGCTCTCCAACGGTGCGTTCGCCCTGCTGCTGACGGCCCCCGGCCTCGCCCTGTTCGCGGCGATCATCTTCTACCCGCTGCTGTCGGCGCTGTTCACCGGCTTCTTCAAGCAGGATCTGCGGCTTCCGGGCCGGGAGTTCGTCGGCCTGGAGAACTTCACCTACTGGCTGGACGGCGACTTCCTCACCATCCTTGAGCAGACGCTGGTCTTCACCGTCGGGGCGACGCTCGTCCCCTTCGCGATCGGCCTCGCGCTCGCGCTCGCGTTGAACACCGGCCTCAAGGGAAGCGGCTTCCTGCGCGGCCTGTTCCTGTTCCCCTGGGTGATTCCGGGCGTGGTGGTCTCCTTCCTCTGGATGTGGATCTTCAACGCGAACTACGGGGTACTCAACGGCGTCCTCATGGAGGCCGGGATCATCGACGAGTCCGTGGCCTGGCTCGGCCGGCCCGGCACCGCGATGCTCGCCGTGATCGTCACCAAGACCTGGGCCAGCTTCCCCTGGATGATGGTGATGCTCCTGGCCGGACTGCAGACCGTCCCCAAGGAGCTGCACGAGGCGGCCTCGATGGACGGGGCGGGTTCGATCCGGCGCTTCTTCGCCGTCACCTGGCCGCAGCTCCGCGGTGTCGCCTCGATCGTGCTCCTGCTGGAGTTCATCTGGAACTTCCAGCACTTCGACACCATCTACGTCCTCACCGGCGGCGGCCCCGCCGGAACCACCGAGACGTTCGCGACCGCCGTCTACCAGACCGCCTTCAAGGGCTTCGACATCGGCCGGGCCACCGCGCTGGGCGGGCTGTGGATGCTGCTCCTGCTGCTCCTCGTCGTCGTCTACCTCAGGATCACCGAGCGGAAGGGCGACGCCTGATGACCTCCACCACCTCCACCCCGCTGTCCGCCGTCGACCGGCCGCAGCAGTCCGCCACGCGGACCGGGCACAGCACCCGGCGCCGTATGCGCAAGGACCTGCTGCGCTCGCGGATCGCCGCCTGGAGCGCGGTCGTCGTCATCGGCGCCTTCGGTCTGCTGCCGGTCTACTGGCTGCTCGCCACCGCGCTGAGCACCCCCGAGTCGACCTTCCAGTTCCCGCCGAAGCTGATACCCACCGATCTCACCCTCAGCAACTTCACGGCCCTGGCCGACAACGACCAGCTGATCAAGTACATGGTCAACTCGCTCGTCGTGGCCTCGATCACCGCCGTGCTGAGCGTGATCGTCGCCACGTACATGGGCTACTCGTTCTCCAAGTTCCGCTACCGGGGGCGCCGGTCGCTGATGCACCTGGTGCTGGCCTCCCAGATGTTCCCCCAGGCGCTTCTGCTGGTGACGCTGTACACCGTCTTCTCCAGCTTCGGCATGCTCAACACGTACACCGCCCTGGTGCTCTCCTTCACCACGTTCACCATGCCGCTGTGCGTCTGGATGCTGAAGGGCATCTTCGACACCATCCCGGACGCCCTGCTGGAAGCGGCGTCCATCGACGGCGCGTCCCGGTGGCGGACGCTGCACTCCATCGTGGCGCCGCTGGCCGCGCCGGGGATGATCGCCGCCGGCCTCTTCGCCTTCGTACGCGGCTGGAACGACTTCATCTTCGCGCTGACTCTGGCCGACAAGGAGAAGCAGACCCTGCCCCCCGGGCTCGTCTCCACCTACATCGGCGAGTTCCAGACCGCCTGGCCGCAGCTGATGGCCGCCTCGCTCGTGGTGTCGGTCCCCGTGATCGTCGCCTTCATGTTCCTGCAGCGCTACCTCGTCGGCGGCATGACCGCCGGCTCGGTCAAGAGCTGAACCAGCAAGTTCGGCCCGCGCCCCGACGTACCTCCCTCCCGCACACTCCCATGGAGAGATCATGACCACCTCTGGCATCAGCCGCCGCGGCGCGCTGCGCATGTTCGGCATCGGCGCGCTCGGTGCAGCGGGCGCCGGTGTGCTCGGCGCCTGCGCGCCGTCCGGCGCCGGCTCCTCGTCCAACGGCGGCGACCCGAAGTCCAAGAACTTCGACTTCACCTCCTGGTCGCTCAACGAGGAGGCCGCCAAGCCGTCGATCGAGAAGATCATCGCGGCATGGGAGAAGGCCGAGAAGTCGAAGATCCGCGCGGTCTCGTACCCGTACAACGAATACCTGAGCCAGCTCACCCTCAAGCTGGGCGGCGGGGAGACGACGGGCGCGGTGCACCTCGACATCGCCTGGCTCGCCGCGATGGCGCAGATGGGCAAACTGGTCGACCTCGGATCGGTGGCCGGCAAGGCCGGCTACACGGACGTGGCGCTGAAGAGCGGCGTGTACGACGGCAAGCAGTACGGGCTGCCGTGGAACACCGGATCGATCGGTGTGATCGCCAACTCACAGCTCCTGGAGAAGGCCGGGATCAAGAAGCACCCCACCACCATCGAGGAGTTCGAGGCCGCGCTGCGCGAGCTGAAGGGGCTCGGCGGGGGAGTGGTGCCGTACGCCGCCGCCACCAAGGTGGCGCAGCTCAAGGACATCTTCCCGTGGATGCAGACCTTCGGCTGCAAGCTGCTCGACGGCGGGAAGGTCACGATAGGCGACGACGCCTCGGTCGACGCGGTCACCTGGTACAAGAAGCTGCATGACGAGAAGCTGATCGCCGCGGACGTGGACCGCTTCGACGCCCGCGCCCTCTTCGGGCAGGGCAAGGCCGCGTTCTACGACGACGCGATCATCGGGAAGGGTGTGACCTCCGCCCAGTCGAAGGACACGTCGCTGGCCGGCGCCATGCAGCCGATGGAGCGTCCGGTGCTCGAGGCCGGGGACACGCCGCAGGCGCTGCTGTGGGGCGGTGTGATCGCGATCGTGCAGGGCAAGGGGCAGGACGCGGCGACGGAGTTCGCGCTGCACACCACCACCGACCGGGCCACCACATCCGAGTACTTCGCCGCGCGCGCACTGCCGCCGTCCACCACCGCGGGTCTGGCCGCTCCCGAGGTCGCCAAGGACACCTTCACCACGGAGTGGACCGAGAAGATCACGAAGACCGCGACCGGCAGCCCGTTCTGGCAGTTCGCGCAGAATTCCCAGATCGAGGAGGCCGTCGCGAAGCAGGTACAGGGCGTCCTCGTCGGCACGTCCAAGCCGAAGGACGCGATGAAGCGGGCCGGCGAGGAGGCCGCCGCGCTCATCAAGCGCTGAGTCCGAGCGCCGTGGCCCCGGCCCGGCGAGCGCGGCACGCTTCGCCCGGCCCGTGGCCGGGCCGGCGCCGCACGCCTCGCCGGGC
>NZ_JAAGNI010000472.1 GCF_010550605.1 Streptomyces sp. SID9727
AGCCCGGCGTCGGCGACGGCCCGGCGCGCGGCGACCAGGGCCATCTTCGCGAACCGCGCCATCCGCCAGCCGGCGCGGCCTCCGACGGCCTCGTCCAGATCGGTCCGGTCGGCCCGGCAGGCGAAGTCGGCGGGCAGTCCGGCCAGTTCCTCGCAGCGCCGGGCCGCGGACCGCCCCGCGCACAGCCCGGCCCAGAAGGCCCGCTCGTCGTCGCCGACCGGGGTGACCACCCCCAGCCCCGTCACCACGGTCGCCGTTCGCGCGTCCCGCACCATGCCCATGGCCTCCCCTGCGTCGTCGGTCCCTCTGCAGAGGAACGCGCCGGATGCCGTCGAGGGTGCGGGCGGGGCCGGATGTCAGCCGAGCCCGAGCGCCTCGCGCAGCTCCGCCGAGTCCGGCGGGTTCGCGCCGGCCCGGGCGACCGTCACGGCCGCCGAGGCCGCCGCGTGGCGCAGGACGTCGCTCACCGTGCCCCGCTCCGGCGAGCGCAGCCGCTCACGGCCGGACGCGCCGAGCAGGCCGTGGGCGGCGAGCGCGTGCAGGGTGCCGGACATGAAGGCGTCCCCGGCGCCCACCGTGTCCACGACCTCGGCGGGGAGCGCGCCGATGTCCACCTGGCCGCCCGGCGTGATCGCCGTGGCGCCGTCACCGCCCCGGGTGACCAGGACGAGGGCCGGGCCGGACGCGAGCCAGCGCCGGCCGGCCTGGGCCGGATCCTCGCCCGGGTACAGCCAGTCCAGGTCCTCGTCGCTGGCCTTGACGACGTCGCTGAGGGCCACGCACCGCTCGACCCGGCGCACGGCGGTGCCGTGGTCGCCCATCAGCGCGGGCCGCACATTGGGGTCGTAGCTGACGGTGGCGGCCGTCCGCAGCGACTCGACGGCGGCGAGCACCGTGGCCGCCCCGGGTTCCGTCACCGCCGCGATCGACCCGGTGTGGACGTGCCGGGGCCGCCGGTCGAGGGCGGCCTGCCCGAGCGTCCAGGCGATGTCGAACGCGTAGCCGGCGCGGCCCTCACCGTCCAGGGTGACGACGGCCGACGGGGTGGGGCCGGGGGCGCCGTCCGTCAGCACCTCGACCCCCGCCCCGGTGAGGTGTGCGCGGATGAGCCGCCCGTTGTCGTCCCGGCCCAGCTGGGTGAGCAGTGTGGCGTCGTGGCCGAGTCTGGCCAGCCCGTACGCCAGGTTGGCCGGGCTGCCCCCGGGGTGGACCCGGTCGGGGGCGTCCGGGACGCGGACGATGTCGGCGACGCATTCACCGATGACCAGGAAGTCGGGGCGGTCGGGCATGGGGGCGGGGCCTCCCGGGGTGCGGCGGTGGGGTGACGGAACGTCCGGTCCACCGTACGGCCCCGCCCCGGGCCCGGCCGGGTGGTGGTCCTACGCGTCCAGCGCGTCGGCCACCAGCTCCAGGAACCGGGCGTGGGCGCGGGCGCTGCAGACCGGTTCCGGGTTCCACGGGACCACGCGGGCCGTCGCGGCGACGGCCGACCACTCGGCGTCGTCGCGCAGCTCGGCGAGCGGGGTCGCGTTGGCCCGGATGTCGGCGAGGACAACGGCGGGGCGCAGGGCGGCGGCCTCGGTCCAGCCGGTCGTGGACCAGTTGGCCCCGGGGCCCTCGGCGGGTTCGACCAGATCGACGCCGAGGTCCGCGAGGACCCGGAGTTCGGGCCACATGCGGGGGCGGGCCAGATGCGCCCGGTCCCGGCCCGCCGGGGAGAGGGCGAGGACCCTGGCCCGGTCCGGGCCCGCGGTGAGCGCGCGCAGCCGGTCCCGCGCGGCGTCCAGTTCCCGGGTCGCCGAGGCGGGTTCCTCGGCGCCGAGCGAACGGGCCAGCTCCGCGAACCGGTCGCCGATCTCGGCGAGAGTGCGTGCCTGCCCGACGTCGATGACGACGAGCGGGACGTGGCCCTCCAGATGCTTGGCGGTCTCCGGGTCGAGGCCGTAGACCTGTCCGCCGCCGTAGCTGACGGCGACCACGAGGTCCGGTGCGCGGCTCAGTAAGGCGTCCGCGTCCAGAGTGGCCCCGGCACCGGCGTACGCGATTCCGTCCAGCGGGAGCGCGCCGGTCTTCGCGGGGTCGGGCGCGGCCGGGTCGTCGTGGCCGGAGCCGAAGAGCCCGGCCGGGCGTATCCCGTGGTCCCACAGCGTCGCACCGGCCTGGATATAGGCGAGCACCCGTTGCGGGCGTTCGCCGGTTGCCGACAACTGCCCCCGGTCGTCGGTGAATTGCCACACGGTCCGCTCGTTCACGTCACACGCCTCCCAGCCGGAATCCGCCGCCCGGCGACGGCGGTCGACCAGTACCTGCCCAGCAATCGCGGGCCGCACCCTCCGGAGGGCGGCGGCTCCTAGGGTTCCGCCCGCGTGGAGCGCACGAGGTAGGTGACGGGCCCGGGGTCGGGGACCTGGATCTCGGTGAAGCCGAGCCGGTCGTAGAAGGCCCTGGCCGGCGTGTTGGAGGTGAGCATGGACAGGTGCACGCCCTCGACGCCCTTGGCGTTCAGGGCCGCGAGGAAGGTGTTCATCAGCTCCTTCCCGTAACCCCTGCGCTGCCAGTCGGGCAGCAGGTCGATGTGCAGGTGGGCGGGGTGGCCGGCGAGTTCGGGCAGGACCATGCGCTCCGGGTTGTGCAGGAGGGCGGTCATCTCGTCGGCGGGGCTCCGCGGCGGGCCCTCGGGCAGCGGGTAGCGGCCGGCGACCCGGGGCAGCCAGCTCTCGCGGTACTCCTTCACGAAGCGCGGCGTGTCGGCGGTGCCGAGGATGTAGCCGACCGCGCGGCCCGTGCCGTCGTCGACGACGAAGGCGAGGTCCGGTTCCAGCTCGGCGTAGGGCGTGGCGAAGATGGACGGCACCAGTGCGTGGTCCGGGTAGATGTCCCGGGCGTCGCCGCCGCCGGCGGCGGTGCGTATGCAGATCTCGGAGAGCGCGGCGCTGTCTTCGGGGCGGTAGGGCCGGAGGCCGGGGAGCGAGGTCACCGGCCCATATTGCCGACGGGGAGAGCGCTCCCACAAGAGGATTCAGGGGTTGACGGCGGTGAGGAGGACGACCGCGTCCTCCAGGGCGAGCAGTCCGTGCCGCTCCTGCGGGATCGGGTGCAGCCGTCCGGGTGTCAGTTCGACGTCGCCGGAGGCGGCGGTGAGCCGGACGGAGCCGCGCAGGACCTGGAGCGAGGCGGCGGGCGGGGCGTTGTGCTCGTCCAGCGCGGAGCCCGAGGTCAGCGCGATGACGGTCTGCCGCAGCGGGTCCTGGTGGAGCAGGAGGTGGGCGCTGCGGCCGTGCGGCGCGTCGCGCGCGGCGGCCAGGTGCTCGGCGGCGAGGGCATTCAGATCGTTCGGAGCGTCCATATGCCCACTGTGCCGCAGCCCCGGCCGGGCCGCGAACCTGCCGCACGGGCCTGGGCGCGCTCCCACGCGTCCCGGGCCCGTGCGGCCGGGCGGCCCGCCACGGGGTGGTCAGGCGCGCAGCCACACGGCCGTGTCCTGCGGGAGTCGGCCCGTCTCGTCCAGCGGTCCGCTGGTGAGCAGCACCGCGCTGTGCGAGGGCAGCTCGGCGGCCTCGGCGGCCAGGTTGACGACGCACAGCAGTCCGTCGGTCCTGGCGAAGGCGAGCACCCCGGGCGCGGCGTCGAGCCAGGTCAGCCGTCGGATCCCGGGCTCTCCCCCGGTCCCGAAGCCCGGTTCGGAGCGCCGCATCCGCAGGGCCTCACGGTAGAGGCTGAGCATGGAGTCCGGGTCGCCGTTCTGGAGGTCGGCGGCGTATCCGGACCAGCCCTCCGGCTGCGGGAGCCAGGGCTCGGTGGTGGCGCCGAACCCGGCGTACGGTTCGCCCGCCGCCCAGGGCATGGGCACCCGGCAGCCGTCCCGGCCCGGGTCGGCGCCGTTCTTGCGGAAGTGCATCGGGTCCTGGATGCGGTCGAGCGGGATGTCGGCCTCGGGCAGGCCCAGTTCCTCGCCCTGGTAGAGGTAGGCGGCGCCGGGCAGGGCCAGCGAGAGGAGGGCCGCGGCGCGGGCCCTGCGGGTGCCGAGGGCGAGGTCGGTGGGGGTGCCGAAGGTCTTGGCGGCGAAGTCGAACCCGGTCTCCTCGCGGCCGTAGCGGGTGACGGTCCGGGTGATGTCGTGGTTGCAGAGCACCCAGGTGGCGGGGGCGCCGACCGAGGCGTGCTCGGCGAGCGTGTCGTCGATGGCGGTCCGCAGCCTCTCCGCTTCCCACGGGCAGGCCAGGAAGTTGAAGTTGAAGGCGGTGTGCAGTTCGTCGGGGCGCAGGTAGCGGGCGAAGCGCTCGGTGTCGGGGAGCCAGACCTCGCCGACGAAGACCCCGCCGTACTCGTCGGCGATGGCGCGCCACGAGCGGTAGATCTCGTGGAGTTCGTCGCGGTCCACGAAGGGGTGCGGGTCGCTGCCGATGACGAAGTCGGGGAGCGCGGGGTCCTTGGCGAGCAGGGCGGCGGAGTCGATGCGGACGCCGGCGACGCCGCGCTCGAACCAGAAGCGCAGCACCTCCTCGTGCTCGCGGCGGACGGCGGGGTGCGCCCAGTTGAGATCGGGCTGCTGGGTGGCGAAGAGGTGGAGGTACCACTCGCCGTCGTCCAGCCGGGTCCAGGGGGTGCCGCCGAATTCGGAGACCCAGTCGTTGGGCGGGATCTCGCCGTTCGCGCCGCGGCCCTTGCGGAAGTGGAAGAGGTCGCGCTCGGGGCTGCCGGAGCCGGCTTCGAGGGCGGCGCGGAACCAGGCGTGCTGGTCGGACACGTGGTTGGGCACGATGTCCACGATGGTGCGGATGCCCAGCTCGCGCGCCTCGGCGATCAGTTTCTCGGCCTCGGCGAGGGTGCCGAACGCGGGGTCGATCGTACGGTAGTCGGCCACGTCGTAGCCGCCGTCGGCCAGTGGCGAGAGGTACCAGGGGGTGAACCAGAGGGCGTCCACGCCCAGTTCGACGAGGTAGGGCAGCCTGGCCCGTACCCCTGCCAGGTCGCCTGTGCCGTCGCCGTCGCCATCGGCGAAGCTGCGTACGTAGATCTGGTAGATGGCGGCGTCGCGCCACCACTGTGCGGTGGCCTCGGACGGACGGTTGGCTGCCACTGACGTTCCTTTCGGGCAGGTGGGACTCCGCCGCCGGCCCGGCAGGCGGGGCAGGATGGGAGGACCGGCGGCGGAGCGCTGAGGGGAAAGCGGTGCGGGAGGCGGGGGTCAGCCCTTGAGGCCGCCCGCGGTGAGACCGCTCATGATGTTGCGCTGGAAGAGCAGGAAGATCAGCAGCGTCGGGATCGACGCGATGGTGAGCGCGGCGATCAGGACGTTCTCGGGGACGCCGCTGGCGAGTGAGTAGATGCCCACGTTGAGGGTCTGCTTGTTCGGGTCGGGCAGCGTGAGCATGGGCCAGAGGAAGTCCTTCCACACGCCGACGACGGCGAAGATGGAGACGACTCCGAGGATCGGCCGGGAGATGGGCAGGATGATCGAGCGCAGGGTGCGCAGGGGTGAGGCGCCGTCCATGGCCGCGGCGTCGAGGAGCTCGCCCGGGATGGAGTCGAAGAACCGCTTCAGCAGGAAGATGTTGAAGGCGTTGGTGACCGACGGCAGCCAGATCGCCCAGGGCGAGTTGACCAGGTTGCGCTGGACGACGGGCACGTCCAGGACCGTGAGGTACTGCGGGACGACGAGCACGGTGGCCGGGATCATGAGCGTGGCCAGCATCATGCCGAGGATGACCTTGCCGAAGACCGGCCGCAGTTTGGACAGCGAGTAGGCGGCGGCCACGTCGAAGATCAGCTGGAAGGCCAGCGCGCCGAACGCGTAGTACAGGGTGTTGAACAGCAGCTTGGACAGGTCCATGACCGTCCATGCCTGGCTGTAGTTCTCGGTGTGAACGGACGTGGGGAAGGCCGTGGGCGGGCTCTGCACCACTTCCTGGGTGGTCTTCAGACCGCCGGTGACCATCCAGTACAGCGGGCCGAGGAAGACCGCCGTGAACAGGACCATCACCAGGCCGAAGACGACCCAGTAGACGGCCTTGCCGCGTGGCCGGCCGAGCTGGGCCGGTGAGATCAGGGTGCGCTGGCGGCCGCGTTCGGCGGCGCCCTCGGACCTGCGCCGGGCGGACTTGCGTGACGTGCTCCCGCGCCGGGAGACAAGCGTGTTCGATGCCATGGTCCTGGCTCCCGTCCTAGTCTTCGCTGCTGCGGCTCAGTCGTACGTACACCGCGGAGAAGCCCGCGAGGACGACGAGCAGGACGAGGCCGAGTGCCGCCGCGCTGCCGTAGTTGTTGAAGTTGAAGGCGTACTGGTAGATGAGGTAGACGACGGTGGTGGTGGAGCCCTCGGGCCCGGCGCCGTTGGTGAGCAGGAAGGGCTCGGTGAAGACCTGCATCGTCGCGATGATCTGCATGAGCAGGAGCAGCGAGAGGATGAGGCGGGTCTGCGGGATGGTGACGTGCCAGATCTTGCGCAGCAGCCCGGCGCCGTCGAGTTCGGCCGCCTCGTACAGCTCGCCGGGGATGCCCTGGAGCGCGGCGAGGTAGATGAGGGTGGCCCCGCCCATGTTCATCCAGGTCGCCGCGATGACGACGGAGAGCATGGAGGTGCTGGTGTCCTGCAGCCATTGCTGTTCGGGCAGGTGGAAGATGCCCAGGATGCGGTTGAAGAGCCCGTAGCCGGGGTCGTAGAAGTACTTGAAGAGCAGGACGGAGGCGACCGGCGGCAGCATCACGGGGAGGTAGACGAGCAGTCGCAGGTATCCCTGGCCGTGCCGGAACTCGTTGAGCACGACGGCGACGGCGAAGGGCACGACGAAGCCGAGGAGCAGGGCGAGGACGGTGAACAGCAGGGTGTTGCGCCATGCCTGCCAGAAGGCCGGGTCGTTGAAGACGTACGTGAGGTTGGACCAGCCGGCCCAGGTGGTGGTGCCGTCCTCGTTCTTCTGGAAGGCCAGGATGAACTCCCGGACCATCGGGTACCAGGAGAAGAGCGAGAAGCAGAGCACCGCTCCGATCAGGAAGCCGTGCGCCGAGATGTTGCGGCGCAGGGCACGCAGGAACTCCTCGCGGGCGGAGTCCGGGCGGGCGGAGCTTCGGTCTCCCGGGCGAGGCCGGGCCGCCTTGCGGGGGGACAGGGTTGGGGCCGACATGGTGTCTCCTCGGTGCCGGTGTACGACGAGCGCGTAGCGGACGGGGTCCGGATGCGGGGCCGGGTCCGCGTGACCCGGCCCCGCGCGTCCGTTACTGGTTCGCCAGAACCTGGTTGACCTGCTGCTCTGCGGTGGAGAGCAGCTTGTCGACGTCGGCGTCCTTGTTGGTCAGGACACCGGACATGGCGTTGTCGAGGATCTTGTAGATCTCCTGGGCCTTCGGCGGCTCGGCCTTGCCGGGGACCGGGTTGTCCATGAACGCCTTGAAGTTCTCGACGGGCATCGTCGCGTTCCGGGCGCGTGCGGCGTCGTCCTCGGTCTTGCTCTCACCCAGGAAGAAGTTGGGCTGCGGCAGGCCGACGGGGAGCTTGTCGGCCTTGGTGCGGGCCCAGTCGAACTGCCCCTTGCCGGGGGTGAGGTTCTTGAAGTTGAGCCAGGCGATGGCGGCCTTGATCTGGTCGGGCGAGCTGCCCTTCTTGATCAGGTAGTTGTTGCCGCCGAAGAGGGTCCCCTTGCCGCCCGGGATGGGGCCGAGGCCGAAGGTCTCGTACTGGGCGCCGAGCTGCTGCACCATGTACGCGATGTCGTCGGGGGCGGCGAGGAACATGCCCAGCTTGTCGCTGGCGATCTGCTTCTGGAGGTCGCCCCACTTGAGCAGCTGGGTCTTGCCCATGCTGTCGTCCTCCCAGCGCATGTCGTGCAGTTGCTGGAGGACCTGCTTGCCGGTCTCGTTGTTGAAGGCGGCCTTCTTGCCGGAGGCGTCGACCACCTCTCCCCCGAGGCCGAACTGCGTCGCGGCGAAGTGCCAGCCGCCGTTGTTGCCGGCGCTGTACTCGCCGTAGCCGGATATGCCCTTGCCGAGGCCCGCGATCTTCTTGGCGGCGGCGCGTACCTCGTCCCAGGTGGCGGGCGGGGTGTTCGGGTCGAGACCGGCCTGCTTGAACAGCTTCCGGTTGATCATCAGGCCCATGGTGTAGTTGCTGGTCGGCAGGCCGTAGAGCTTGCCGTCCTTGCGGGCGACGTCGACGACCTGCGGCTGGATGTCCTTCAGCGCGGGCACGGTCTTGTCGTTGACGTACGCGGAGATGTCCTCGGCCCCGTCGTTGTCCAGGACCTGCTGGAGGTCGCTGAAGTAGGCGTAGAAGACGTCGGGCTGCGACTTGCCCTTCAGCATGGCGGTGAAGCGGGGCGGCTCGTTGCACTGGCCCGGGGTGGACTTCCCGTTGATCGTGACGTTCGGGTACTTCTGGTTGAACGTCTTGATGTCCTCCTTCCACTCCCGCAGCTCCGCGGCCTTGGCGGCCGGCGGCATGCAGTCGATGGAGAGCGTCACCTTGGTCTTCGGGTCCAGCGGAGCCGAGGGGTCGGACGAACCCTTGGACGAACTGCTCGAGTCGTCGTCCTTGCTGCTGCTCGTGCCGCAGGACGCGAGCGAGGTCACGGCAAGTGCGGTGACGAGGACAGCCGCGGAGGCACGGCTGATACGGCGTGTGCGGCGCAACCCAGCACTTCTCATCGATGGTCCCCTTCGGGCATGAGCGTGGATGGCCCTCGGCCGGCTGACTGCCGGGGCGAGGCACACTCAACCAGCGTCGACATGTGAACGCAATATCTCGCGCAGTTTTCGTAAAAGTTTGACAGCGACGGGTACGCCGCATGCGGAATCCGGCGTGAGCGCAGCACAGGGGCGCCGCCCGGCGGACCGGACGACGCCCCTGTGCGCGGCGGTTGCTACGGGTTGATGTTGATCTTCATGGTGGACGTCGTGTTCTTCACGTCCTGGGCGTTGTCGCTGAACCTGAGCCCGTTGAAGGTGACCTCACCGACGGCGGGTCCCTGGCCGGCCTCGGGCATCTCGTTGGCCCACAGCCCGAAGCCGGACTTGGCGTCGAAGGCGTCCCCGCTCCTGTGGGCGCCGGAGATGGAGATGTCGGTCAGGATGGTGTCCTTGATCGGGAACTGCGGCTGACCCCCTACGTAGTTGGTCTGGAACATGATGCCGCTGTACGTCGGGTCGACGATGTCGACGTGGTTGATCCGGATGCCCTGGAAGACCTTGGAGGCGGAGAACAGCCAGATGCCGGGGAAGGTCTGCGTACCCCAGAAGTGACCGCCGGAGCGGACCACGGAGACGTTCTCGACCGTCGTCGGGCCGGTCCCGAAGCCGTTCATCGGGTAGCCGAAGTCGAGCGAGCTGACGGTGATCCCCGAGTAGACCAGGGTGTCCGCGATGCGGATGTTGCGGAAGGTGTTGTCGTAGCCGCCGTAGACGGCCACCCCTGCCGCGCGCCAGGTCAGGAGCGAGGTGAGGTTCTCGTAGACGTTGTTCTTCATGTCCGCGCCGCCGGCGTCGATCGCCGAGAACAGCGCGAAGCTGTCGTCACCGGTGGCCCGCGACTCGTTGTTGACGACGTGGTTGTCGGTCGAGCCGTTGGTCATGTTGATGCCGTCGGCGAACGTGTCCCGGATGCGGGAGTTCTTGATGGTGATGTTGTCGGTGTTGGCACCCCAGTAGAGGCACACCGTGTGCTCGTTCCACACGTTGTCGATGACCATGTCCGACACGTTGGAGAAGTCGAACACCTTGCCCGGTCCGTCGATGCGCGAGGTGTAGTTCCCGAAGTACGCGAAGTTCGCGAACGTCGAGCCCTTGGCGCTCGCCTCGGCCCGGAAGCCGATGTCGGTGTTCTCCTGGGCCGAGGGCGCGTGGAACCTGGTGTACCAGGGCCCCGCACCGATCACCTTGACGGCTTTGCCGTACACCTGGAACTTGCTGGCGGTCTGGTAGTCGCCCGCGGGCAGGTAGACGCCCACCAGCTTGCCCGTGGTGTCCATGCGCACCTTGTCCAAGGCGTTCTGGACGTCCTGGTGGGTGAAGCCGGCCGGAACGGCGTAGGCGGCCGGGTCCGGGTTGGCGATCTGGGTGGCCTGCTCCAGGCTGACGAAGTCGATCGCGTAGGTGCTGGTGTTCGCCGCGTCCTTCTGGAGCCGGATCCTGCTGCCCGCCGGGACGGTCCTGCCCAGCATCACGTTGGCCTCGTCGTAGATGTGCCGGGGTGAACCGGAGCCCGGGGAGTTGCCGGGGCCGGTCTCGGCGCCGTACAGCCAGGCGTACTTCGAGGTGAGGTCGATCGTCTTGAGGAAGGCACCGTCCACGTAGACGCTGAGCGTCGAGTCGATGCCGCCGCCGCCCGCCGCGTCCGGGATGGAGTAGCGGGTCACCAGGGTGTTGGTACTGGCCCGGGTGGTGAATTCGACGTAGTTGCCGGTGCTGTTGAGCGTGACCGCCTTGCGGCCCGACGCCTCGCCCGCGATGTCGCCGACGGTCCTGTTCGGCCCGACGACCTTCGCACCGCCGCCGGTGACGCCGTCCTCCGCCTCGTAGGTGTCGTACGGCATGTTGGCGCCGCGCCCGACGAAGAAGGAGCCGCTGACGGTGTTGTTCCCGCGCTTGACCGGGAGTTCCTCAGCGTCGTCCGCGACGACCGTCTTCACGGTGTACGAGCCGTTGGCCGCCGTCCAGGAGCCCAGGTTCACCGGGGAGCTGGTGGCACCCGCGGCGATCGAGCCGTTGTAGCCGCCGGTGAGGGTCTTCACCGTGGCGCCCTTGGCGTCGAGCAGGGTGACGGTGACGGCGTGGGCACCCGAGGCGGAGGCGACCGTGCCCTGGTTCCGGATGGCGACGGAGAAGGTGACGTTGTCGCCCTGGGCCGGGGCGGACGGCGAGGTGGTGACCGCGGTGGGCACCAGGTCGGAGCTGGCGACCGGCTTGACGACCAGGCCGGAGGCGCTGGTGTAGGTGTTGTCGGTCTCGTTCTGCTCGATGATCTGGTTGTCCGGGTCGGCGACCGCGCTCAGCGTGTACGTGCCCGCGTCGCGCGCCCCGATGCCCGCGCTGACCTGTGTGGAGGCACCTGCGGCGAGCGCGCCCACGTTCGCGGTCGCGACCTTGGTGCCGCCGAGCCGGAATTCGAGCTTGCCGGCGGGGGCGGCGACGGCGCCGGTGTTGCGCACGGTCGCGGTGAGCGTGACCGGGTCCGACTCGACGGGCGCGGCCGGGCTCGCGGTGACCCCGCTGACCTGGAGGTTCGGGTTGGGGGCGGGGGCGCCCAGCACCTGGAACTCCGCGACCTGCCCGGCCGGCGCGCCGGTGTTGGAGGTGAACTTCAGCTGGACGTCGGCGACCCGGGCGTCGACCGGGATCGTCACCGTGTTGCCGCTGCCGGGGCTGAACGCGTAGTCCTTGGCGGCGACCAGACCGGTGAACGACGAGGCGCTCTGCTCGCGGCCGAGGACCTGGATGTTCTGGGTCCTGGCTCCCCAGGCACTGTCCGGGTTGAGCTTCACGACGACGCTCCGGGTGTCGGCGTTGGCGCCCAGCTTCACCGTCAGGGTGTTGGGGTAGCTGCCGCCGGCGCCCTCCCAGTAGGTGGAGAGCTGATTGTCGTTGGCGTTCTCCGCGACGAAGGTGTGCACCACGGAGGAGGCGGTGATGGGCTTGCCGACGGCGAGATCGGAGGCCGCGCCGGTGGAGCCGTTGCGGGTGACGGTGTTGCTGTCGCCCGAGACGTTGCCCGCCGCGTCCTTGGCCCGTACGACGTACGACACGGTGGTACCGGCGGGCTGGGTGTCGGTGTACGTGGTGACATCGCCGGCCACGGTCCTGCGCAGCACGTTGTTGGCGTAGATGTCGTACCCGGTGACGCCCTTGTCGTCGGTGGACGCCGTCCAGGCCAGCTTGATCTGCCCGGAGGAGGGCTCGGTGAAGCTCAGGTTCGCCGGTGCGGTGGGCGCCTGGGTGTCGCCGGTGTCTCCCTTGCGGGTGACGGTGTTGCTGTTCCCGGAGACGTTGCCCGCGGCGTCCTTGGCCCGTACGAAGTACGAGACGGTGGAGCCGGCCGGCCGGGTGTCGGTGTACGTGGTGACGTCACCCGCGACGCTGGTCAGCAGGGTGTTGTCGGCGTAGACGTCGTAACCGGTGACGGCGGTGTCGTCCGTCGAGGGCTTCCAGGTCAGCTTGATCTGCCCGGCGGCCGGTTCGGTGTACGCCAGCTGCGCCGGGGCGGTCGGCGCCTGGGTGTCGCCGGTCTCGGGGCCGTATATCTCCAGTTCGGAGACCTGGGCGCCGGGCTGGACGGTGTTGGCGGTGACCAGGACGCGGACGTACCGGGTGGTGGTGGCGTCGAAGGTGATCGTCGCCGTCTCGGAGCCCGGGGTGAAGGTGTACGCCTTGGCCTGGGTCAGGTCCGTGAAGCCGGAGCCGTTGGTGCTGCCCTGGACCTTCAGCGTCTGGCTGCGGGTCTCCCAGCCGTCGGGCAGCCGCAGC
Source organism: Streptomyces sp. SID9727 (assembly GCF_010550605.1). Taxonomy (GTDB): domain Bacteria; phylum Actinomycetota; class Actinomycetes; order Streptomycetales; family Streptomycetaceae; genus Streptomyces. The sequence continues at coordinate 12,451 of NZ_JAAGNI010000472.1, forward strand.
ACCACGCGGTCGACGCGCACCGATGAGCCCAGGTCGGCCTGGAGCCACTGCGGGAACTCGTTGTTCCGGCTCTCCCAGTAGCTGGCCCGGTTGCCGTCGTTGGCGTTGGCCGCGATGTACGTCTGGGTGTTGCTGCTGGCCGTGAGCGGGCGCCCGGCGGCCAGGTTCACCGAGGACTCCGCCGCCGCCCGGACCTCCAGTTCGGCGAGCTGACCGTTGCCGGACGCGGTGTTCGCGGTGATGTCGGCACGGACGAAACGGGTCCGGGTGGCCGGGAAGCCGATGGTGACCGTGTTGGAGCTGCCCGGTGCGAAGGAGTAGGAGGCCGAGGTCTTCAGCGTGGAGAAGCTGGTGCCGTCGGCGCTGCCCTGGAGGGAGAGCGTCTGGCGGCGGGCCGACCAGTCGGCGGGGAGCTTCAGCGTGACCTGGTCGATGCGGGTGACCTCGCCCAGGTCGCTCTGCACCCACTGGGGCAGGGACTTGCCGGACCCCTCCCAGTAGGTGGACTGCTGTCCGTCGGCGATGTTCCCGGCGGACTTTCCGCTGCTCGCGGCGGCGCGGTGGCCGGCGGCGATGTTCGGGCCGCCGGCGGCCGAGGCGTTCAGCGCCGGCCAGGCGACCATCATCAGGCTGGTGGAGATGGTCGCGGAAAGGATCCGCCATCTCCGGCGTCGCGTTCTCATCTGTCCCCGATCTGCGATCTGCTGCCTCGGCGCAGGGCGGCCGAAGCGCGGCTCAGTCTGCGACCCTGCCCGTACATGAATTTCTGCACTGACAGGATGACCTTTTGCGTTTTGCGGTCAGAGAGTTGCAGAGAACTGACGCGGAGTCCACCACTCCGGCAGAACTGGACATCCTTGCGGACGTGGCCCGCCCGGGCCAACTGGCCCGACAGACGGGGCATTTGGCTACCGGGCCGCCGAAGCGACCGGACGACTCCACGTCCGCAAGGAATTTGCGTAAATCTGCAAACCCATGAAAGGTGCCAGCTCGGAGGGCGCCCGCTCCGCGGTTCGACCTATGCGGCCCAGGCGCGTTCCAGCAGCTCCTGGAAGGCGGCGGGCTTCCGGCCGATCAGTCGGGCCAGGGTCGGGTCGACGGCCGCGAACTCGCCCTCCCGCGCCGCCGCGAAGATGCTCAGCATCAGGTCCGCGATCGGGGCCGGGGCACCGTGCGCCAGGGCCTGCTCGCGGAACGCGCCACCGGGGATGACCGTGCGGGTGAAGGGCCGCCCGGTGACCCGGGCCGCCATCCCGGCGACGGCGTCGAAGTCGAGTGCCGCCGGACCGGTGAGCGGCGGCGTGGGCCCCTCGAACCGCCCCTCCTCGGCCAGGATCACCGCGGTGGCCTCGGCGAGGTCGTCGTGGCCGGTCCAGGCGACGGGGCCGTCGGCGGGAAGGGCGATGTCGCCGCTGTGGCGGGCGGCCTCCAGGAACCGCAGGGCGCTGGCGGCGTAGAAGCCGTTGCGGAGCGCGGTCCAGGGCCGCCCCGTGGCACGCAGCAGGTCCTCCGTCCGGGCGTGGTCGCGGCACGCCTGGAAGCGGGAGTCGTGGGCGGCGCCCGCCTGGCTCGTGTACAGGATGCGGCCGGCCCCGGCCTTCACGGCGGCGTCGATCGCGGCGCGGTGACCGTTGACGCACTCCTCGCCCGTGCGGTCGAGGGAGACGAGCAGCAACTGGTCGGCACCCTCGAAGGCGTGCGCGAGCGAGGCGGGGTCGTCGAAGCTGCCCCGCCGGACGCGGACGCCGCGGTCCGCGAGGTCCCCGGCCCTGCGGGGGTCGCGGACGCTGACGCCGACGCGGTCGGCGGGGAGGCGCTCCAGGAGGTGCTCGACGGTACGGCGGCCGAGCTTCCCGGTGGCTCCGGTGACGATGATCACGGCGTTCTCCAAGCGTTGTTTCCGTCGGAATCGATTTCAAGGTAACACTGGAACTAACGCCGGAAGCAAGCGTCGGATATCATCGATACATGCCGCACCGTGACTCCCCCGCCGACCCCCGCCGCCGCATCGTCGAGGCGGCCGTAGAGCTGCTGGAGAGCGGCGGCCCCGGCGCGGTGAGCACCCGCGCGGTCGCCGCCGCGGCCGGAATGCAGCCGCCTGCCATCTACCGCCACTTCGGCGACAAGGACGGACTGCTGGAGGCGGTCGCCGAGTACGGCTACGCGCGGTTCCTGGAGAGCAAGCGCGCACAGTTCGATCCGGCGCCGCAGGACCCGGTGGAGGAGCTGCGTCACGGCTGGGACATGGTGGTGGAGTTCGGGATCTCGCGGCCCGAACTGTTCGCCGTGATGAACAGGGCCACCGGCTCGGCGTCGGACGCGGCGCACCACGCCGGTCTGGAGATCCTTCGCGGCCGGGTGCGCCGGCTGGCGGCCGCGGGATGGCTGCGGGTCGACGAGGAGCTGGCCGCCCAGATCATCCAGGCCACCGGCCGGGGCGGGGTCACCACCTGGCACTCCACCCCCGTGGAACGCCGCGATCCGGCGTTGCTGACCGCCCTGCGCGAGTCCATGGTCGCCGCGGTCACCCGGGCCGAGCCGGTGGTCCCCGCCACGGAGTCCGGCCCCGCCCCGGCCGCCCGCGCGCTGCGCGCCGCCCTCCCCGACGGCTCCGGCGTCCTGAGCGAGGCCGAGCAGCGCCTGCTGCGCGAGTGGCTGACGCGCCTGGCGGGGGACGGCGGCAGCCCGTCGGGGGCGTGAGCTCAGCTCATCGGCCGAGCGGTGCCCACCGGTAGCGGACGTCCGGTTCCCTCTCCTCGTTGCGGCCGCCGTCGTCGAAGGCCACCGCGGTGAACCCGTGGCGCTCGTAGAAGGACCGGGCCGCGGTGTTGCGCTGGAAGGTGTACAGGGTGAGGCCGTCGGGAGCGGCCTCCCTGGCCGCCGCCAGCAGGAGCGAGCCGATACCCCGGCGGCGCAGACCGGGGTCGACGTAGAGGTGTTCCAGCTCGGAGCCGTCCAGCGAGACGAAACCGGCGGTCCGCACGTCCCCGCCCTCGTGCGTCTCCGCCACTCGGACGTCGGTGCCGGGCAGCACCACATGGGTCATCCAGGCGAGGGTCGCCTCGTCGCTGTGCACCCGCGCCAGATACGGCATGGCCGCGGCGCGAGACGCGAGGAAGAGCCGGGTGAGGGGCTCGGCGTCGTCCGCCCGGGCCTTCCGGAGCACGGCGGGAAGGCTGTCCGACGGCATGGGTCTCTCCTGTCCGAGGGGCCGCCGCCAGGAGCGCGGGGCGCACGATGATCGAACATACGTCGGGCACGTTCCGGATCTCCATAGGATAAGAGCGCCCCTGCTCCGCCGGTGCCCGCCCGGGGAGCCCGTCCCGCCGAGGAAACGACGTAACGGTGTACCAGCCCCACGTGTTCACGCTGACCGAGGACGGCTACCGGGGTCCCGCGCCCTCCTGGAGCTCCGGCGCCCCCTCCCTGTGGCTGGTGGACCCGGAACGCGCGGCCGAGGCCGCCCGGCTGCTCGCGCCGAAGATCCTCGACGCCTCGGAGCTCGCCCGGGTGGAGCGGCTGGCCTTCCCCGCGGACCGGGCGTGCTACACCGCCGCTCACGTGGCCCTGCGTCTGCTGCTCGGCGCCCGCCAGGGCATCGCCCCGGAGGCCGTACGGCTGACCCGGGAACGCTGCCCCTCCTGCGACGGCCCGCACGGCCGGCCCGCGACGGGCGGCGGCACCCACTTCTCCCTCTCCCACACCCGGGGGGTCGCGCTGCTGGCGTTCGCGGGCGTCCCGGTCGGGGTGGACGTGGAGCGCCTCCCCGAGGCACGGGTGGCGACGGAGGTCGCCGGGCATCTGCATCCCGCCGAGGCGGCCGAGCTGGCCGCACTGCCGTGTGAGGAGCGGCCCGCCGCCTTCGCCCGGGTGTGGACCCGCAAGGAGGCGTACCTCAAGGGTGAGGGCACCGGCCTGGCGGGCGGCCTGCACCGCGAGCACGTCGGCACCGGCCCGCGCCCGCTCGGCCCGCCGGGCTGGGCCGTCACCGATGTCGCCGTCCCCGCCGGGTACGCGGCGGCGGTGGCCGTCGGCACGGCGGGGCGGGCGTCCGTCGGGGGCGCCGACCGGCGAAAATGACCGCACGGGCACATCGCACCGACCGACCGATACGGAGGAGTGGCAGATGCCGCACGCACGAGCCGGACAGCAGGCGCGCCCCGAGGATCTGACCGATGTGGCACGGCTGGTGACGGCGTACTACGCCCTGCACCCCGATCCGGCCGAGCCCGGCCAGCGGGTCGCGTTCGGTACCTCCGGGCACCGCGGTTCGTCGACGGCCACCGCGTTCAACGAGGACCACATCGCGGCGACGAGCCAGGCCATCAGCGAGTACCGGGCCCAGCAGGGCACCGACGGGCCGCTGTTCCTGGGGGCGGACACCCACGCCCTGTCGGAGCCGGCCCGGGTCACCGCCCTGGAGGTGTTCGCCGCCAACGACGTACGCGTCCTCATCGACTCCGAGGACGGGTACACCCCGACGCCCGCGGTCTCGCACGCCATCCTCACGTACAACCGCGGTCGCGCCTCCGGCCTCGCGGACGGCGTCGTGGTCACGCCGTCGCACAACCCCCCGGGCGACGGCGGCTTCAAGTACAACCCGCCGAGCGGTGGACCGGCCGGCTCGGAGGCGACCGGCTGGATCCAGGACCGGGCCAACGAGATCATCACGGGCGGGCTCAAGGACGTCCGCCGGGTGCCGTACACGCGGGCGCTCGCCGCCTCCACCACCGGCAGGTACGACTTCCTCGGCACCTACGTGGCGGATCTGCCCTCCGTCCTGGACCTGGGCGCGGTGCGCGGGGCGGGGGTGCGCATCGGCGCCGACCCGCTGGGCGGTGCGTCGGTCGCGTACTGGGGACGGATCGCCGAGCAGCACCGGCTGGATCTGACCGTGGTCAACCCGCTGACCGACCCCACCTGGCGGTTCATGACGCTGGACTGGGACGGGAAGATCCGGATGGACTGCTCGTCGCCGCACGCGATGGCCTCACTGATCGCTCAGCGCGACCGCTACCAGATCGCCACCGGCAACGACGCCGACGCCGACCGGCACGGCATCGTCACCCCGGACGCCGGCCTGATGAACCCGAACCACTATCTCGCCGTGGCCATCAACTACCTGTACGCGCACCGGGAGGACTGGCCGTCCGGGGCGGGCGTCGGCAAGACCCTGGTGTCGTCCGGAATGATCGACCGGGTCGCCGCCGACCTCGGCCGGGAGCTGGTCGAGGTGCCGGTCGGCTTCAAGTGGTTCGTGAACGGGCTGGCCGACGGTTCCCTGGGCTTCGGCGGCGAGGAGTCGGCCGGGGCGTCGTTCCTTCGCCGGGACGGCTCGGTGTGGACGACCGACAAGGACGGCATCCTGCTCGCGCTCCTGGCCTCCGAGATCCAGGCGGTGACCGGCGAGTCGCCGTCCCAGCACTACGCCGCGCTGACCGCCCGCTTCGGCGAGCCCGCCTATGCGCGGATCGACGCCCCGGCGGACCGCGAGCAGAAGGCGGTGCTGGCGCGCCTCTCCCCTGAGCAGGTCGGCGCGGACACCCTCGCCGGTGAGCCGGTGACCGCCGTGCTCACCACGGCACCGGGCAACGGGGCCGCGATCGGCGGGATCAAGGTGACCACCGAGAACGCGTGGTTCGCCGCCCGCCCCTCGGGCACCGAGGACGTCTACAAGGTGTACGCGGAGTCCTTCCGGGGCGCCGGGCATCTGGCACAGGTGCAGGAGGAGGCCAAGGCCGTGGTCTCGGCGGCGCTGGACGCCTGACCCCGGGGGCCCGCCCTCCCGGCACGGTGCCGGGAGGGCGGGCTTCACCTCAGGGGGTCCACACCGCGGGCCTCGGGGCGGCCGCCATGCCGTCGCCGAGGAAGAAGCCGGGGTGCGGGGGCTGGTTGTAGGCCGTGTTCTGCCAGGCCAGCGCGGTGCGGTAGGTGGTGTCGTGGAGCAGGGTGGTGATCCTGGTGCCGGTGTCGTACGGCGTGGAGTAGATCCGCAGCGCGGTGTTGTCGGTGGTCGCCCAGACCACCTCCTCGCGCCAGTCGCCGAACAGGTCGCCGGAGATGACCGGGGTGGACTTCGTGCCGTTGTCGGAATGGACCGAGGCACCGGTCAGCAGGCGGGTGTCACCGGAGGTGCCGTACTTGTCGATGTGGGTGCCGTCCAGCAGTTCCCGGGTGGTGTCACCGTCCCACCAGGCCAGGAAGTTGGTGCTGGAGGGCTTGCGGCTCGCGACCACCGTGCCGTGCGGGTCGCGTACGCCGGAGGCGGCTGACGACCAGGACTCGGCTCCCGGGCTGCCCGCCCAGATGTCGTCACTGACACCGCGTCCGTTGTCGCCGCCGGCGGGCGTCGACCAGATGATCTGGCCGGTCCTCGCGTCGGCCATCCAGGACGAGGGCTTCGAGCCGTCCTCGTCCACCTTGAACTCCTCCAGGCCCGGGCGCGCCGGGTCCAGGTCGCCGACGTGCATGGCGTCGCCGTGGCCGTTCCTGGTGGTCCAGAGGGAACGGCCGTCGTCGTCCACGGCCATGGCGCCGTAGACGATCTCGTCCCGTCCGTCGCCGTCGACGTCGGCCACCGACAGCTGGTGGTTGCCCTGGCCGTCGTAGCCCCGGCCCGAGTTGGTGGAGCTGTTGGTGTCGAAGGTCCAGCGCCGGGTGAAGGCCCCGCCGCGCCAGTCCCAGGCGGCGATCACCGTACGCGTGTAGTAGCCGCGGGCCATGATCAGTGAGGGCCTGCCGCCGTCCAGATAGGCGGTGCCGGCGAGGAAGCGGTCGACGCGGTTGCCGTAGCTGTCGCCCCAGGAGGAGACGGAGCCGCGTGCCGGGACGTAGTCGACGGTGCCCATCGCGGCGCCGGTGAGGCCGTTGAACATGGTGAGGTATTCGGGGCCGGACAGGACGTAGCCGGAGGAGTTGCGGTGGTCGGCCGACGCGCTGCCGATGACCGTGCCCCTGCCGTCGACGCTGCCGTCGGCGGTCTTCATCGCCACCTCGGCCCGCCCGTCGCCGTCGTAGTCGTACACCTGGAACTGCGTGTAGTGCGCGCCGGAGCGGATGTTGCGGCCCAGATCGATCCGCCACAGCCGGGTGCCGTCGAGCTTGACGCCGTCCACGATGGTGTTGCCGGTGTAGCCGGACTGGGAGTTGTCCTTGGCGTTGGTGGGTTGCCACTTCAGGACGAAGTCGAGCGCACCGTCGCCGTCGAGGTCGCCGACGGAGGCGTCGTTGGCCTCGTAGGTGTAGGAGACGCCGTCGGGGGTGGTGCCGCCCGGGGGCGGGCTGATGGGCACGTCCTTGTACCCGGCGCGGAACTGGATCGCGTGCACGGAGTCGCCCTGTTCGACGCCGTCGACGACCGCGCGCACGGTGTAGTCGGCCGAGTTGGGGGCGCCGGTGTGGAAGTAGTCGGTCGAGCCGGTGAGGGGCGAGGCGTTGACCTTCGTACCGGCGCGGTAGACGTTGAAGGCGACGGAGTCCGGGTCGGTGGCGAGCCAGCGCCAGCTGATGAGGTTGCCGGAGTCGGTGTGCACGCTGACGACGCCCCGGTCCAGGGCCTCCACCTGGCGTGCGGTCGCGGCGTGCGAGGTCTGGCCGGTGACGACCAGTCCGGCGGCGGCGAGGATTCCGGCGGTGACGGCGCCGAGCAGGGTGCGGGTCCGGGTGGTACGGCGTCTGCGGGGAGTGCGGGGGTGCGCAAGAGCCACGGTACGTGCCTTCCGGAGTGGGGGTGGGTGGGGTACCCCTCAGTGGCCGCCGGGCGCGGAAAGGTTGCCGCCCCGTGCAATCCCGTACGCCCTCACCCGTTCGGCGCCGCGCGGTGGCGGGCGCGGCCCGGGGACACGCAGGCTGTCCGGAGAGCTGCCGATCGCCCGGGGCGGCGGAGCCCGTTGGGGGTGCGGACGTGTCGGACACCGGAACCACGGCCCCGGGTGCGGACCTGGGCGACGACATGGCGGGGGCGCTGCTCGACACTCTCTTCGACCAGTCCGCGGTGGGCCTGCACGTCCTCGACCTGGACCTGCGGGTGGTCCGGGTCAACGCCCTCACCGAGGCGGTCGACCCGGCGGAGCTCGTCGGGCTCCACTTCACCGACGCCTACCGGCTCGACGACCCGGAGGAGGCGGAGCGCCTGCTGCGCGAGGTCGTCAGAACGGGCGCACCGGTGCTCAACGCCGCGGTCCGCGGGCGGGTCGCACGGGCCCCCGGCCCGTCCCGCAGCCTGAACGTCACCCTGCACCGCCTGGACGCCGAGGACGGCCGGCCCCTCGGTCTGCTGGCGGCCGTGGTCGACGTGGACGAGCGGGAGAAGGCGCACGTCCGCGCCGATGTGCTGGCGGCGGTGCGGCGGGGGGCGGGCCACTCCCTGGACGTGGCGGCGACCTGCGAGGGACTGGTGGCGGCGCTGGTGCCCGCGTTCGCCGACCTGGCGGTGGTCGAGGTGGTGGACGAGGTGCTGCGCGGCGCCGATCCGCCGCTGAGCCCGCTGGACCGGGACGTCCCGCTGCGGCGCGCGGCGGTACGGGGCACGGGGGTGGCGCCGGACAACCTGGTCGGTGAACTGCGCCGGACGCCCGAGGGGACCCCGTTCGCGCTCGCCGTCACGGATCTGCGGCCCCGGCTGGTCGAGCTGGGCCCGGACACGCCGTGGCTGGACGCCGACCCGGCGACGCGCCGGATGATCGAGTCGACCGGGGCGCACTCGATGATCGTGGCGCCGCTGAAGCTGCACGGATCCGTGCTCGGCCTGCTGAGCCTGTACCGGCAGCGGGGCGATCCGTACGACGAGCGCGACCTCGCCCTCGCGCTGACCGCTGCCGCGCACACGGCGCTGAGCATCGAGAACGCGCTGCGCTACGCCCGCGAGCACGTGATTGCCTCGACCGTCCAGCGCCGGCTGCTCCCCCAGCACGAGGGAGAGCGGGTCGCGATCGAGACCGCGCACATCCTGCTGCCGGGGCGCAACAGCGGCTGCTGGTTCGACACGATCGGCCTGTCCGGGGCCCGGACGGCGCTCATCATCGGCAACGTGGCCGGACATGGGCTGCAGACGGCCATCACGATGGGGCAGTTGCGCACCGTCATCCACGCGCTGGCGGGGCTCGACCTGGAACCCGACGAGGTGCTGGCCCGGCTCAACGACACGGCCGACCGGCTGGTGGAGGAGCGCCGGTTGCTGCCTCCGGGTGACTCACTGCACCGCCAGCCGCTGACGGCCACCTGCCTGTACGCGGTCTACGACCCGTTCACCCAGGTGTGCACGGTGGCGCGTGCCGGGCATCCCGCGCCGGTGGCCGTCGGGCCGGACGGGCGCCCGCTGGTACTGGACGTGCCGGAGGGGCCGGCGCTCTTCTCGGAGGACAGCGCGCCCTTCGCGACGGGTTCGGTGCGGCTGGACGAGGGCAGCGTGCTGGCGTTCCTGACCGGTTCGCTGCTGCCCGAGGAGCGGTCGGTGGAGCGGGTTCGGGAGGCGCTGGCCCATCCGGAGCGCCGGCTGCGGGACCTGTGCGACGCGATCGTGTACAACCTGCCGGCCGGGGCCGATCCGGACGGGGCCGCGCTGCTGCTCGCCCGGACGGGCGTGGTGCCGCCGGACCGGGTGGCGACCTGGGAGCTGGCGCACGACCGGAGCACTCCGGCGGTCGCCCGCACCCTGGTCCGGGACCGGCTGGAGGGCTGGGACCTCGACGACGGCACCATCGAGGCGACCGAGCTGATCGTCAGCGAGCTGATCACCAACGCGGTCCGCTACGGGACGCCGCCCCTGCAACTGCGGCTGCTGCTGGACCGCGCACTGACCTGCGAGGTGCACGACACCAGTCCGGTGGCCCCGCATCTGCGGCATGCCAGGACGGTTGACGAGGGCGGGCGCGGGCTGTTCATCGTGTCGCAGCTCGCCAACCACTGGGGCACCCGCTACAGCATGAACGGCAAGGCGCTGTGGACCGAGCAGGAGATCCCGGAAGAGGACTCCTGACGATCGGCGGGTGCGTCGGCGGGCCTACGGGTGCGGCGCGCCCCGGCCTGGTGGGCCGGGACGCGCCGCGCCACGCGGCCACGGGCGGCGGCCCGGGTTCAGCGGGCCGCCGCCGGTGGGTCAGCGGCGGTGACCGTGGCGGTGGCCCCAGGACTTGGAGTCGACCTGGTGGCCGCGCGCGTCGCGCAGGGTGGCGGTGTCCCTGTTGTCCCAGACGTAGTGGCGCCGGTCCTGGTAGACGTCGTGGCGGGTGTCGCGGCCGACGCCGGTGTGGACGCGCACCGAGGAGCGGCCGGGCAGGCGCAGGTCGAACCTGTACGTGCGGTGGCTCTCGTCGCTGAGCGTCCAGCCGCGCAGGTTCACCGCGTGCCGCCCGGTGTTGGTGACGGTGACCCACTCACCGTTCAGGCTCCGGTTCGAGCCGTTGTCGCGACCGGGGCTGTCGTACTGGACCTTGCCCAGGACGACGGTCTGACGCGGGGCGTGGTGGCCCCTGCCGTGGTCGTGGCCGTCGGCGACCGCGGGGAGGGCGGCGGCGGCGACCAGTGCGCCGGAAGCGAGGACGGCGGCGGTGATCCGCCGTGTGGAACGGGACATGAAGACCCCTCAGGTGCAGGCCGGGACCGGTCGGGTCCGGGCGGTTCTTCGTTCCCGGCGTCGTGCCGGGAGCCACACCTTGGACCCGTCGGCCGCCGTGCGGGAACCTCATCGGGGCGTGTTACGAAGTGCGGACATTTCCGTCACACACGGCTGTAGTCGGCATGGAGGGAAAGCTGCGGGTACCTGTCAATTCTTGTCCGTAGCAACCAGCCGTACGGCGCCGGGTTGACGGGGTCGTCCGTACGGGCGGCACCGCCGGATGCCCCTTCGGCGGCCTTGCGCGCCGGGCCCGGAGGTCCGTAACAAACAGACCGCGCGCGCTGCTGAACGCACGTTCCGTTACCGCCGGAACGCTCGCACGGACCTTCGCGCGAACAGCGGCCGGGCCCCGGCGCGCGAGCCGCGCGGGAAGGCGAGGGCGCACCTAGTTCTTGACCGGTGCATGACGGTGCCGTACGGTCGCGGCTGTTCGCATACAAGAACTCGGTTCATCATGCGGGACAGCTGTGGTGCCGTTCCGCATGGTCGAGGGATCGCCTTACCACCGCACCGAACCACTCATTGGTGCCCGCGGAGGACGCCGCGGGCGGTGAAAGGAACACCCATGCGTACCAGGAATCAGCATGCCAGACGGCGGGGCGGCCGGACAGCCGCGTCGTTCGTCGCCCTCTCCTCACTGATCCTCGCCGGTGTCACGGCGCTGGTCGCGACCGGTTCCGCGGCGGCGGCGCCCGCGACCGGCGCGTACAGCCTGTCGAACGCGGCGAGCGGGCTGTGCCTGGAGGTCCCCGGCTCGGGCACCTCCGACGGCACCCAGCTCGCCCAGCGGGGCTGCACCGGGGCCGCCAACCAGACATGGCAGCTCAAGACCTCCGGCAGCGGCTACACGCTGACCGCCGCGCACAGCGGCAAGTGCGCCGGGGTGCGGGGCGCCTCCACCAGCGCGGGCAAGGCCGTCGAGCAGCAGAGCTGCACCGGCGGCGCCGGCCAGGTGTGGACGCTCACGCCGGTGAGCGGCGACACCTATCGCGTCGTCAACGCCAACGGCGGCAAGTGCCTCAACGTGAAGGACGGCTCCACCGCGGCCGGTGCCCTGGTCCAGCAGAACTCGTGCGACTCGGTGACCAGCAAGCGATGGACCTTCACCGCGGCGGGTTCGACGCCGACGGACCCGACCGACCCCACGGACCCGCCGACCGATCCGCCCACCGACCCCGGCACCCGCCCCGCGTGGCCGTCGGCCAACGGCAGCCAGCCCCTGACCTCGACGATGAAGGTGTCCGGCAGCTACGACGGCGGCATGAAGCGCTTCTACGGAAGCGGTGACCTGGGCAGCGACGGCCAGGACGAGGACCAGCCCGCGCTGATCGAGCTGGCCGACGGGGCCACCCTGCAGAACGTCATCCTGGGTTCCCCGGCGGCCGACGGTGTGCACTGCGCGGGCGCCTGCACGCTGAAGAACGTCTGGTGGGAGGACGTGGGTGAGGACGCCGCGACCTTCCTCGGCGGTTCGTCCTCGCTGGTCCGCACGGTCGACGGCGGCGGCGCGCGGCGCGCGGACGACAAGGTCTTCCAGCACAACGGCGGCGGCACGCTGATCATCAAGAACTTCCAGGTCGAGGACTTCGGCAAGCTCTACCGCTCCTGCGGCAACTGCAAGACCCAGTACGGCCGGCACGTCCAGGTGCAGAACGTATGGGTCACCGCACCGGGCGACACCCTGGTCGGCATCAACACCAACTACGGCGACACGGCACGCTTCTCGGACGTCACGATCTACGACGACTCCGGCCACGACATCGACATCTGCACGAAGTACAAGGGCGTGACCAGCGGCGAGCCGTCCAAGACGGGCACCGGCGCGGACGGCACGAACTGCCTCTACAGCACTTCGGACATCACCTACGCGGACTGACCGCGACCTCACCGCGGCCCGCCCCCTCCCCCGGGGCGGGCCGCGGTGCGCGCTCAGGCCGTGGCGTCCGACCAGGCGTAGGGCGGCGGCACCGGGCCGTCCGCCCGGCCGGCGCCTGACTCGCCGATGGCGCGGTCGGCCACGCTCATCAGCTGCCCGGCGACGTCGTGCATGGCACGGCTCGCCGCGACCTCGTCGCCGATCGTGGGCACATCGGGGTCCTGGGGACTCAGCCGGGCGATCCCCTGGCCGGAGAGTCTCGCGGTGCCCGTGTCCAGCACCGCTTCCGCCTTGGTCGTCCCGCCCTCCTCGGAGAGCTCGACGCGCACCGTCCATTCCAGCGTGCGGTTCATCGCATACCTCCCGGCCCGCACCGGCCGGCGGGCGCGGGCCGCCGCGCGGGTCCACTTCCAGCATCCACCCGACCGGCCGGCGCCGCCCGCCCGGACTGCGCCCGCTCCCCGGCCGAAATAGGATGCAGACACCCGGCCCGCCATCCCCCCTCCCCGCGGAGCGGCCCATGAACCGGCGTCGTCCTTCCCGGTCGGCCAGCTCCGACGAACTGCTCACCACCCTCCACGACCTCACGTCCCGGGCCCGCCGCGAGGTGGAGCTGCACCAGGCCAGGGTGGAACTGGCCGAGGCACTCCAGCGGGAGATGCTGCCCTCCGCCCTGCCTTCGCTGCCGGGCCTCCGGACCGCCGCCCGGTACACCCCGGCGCGCAGTGGCCTGGACATCGGCGGCGACTGGTACGACGGGTTCGTGCTCCCCGACGGGGCGCTGGCGTTCTCCGTCGGGGACGCGCAGGGCCACGACGTGGAGGCCGCCGCCTTCATGGGCCAGATCCGCATCGCGATGCGCGCGTTCGCGCTCACGGCGGAGGACCCGGGCGAGGTCGTGAGCCGTACCAACGACCTGTTGCTCGCCGCCGACGCCGAACGGCTCGCCACCTGCACCTTCGCCCGTCTCGACCCGGCCACCGGACAACTGCGCAGCGCCCGCGCCGGGCACGTGGCCGCCGTCTGGGCCACCGCCGACGGCCGGGCGGGCACCACGGACGACGAGGGCGGGCTGCCGCTCGGTGTGCAGCCGGGCGAGGAGTACCCGGTCACCACGCGCTCGCTCAGCGGCGAGGGGGCCTTCGTGCTGCTGACCGACGGGCTGGTCGAGGGCCCCTCGTACTCCCTGGACGCGGGACTGGACGAGGTGGTGCGGCTCGTCCGTTCCCGGGTGACCGAGGACGCGGACGCGCTGGCGGACGCGATCATGGCGGCCGCCGAACACACCGGGCACCAGGACGACGCGGCGGTGCTCGTCCTGCGCCACGGGGGCCTCGGGGACGGCGGAGAGCGGGGCGGGTGCCGTCCGCCCGTGCGTGTCACACCGCCGTCCACCTCGGTACCGGTGTCTGATGAGAGGCGTGATCCGCACTGAGAGGACCCGCCGTCACCTGTCGGCGGTCCTGCGTGTCGTGGCCGTCGCCGCCGCCTATTACGGGGCGGCCCGCCTGGGGCTGCTGCGGGAGGTGACCGTTTACGGGGCGGTGGTCACCCCCCTGTGGCCCCCGACCGGGGTCGCACTCGGCTGCCTGCTGTACCTGGGGGCGCGCGCGTGGCCGGGGATCGCGGTCGGTTCGCTGGTCGTCGTCACCACGCTCACCGGTACGGCGCGGCCGGCCACCGCCGCCGTCGTGGCGGGCAGCACGCTCGCGCCGCTGTGCGCGTACCTGCTGATGCGCCGGGCCGGTTTCCGCAACGAGCTGGACCGGCTGCGTGACGGGATCATCCTGGTGTTCCTCGGCGGGATGCTCCCCATGACGATCAGCAGCACCACGGGGGCGGGGATGCTGGTGGCGGACGGAAAGCTCCCGTTCCACGACTTCTGGTCCGTCTGGGCCGCCTGGTGGGCCGGCGACGTCATGGGGGTGCTCATGGTCACCCCGGTCCTGTTGGTCCTGCCCCGGGCACGGCTGCCCCGGATCACGGACCGCTGGGCGGAGGCCGGGGTGCTGCTGGCCGTCGCGGTCGTCGGTGCGGTGATCGCCACCCGGAGCACGCTGTCGATGATGTACCTGGTCTTTCCGATCCTCATCTGGGCCGCCCTGCGCTTCCAGCTTCCGGGCAGCGCCCCGTGCGCCCTGCTGGTGTCCGTGCTGGCGATCGTGGCGGGAACGGACGGAGCCGGTCCGTTCGGCGGGCACACCATCGTGGAGGTGATGATCAGCCTCACGGTCCTGAACGGCGCCGTCGCTCTCACCGCTCTCCTGCTGGCCGCCGTCGTCACCGAGCAGCAGAACATCCGCCACCGCATCGAGCACGCCTGCGAGGAGCTGGCCGACGTGGTCGACCAGCTCGCCCCGGGCCGCTCGGCCGCCGCCTGGCCGTCCCGCGCCGAGGACGAACGCGGCAACCGCTGACCACGCGGATCAGCGCCGGAAGCACCGGTCCAGGAACGCGTTGCGGAAGGTGCCCTCCGGGTCGTAGCGGCTCATGAGCTCCTCGAAGTCCGCGTAGCGCGGGTACAGCGTGCGCAGCACCTCGGGGGCCGTGGAGAAGACCTTGCCCCAGTGCGGGCGGGCGCCGAACGGGGCCAGGGCCTCCTCGATCCCCGCGACCACCGGCGCGACGGCCGCCGCGTCCGGGACCCAGGTGAAGTGGAAGGCCACCGAGTCCCGGCCGTGGGCGGGGCTCAGCCAGAGGTCGTCCGCCGCGACGGTGCGGAGCTCGGAGGTCTGGAGCACCGGGGCGACGCGTCCGCGCAGCCGGGCCAGGGCCTCGTACGCGGCGGCGGCGTCCGAACGGGCCACGAAGTACTCCGACTGGAGCTCGTCGCCGTTGCTCGGGGTGAACTCCATCCGGAAGTGCGGCAGCCGCGCGTACCAGGGGCCGGGCACGCCCTGCTGCCGGGTGCAGTTCTCGACGGGCACCCCGGGGATCGGATGCCGGGGGCCGTCGGCGAGCCGTGCGCCCAGCCACTCGGCGGGCGGGGTGCCCGCGGCGCCCTCGTCTCCCACCCGCTGCTTCAGCCAGACCTGGCCGACCGGGCCGGGGCGCCAGTCCGTGAAGACGCTGACGCTGTAGGCGGCGGACATGACCTCGTCGAAGCGCGCGGTCAGGGTGGCCTCGGGAAGGTCCTCGTACACCCACTGCCGTATGTCGAAGGCGGGCACGAGGTCCAGGTCGAGCGAGGTCACCACGCCGAGCGCGCCGAGGGAGACGACCGCTCCGGCGAAGTCCTCGTCGTCACGCCGCAGGGTGCGCGTCCCTCCGTCGGCCGTCACCAGGGAGAGGGCGCGCACGGCGCCCGCCAGTGAGCGGTTTCCCACCCCCGAGCCGTGCGTGCCGGTCGCTACGGCTCCGGCCACGGAAATGTGCGGGAGCGATCCCAGGTTGGCGAGGGCGAGACCGCGCTCGTGCAGTTCGGCGGCGAACTCGCCGAAGCGGAGTCCGGCGCTCAGGGACACCGACCGCCCCGGGACGTCGATGTCCACCACGCGCGGGAGCCCGGCGAGCGACACGTGGTCGCCGGAGGTGTCCGCGACGGTGTTGAAGGAGTGCCGGGTGCCCAGGGGGCGGACGGCGTCCGAGGCGGCGACCGTCTCGCGCAGTTCGCGGACGGATCGCGGCACGCACAGCCGCCTCGCACCGAAGGTGATGTTGCCGGCCCAGTTCTTCTCCGCGGGGGTCACCGTACGTCCCTACTTCCACTCGTGGCCGGGCACGTTCTCCCGACACCACATCCTCCCAGACCGCCCGTCGGCCGCCGGAATCGAGCGGCCCGAATACCACCCACGCAACCGCGCGAGCACGTACGGTAGTTGGCGACCGAGGTACATATCCGCACACCAACCGTTTGACACACGTCACACATACCAACAGGTGCGCACAGAACCTGAGATCCGGTACGGATCGGGACGAGTTCCGGATCATCGGGCCTGTCTGAACTTCACCGGAACTCCAGCGAAATGCCATGTGTGTGGATATCGTGCACCGAGCGAGGGCGCGTCCGTCAGTCCACTGGATCGGCGGATGCGCCCCGTTTGTGGCGATGCGACTGTGACTGGGGGGTTCATGGGGCATGTCGAGCTACCCGAATCCGATATACCGAGGCCCGTGGGACTGGCGGGGGCGCCACGACCGCGGATCTCCTCAGGACTGCCGTACGACCGGGACGTCCGCCGGCCGCGGCAGCTCCCGGACGTACGGCGCGAGCGCGGCACCGGGGCGCCCGGCAGGCGCCCGGGCCTGCTGGCCGTGGTGGTGTGCGCCGAATCCGCCGGACTCGGTTTACCCGCCTGGCTGGTGCTCCGCGCCGGCGGGCAGCCCGAGGCGCTGGCCGGGGCGTTCGCGGCCACCCTGGTGTGGTGCGGGATCCGGGCCGCGCGGGGCAGGTACGTATTACGTGTGCCGGGCCGCCCGCCGGGGGCGCTGACCACGCCCGGGGACTGGTTGCTGCTCATCGGTGTGCTGGCGGTGCTGTGGACCGTCCTCGACGCGCCGATCGACCCGGCGGCGGCCGTCGTCGCCCTGATCCCCGGCCTCCTGGCCGCTGCGGGCACCTCGGGGGCGCGGC
>NZ_JAAGNI010000497.1 GCF_010550605.1 Streptomyces sp. SID9727
GACCTTGCGGTGGTGGCCGGCGGGCGGTGCGGTGGTGTCCGCGGCGCTGGCCGCGGCGGCGCTGCTGGTGGAGGCTTCGGCGGGGCCGGGGCGGGCGGAGGGCGGCCCCGTGAAGGGGAAGCCCCGGCCGGATCGGGGGAATCCAGCCGGGGCGGCTTGACTGTGGGCGCCCAAGGCGTCATCCACATATAGGTGAACGATAAACCACTGCGCCCTGTTCCCGGCAATCCCGGCCCCGGACTGTGATCCAGGGCACGGCTACCGGCGGTGCGGACGGCGCTTCGGTCACCGGGCGGCGGGCACCTCGGTGCCGTAGCGGCGGTGGAACCGCTCGATCCGGCCCGCCGTGTCCAGCACCTGCTGCGTCCCCGTGTAGAACGGGTGGCTCGCCGACGAGGTCTCCACGTCGATGACGGGGTAGCTCCGGCCGTCCTCCCACGTGACGCGCCGGTCGGAGTCGGCGGTGGAGCGGGTGAGGAAGGCGGTCCCGGCGGCGCGGTCGCGGAAGACCACCGGACGGGAGACGGGATGGATTCGGGACTTCATGAGGCGTTCCTTCCTGGACGCGGACGGTCGTGCGCGGTGACGATCACGGAACCCGGGACTTTTGGGAACGGGATTCGTTTTCGTTCTGCCCGTACAACGCGGCCGCCCTCCCGCGCATTCCCGGCCGCCCCTCACCACGCGACTTGCACCAACCGCCGTTAACAGCAAGGCTGTTCGAAAGGGAATGGGCTACAGTCAGCCGCTGGCATATGCCGGATGCAAGAACGCATCGAGTGTTGCCAAACCACTTACGGGCCTCTTCCGGCTGTGCGAAAGTCGTATGCGGTCCACCCTTCGTCACTGGTTGTGCCGCCCTGTATCGGAGTACGACATGCCGTCCCCCCTCTCCGCGGACCGCTCCGCCCCGCAACCGCCCGAGCGCGAAGCCGTCGACGCGTTGATCCACCGCACCCGGCGGCTGCGGGGCGACGTGGACGCGGTGCGGCGCGACGCCGTGCGCGTCGACGAGGACGACCCTCGGACGCGCTGGCAGCGGGCGCTGTGTGAGCTGGCGGTGCACCATCTGGACGACCTGGGCGCACAGCTGGGACAGCTCCGTGACGGCCTGCCCGCCGAGCCCTCCGAACAGCCCGCGGACGGCGCCGGCGAGCCCGCCGGCTCCCTGATCGGCCGGGTCGGCAGCGCCGAGTGGAATCTGCTCACCGACGAGGTCAGCTGGTCCGACGAGCTGTTCCGGATCTTCGGCCGGGACCCCGAGGCGGGCGGGCTGTCGCTCGACGCCCTGCCTTCCCGGCTGCTCCCCGAGGACCAGCCGTTACTCACCGCGCTCGTCACGGACTGCCTGGTGGACGGCAAGCCGATAGACGGCGAGTTCCGCATCCGGCACACCGACGGGCGCGTCCGGACCCTGCACATGATGGGCGAGCCCGTCCTCGACACGGACGGCTGCACCGCCTCCATGTGGGCCGTCCTGCGCGATGTCAGCGCGCTGCGGCGCAGCCAGCAGGTGGTGCGCCGCACCCGCGACTCCCTGAGCCGCGAACAGCCCGACGCCGGGACCGGGCACCGGGCCGGCGCGGAGCCGGAGGCAGCCGTCCTCCCGCCGTGGCAGACCTCCCTCCGGCTCCCCGGCCAGGGTGCCGGTGCCCTGGACATCGCCGCGCACCACCTGCCGTCCAGGACGAGCGCCCTGGCCGGCGGCGGCTGGTACGACGCCATGGAACTGCCCGACGGCAGGACGGTGCTCGCCGTCGGCGATCTCACGGGCCACGGCGCCCAGGCCACCTCCGCCACGGCGGTGGTGATGGGCGCGGTGCGCGGCATGGCGATCGCCGGCATCGAGCCCGGCGCCCTCCTCGGGCACCTCAACCAGGTGGTGGAGACCTCCATTCAGCCGGCACTGGGCAGCGCCGTGTGCGGCAGGTTCGACCCGGCCACGCGCACCCTGGACTGGGCGCAGGCCGGACACCCCGCACCCCTGCTCTTCCGCGACGGCACCGGACGCCCGCTGCCCCAGCCGGACGGGGTGCTGCTCGGAGCGTCCTCCGGGGCCGCCTACGAGCAGGACGAGGCGCACCTGCTGCCCGGCGACGTGCTGGTGCTGCACACCGACGGACTGGCCCGCGACGACGCCGCCGGGCACGGCGGTGCGCGCCCGGGCACGGAGACGCTGCTGGGGCTGGCCCCGCGCTTCACCGAGGCCCGCTCGGCGCAGGAGTGCGTACGGATCGTCGTCGAGGCGTTCGGCGGAACCGAGCGGCTGGACGACGCGTGCGTGCTGATCGCCCGCGTCGGGGCGTAGCGAAGCGGCGGCCGCCCTCGGCGGAGCCCGCTGCTCATCGCGTGCCGGGACTCCTCAGATCTCGGCACTCCTCGACTTCTTGCGCTGGCTCGGCGGCACGGCGAGCTCGATCTCCTCGCGCAGGTCCTCGATCTTCGCGTAGCCGGAGAACTGCCCGGTCAGCCGGTACATCTCGCGCAGCCGGTCCCAGGTCCGGTGGGAGGAGGTCTCCCCCATCGTGACCAGGGCGAGCCGTGCGTAGCGGTCGGCCTGTTCCGGGTCGTCGGCGATGAAGCACGCCGAGGCGAGCGAGATGTAGTCGAAGATCTTGGACCGCTCGCGGCCGTTGTCCCGCAGTTCCAGGGCCTGCTTCGCGTGCCGTTGGGCGATGACCGCCGCCGCGGGCTCGTGTTCCGCGAGCGTACGGAAGGCCAGGGCCTGCATGCCGTGCATGTCGGCCTCGTCGAACATCTGCATCCAGCTGGGCGGGGGCACGTCGGTCTTGTCCGAGACGAAGAGCTCCTCGGCCCGGCCCAGCGTGCGCCGCATGGCCTGGCCCCGGCCCATGGACGCCTGCGCCCATGCCTCGATGGTGCAGAGCATCGCCTGGGTGCGCGGCAGCACGGTCTCACCGGAGCCCGACTTGGCGAGCTTCATCAGGTCCAGCGCGTCGTCGGGGCGGCCCAGGTGGACCATCTGGCGGGCCGCCCGGGACAGGGCCTCGCCCGCGCGCGGGCGGTCGCCGCCCTCCCGGGCCGCGTGCGCGGCGATGACGAAGTACTTCTGCGCGGTGGGTTCGAGGCCCACGTCGTGCGACATCCACCCCGCCAGGACGGCGAGGTTGGCGGCGACGCCCCACAACCGCTGCTGGAGGTGGGCGGGGTGGCGGTACGAGAGCATCCCGCCCACCTCGTTGAGCTGGCCCACCACGGCCTTGCGCTGGAGGCCGCCACCCCGGGACGCGTCCCAGGCGCGGAAGACCTCGACGGACCGCTCCAGCGCCTCGATCTCCTCGGAGCCGATGGGAGCGGCCTCGTACAGGTCGAAGCCGGCCGGATCCGCGTGCACCGGGCCGCCGGTGCTCGGGGCATCGGCCGCCAGTACGGGGTCGGTGTGCAGCCAGTCGTGCATGGGGCCGGCGATGGCGGAGCCGGCGGCGAGCGCGGCGCCCGCGCTCATCAAGCCGCGTCGGTTGAGCATGAGGTCCATTCCCGTGAATTCGGTGAGGACCGCTGCCGTCCGCTCGGGCGCCCACGGGAGTTGCTCGGGATTGTCCTGCGTCCCGGCCTCTCGCCGCTTCCCCACACGCCCGCGCCGGCCGAACCCGAGGTCCTCGATGGTCACGACACGACCGAGCCGCTCGGTGAACAGAGCCGCCAGCACCTTCGGCACGGGATCGCGGGGGGACTCCCCCATGTCGATCCAGCGCCTCACGCGCGAGGTGTCGGTGGCCAGTTGGGGGTGGCCCATGGCCGCCGCCTTCCGGTTCACCATTCTCGCGAGTTCGCCCTTGGACCAGCCGGCAAGGCCGAACAGGTCCGACAGGCGGGTGTTGGGTTCTCCGGTCACGTCAAGCCCCCAGGTTCTCGGCTGTGTTGACAGTAACCCCGTGTCAGATGCCTTGCGACTATTCGCCAGGGTTCGCCAGGGTGCGCTATGTGGAGAGACACCCGCGCGCCGGTGTCAGGTAGGAAAGCGCAACCCCGCCCGGCAGCCCTAGGTACTCCCCAGGGTGCCGAACGGCCGCCGGCCGGGGTGGCGCACGCAACTTGTCGGCGCACGAAGGGATCTGTATCGCCCATGTACACAGCATCGTCCTCCGTGTCCGCCCCGCCCCGGCCGCTGCGTCCCCTCCAGGCGGGCGGCGGACCGTATCTCGACCCGCGTGCGACCGTCCCGCCTCCCGGCCTCGGGCGGCCCCGGCGGCCGGGAGGGCCCGGTGTCCCCTCCCTCGGCGGCCGGCTGGACCTCTCGGGCCCCCAGGGCGCCCAGTTGAGGATGGTGATCGCGTCCGTGCACCGGATCTGCCCGGAGTTCAATCCGGTGCAGGTGCTGCGGCGCAGCGGGCGTTCGGTGCTGCTGGTCGGCTCCACGGGGCGCGCGACGGCGGTGGCGAAGTGTTTACTCGACCACTCCCCCGAGTGGTCGGAGCGGTTCCGGCACGAGATAGGGGCATACCGGGCGTTCGTCCGGCACCGCCCGCCGGTACGGGTGCCCCGGCTCATCGCCGCCGACCCGGAGAACTGCACGCTGGTCATCGAGCGGATGCCGGGCCGGGTGGCCGCCCTGACGCGCCACCCGGCCGAGGCGCCGCCGCGCGCGGACCTGCGGGCCGTTCTCGGGGCGGTGGCCCGGGTGAACGCCTGGCGTCCGTCGGCGGGTCTGTTCGACGCCCCGCTCGACTACGCGGCGCGGATCGCCCGCTACCACGAGCTGGGGCTCTTCACCGACCGGGACCTGGGCGACCTGCAGAAGCTGCTGCACGGGATCGCCCACTCCGGCGGGCGCCACGGGATGGGGCAGTTCTGCCACGGGGACGCGCTGCTCTCCAACATCCTGCTGTCGCCCACGGGACCGGTGCTGGTGGACTGGGAGCACGCGGGCTGGTACCTGCCGGGGTACGACCTGGCGACGCTGTGGACGGTACTGGGTGACGCCCCGGTGGCCCGGCGCGAGATCAGCAAGCTGGCGCAGGCCGCCGGTCCGGCGGCACGCGACGCGTTCCTGGTCAACCTGATGCTCGTACTCACGCGGGAGATCCGCCGGTACGAGACGGCCGTGCAGCGGGCCATGCGGGAGGCCGGGCCCGCCCGGGCCGTGCCGGAGCGGCCGGGTGCGCTCGCCCCGGGCGAGGAGCAGCGGCTGCTGCTGCGCCGGCTGCACGACGACTGCGCGATGGCCCGGAACGCCGTGCGGGCGGCGGTCGGCACGCGCTGACCGCCCGGCCCCATGGGGCGCGCCGTGGGTCCGGTGCCGACACACCGGGCCCGCGGCGCGCTGTTGTGCGCGTGCCGGCTCCTGGCTTCAGCGGGCGCGCACGATGTCCACGTCGGACGCCTTGACGAAGGCGATCCGGTGGCCGATCTGGACCGTCACGTACTTCTCCGCGCCCTTGAAGTACGCGTGGTCCAGCGGGTAGGAGGCGTCGATCGTCGGTGCGTAGAAGAAGCCGGTGGGCGCCTCGCCACCGCCCGGGTAGGACTGGCCGGCCTTGATCGTGTACTGGAGGGGCGCGCCGATCCGCTGGTCCGCGAAGTCCGCCGGGTACTCCGACTTCTCCGGGTAGGCGACCCCGTACACCGGCGCCTCCGCCCTGCCCGCCTTCGGGCGGACGACGTAGCCGGAGGTGGGGACGGTGGTGCGGGCGTGGGCGGGGGTGCGGAACCACGCCTTCTCGCCGTACCACCAGATGGCCGTCCAGCCCGGGGCGTGGCCGGCGACGACGGCCTGCTGGGTGGCGCTGATCTTGCTGCCCCAGTCGGCGGCGCAGTTGGTGCCGGGCGAGCCGTCCGGGTGGATGCCGGGGTCGGAGAAGAGGGGCGCGTCGTCGGAGGGAGCGGTGTGCAGCGGGACGGCGCTGGAGGCCTGGACGGGCAGGTCCACGTTCTTCTCGCAGTCGCGGAACGCCTGCTTGTTCCTCTTGAAGCCCGGGCTGACGGTCACCAGTTGGCTGCCGGGACGGGCGGTCGGCACGGTGGGCTTGCCGAGCAGCGTCATGAAGTGGTTCCAGTCCCAGTAGGTGCCCGGGTCCCAGTGCATGTTCCTGGTGCCGCCGGCGCTGGTGGGCGGGACGCCGTCGTGGCCGATGATGTGCTGGCGGTCGAGCGGGATGTCGTACTTGGCGGCGAGGTAGCGCACGAGGGCGGCGGTCGAGCGGTACATCTCGGGGGTGTACCACTGGGCGCCGTCGACGGCGACGCCTTCCTGCTCGATGCCGATGGAGTGGCTGTTGACGTACCAGTTGCCCGCCTGCCAGGCGACGTCCTTGTTCTTGACCATCTGGGTGACGTGCCCGTCGGCGGAGCGTACGACGTAGTGGGCCGAGGTCTGCTTCAGCGGGTTCTGGAAGATCTTCAGAGTGGTGTCGAAGTCCTCCTCGGTGTCGTGCAGCACGATGAACTTGATCTTGTTGGTGTGCGGCCGGTCGGCGGTGTCGTAGTTGCCGTACGTCTCCTTGTCGGCCGGGTCGCCGGTCTGCTGGTAGGCGGCCGGCACCCAGTCGCAGGCGAGACCGCGCGGGCACTCGGGCCGGACCCCGTCGGCGCCGGCCGGGGCGGCCGGGCTGAGCAGTGCGAGGCTCAGAGCCCCGGCGGTGGTGAAGGCGAGTGCGAGCCTGGTCCTCTGCTTGGACGTCATGACAACCCTTCGTAGAGCCGGGTGGAGCCGGAGCGGGCGTGCGCGCACACTCTGTGACCTGAGGTGAAGGAGCGTCAAGGGCCGGAGGCGGCCCGCGCGTTGGACCAGTGGACCAGACCACTGACAGGGCCGCTGACCTGCGAAGGGCGGGAGGCGGCCGGGGTGTGGCGATCGGGCGTTACCAGGGTTTTACGCGCCCGGACCGGCACGGGTGTCCCTCGAACGGGCGCTCTGCGGTGTGACTAATCGCGCGGGTGCGTACCCCGAACGGACCAAGGGTAGTGCTGGCGCCGACAGGACCGATGCGCGTGGTTCCCACGCAGTGGCTCTCGGAAAGGCCGGACGCACATGGCTCAGCCGTTCACCCTGCCGGACTTCTATGTTCCGTATCCGGCGCGTCTCAACCCCCACGTGGAGGAGGCCCGGCAGCACACGAAGACGTGGGCGCGGGCCATGGGGATGCTGGAGGGGTCCGGGATCTGGGAGGAGAAGGACCTCGACGCGCACGACTACGCGCTGCTGTGCGCGTACACCCATCCCGACTGCTCGGCGGAGGCGCTGTCACTCGTCACCGACTGGTACGTGTGGGTCTTCTTCTTCGACGACCACTTCCTGGAGCTGTTCAAACGGACCCCGGACCGCGAGGGCGGCAAACGGTATCTGGACCGGCTGCCCGCGTTCATGCCGATGGAGCGCGGCGCGCCGGTGCCCGAGCCGGAGAACCCGGTGGAGGCGGGTCTCGCGGATCTGTGGGCGCGTACGGTGCCCGCGATGTCCGACGCGTGGCGGGTCCGGTTCGCGGAGTCGACCAGGAACCTGCTCAACGAGTCGCTGTGGGAGCTCGCGAACATCAACGAGGGCCGCATCGCGAACCCCGTCGAGTACATCGAGATGCGCCGCAAGGTGGGCGGGGCCCCCTGGTCGGCCGGGCTCGTGGAGTACGCGGCCGGGGCCGAGGTTCCGGAGGCGGTCGCCGGTGAGCGGGCGCTGCGGGTGCTCCGCGACGCGTTCTCGGACGGGGTCCATCTGCGCAACGACCTCTTCTCGTACCAGCGCGAGGTGGAGGACGAGGGCGAGAACAGCAACGGGGTGCTGGTCCTCGAACGCTTCCTCGCCTGCTCGACGCAGGAGGCGGCCGAGGCGGTGAACGACCTGCTGACGTCCAGGCTCCAGCAGTTCGAGAACACCGCGCTGACCGAGGTGGGTCCGCTCTGCGCGGCCAAGGGGCTCGACGCGGCGCAGACGGCCGCGGTCGGGGCGTACGTGAAGGGGTTGCAGGACTGGCAGTCCGGCGGCCACGAGTGGCACATGCGCTCCAGCCGCTACATGAACGACGGGGGCGCCGGCGAGGCCGAGCCGGGCTTCGGGATGTCCGCCGCGTCGATC
Organism: Streptomyces sp. SID9727; assembly: GCF_010550605.1. GTDB lineage: Bacteria > Actinomycetota > Actinomycetes > Streptomycetales > Streptomycetaceae > Streptomyces. Next base: position 8,030 of record NZ_JAAGNI010000497.1, read on the forward strand.
CGGTTCACCCGGCGCTCCGAGTCGGCCCGGCTCCGCAGCCACAGCCACGCGCTCTTCCAGCACGTGGGCCCGTCCCTGCTGCCCGACTTCGACCTGCCGTTCGACACGACGTTGAGCCCGCATCTGGAGGGGGCCCGCGAGCGGCTGGTGGTCTGGGCCGACCGGATGGGCATCCTGGGGCCGCAGCCCGGAGTGCCGGGCTCGCACATCTGGGACGAGGAGCGGCTGCGGGCGATCGACCTGCCGCTGTGCGCGGCCGGTATCCACCCGGACGCGACGCCGGACGGGCTCGACCTGTCCTCGGGGTGGCTGGCGTGGGGGACGTACGGCGACGACTGGTTCCCGGTGGTGCACGGCCGGTCACGTGACCTGGCGGGGGCCCGGCTGGCCAACGAACGCCTGTCGCTCTTCATGCCGCTGGACGGGAGCCCGGTGCCGGAGCCGGTCAACGCGCTGGAACGGGGCCTCGGCGACCTCTGGGAGCGTACGGCGGGGCCGATGGACGACGCCGGGCGACGCGCCTTCCGCAAGTCCGTCGAGGACATGACGGAGAGCTGGCTGTGGGAGCTGGCGAACCAGGCGCAGCACCGGATCCCCGATCCGGTGGACTACGTCGAGATGCGGCGCATGACGTTCGGCTCGGACCTGACGATGAGCCTGTGCCGGATCGGGCACGGCCGGAAGGTGCCGCGGGAGATCTACGAGAGCGGCCCGCTGCGCTCCCTGGAGAACGCGGCCGCCGACTACGCGGCGCTGCTCAACGACCTGTTCTCGTACCAGAAGGAGATCGAGTACGAGGGCGAGGTGCACAACGGGGTCCTGGTCGTGCAGAACTTCTTCGGGGTGGACTATCCGACCGGGATGGCGATCCTGTACGACCTGATGAAGTCGCGGCTGCGGCAGTTCCTGCATGTCGCCGAGAACGAACTGCCCGTGCTGTACGACGACTTCGGCCTGGACGCCGAGGCCAGGGAGACGCTGGCGGGCTATGTGCGGGAGCTGAAGCACTGGCTCGCGGGGATCCTGATCTGGCACCGGGGCTGCCGGCGCTACCGGGAGGAGGATCTGCGGCGGGGTACCGGCGCCCCGTGGCACCTCAACGGCCCGACAGGGCTGGGCACTTCGGCGGCGAAGGTGGCGACCCTGTTCGGTCAGCCGGCGGGAGCGAACGTGTAGCTCGCGCCGGTCCCCCTCGGTCACCGGGCGATACGGCCCGGTGACCGGGGTGTGCCCTCAGCCCTGCTGGAAGAGTTCGGCGGGCAGCGGCTTGAGGAGGGCGTACAGGTCGTCGGTGATGGGCCGGTCCCAGCTGGCGATGGTGACGAGCACACCGTCGCTGCGGTCGAACTGCACACACGAGATGCGGCTCTCGGAGAGCTTCACCCGGCGCACGATCATGAGGTTGTCGCCCTGCATGACGGGCATGTCCTCGGTGCCGGTGACCTCGACCGGCTCGTCGTTCTCCAGCGCCAGCAGCAACTGGGCCACCTCGAAGGGAACCTGCCCCTCCTCGGTCTCCCGCGCGGGCGAGCCCTCCGGCAGGTTGCCGATGATCATCGCGGGGCCGCGCCCGCCGAAGAGGTCGTACCGGAGGAACACACCCTGGCAGCTGCCGTCGGGGGCGGGGAGCAGACCGGCGCCGAGGTTGCCGGGCCAGTCACCGGGGTCCATGGCCAGGACGTCGAAGTCGGGGCCCGCGGGTGTGGCGGCGCTGCGGCGGCGGAGGAAGGACATGCACACATGTTACGTGTCCTGGCTCACCTCGCCGAGCCGGGCCCGGACCGGCATATGCCCAGGCCCGGGGGCACACCTCCGCGCACCGCACACCTCGACCGTGTGCACACCTGTCACCCGGTACGCGACTCCGCGGCCAGCCGTTCCAGGACGGTGACGGCCTCGTCCACCCGCTCGTACGGCACGAAGAGGTGGTCGTGGTGGAACCCCGCCACCACGTTGCAGCTGATCCCCGCGTCGGTCAGGGCGAGCGAGACGGCGGCGGTCAGCCCCACCGCCTCCAGCGCCGAGTGCACGCGCAGGGTGATCCAGCCTGCGACATAGGTGTACGTCAGCCCGGCCGCCGCGGCCTCGGCCTCGGGGAGCACCAGGGTGAGCCCTTCACTCTCGCGGACCGTGACGACGGGTGCGACACCGTCGGGGAGGATGCCGTCGGACACGGTGGCGTAGACGTACCGGCCGGGGTGCGGCTCGGGGCTCAGGCCGCTCAGCAGGACTCGCAGATCGCGTTCGGCTGTCACGGCCACCACGCTACCGAGAGGGGCCGGGCGTGAGCCATTCGGGCACGTCCCGCGTCCAACCGCTCACCGTGCGTGGCACCGGGCCGGGATCGCCCATAGCTTCGGCTCATGAGGAAACGACACATCACTCGCCTCGTGAGCATCGCAGCCGTATCGGCCGCCGGACTGGCCGCGGCGGTGCCGTCCGCACCGGCCGCCGCGACCGGCGCGCGCGTGGTGTCACCGGGGCAGTCCATCCAGGCGGCGGTGGACGCCGCGCGCCCCGGTGACACCATCGTCGTCCGGCCCGGGACCTACCGCGAGAGCGTCCGGATCAGTACGCCGGGCTTGACCCTGCGCGGCTCCGGGGACGACACGGTCATCATGCCCGCGGCCGGCCGGGCCGCCTCCGGCGACGACTGCGCGGGGGCGGGCAACGGAATCTGCGTCCTGGGGACGGCGGACGACACCGTGGACGGGGTGACCGTCAGGTCCCTGCGCGTCACCGGGTTCGCCCGCAGCGGCCTGTGGGCGTCCTGGACGGACGGGCTCTCCGTCCGCTCGGTGACCGCCGACACCAACGGTGTCTGGGGCATCGCGCAGCAGCGGTCCACCCGCTCCGACATCCGGGACAGCACCGCCCGCTCCAACGGGGACGCGGGGATCTTCGTCGCCAACAGCGTCGACGAGGAGGGCGGCGCCACCGACACCGGCGGCACCCGGGTCCGGGGCAACACGCTGACCGACAACCGGATCGGGTTCACCGCGCGGCGGGTGCGCAACCTGTCGGTGCGCGACAACACCTTCACGGCCAACTGCAGCGGGGTGTTCGTCGTGGGCGACGAGGGCACTCCGCGGGCCGGTGCCCTGTCGGTCCGCTCCAACCGGATCACCGGCAACAACAAGTTCTGCGCCGCCACCGACCGGCTGCCCGCGATCCAGGGTTCCGGGATCGTGCTGACCGGCACCGAGTCCACCGAGGTGCGGAACAACGTGATCCGCGACAACGTGGGCGCGACCCCGCTGTCGGGCGGCGTCGTGCTCTTCAAGAGCTTCGTGGGCGCGAAGAACACCGACAACACCGTCAGCGGCAACGTCGTCCTCGGCAATCAGCCCGCGGACCTGGCGAACCGGGACACCGGCACGGGCAACCGGTTCACCGGCAATGTCTGCACGACCTCCGCACCGGCCGGGATGTGCTGACCGGTGACCCCCCGCACGAGGAGAAGCGAGACGGCATGACCACCGTGAGCACCACCCCCGGCACCACTCCCGTCCAGCCCCTTCCCACCCCTCAGCCGGCGATGCGGCTGCGCGAGCTCGTGTTCGGCGCGGCCCGGTCCGCCGCCGTGCGCGCCGTCGCGCGGCTCGGTGTCGCCGACGCGCTCGGCGAGAACCCCGAGACCGCGGAGCGGCTCGCCGAGGCGGTGGGCACCGAGCCCGGGCCGCTGCGGCGGCTGCTGCGGGCGCTCGCCTGCTACGGCGTCTTCACGGAGAACGCCGACGGCACCTTCGCGCACACCGACATGTCCCGGCTGCTGCGGGAGGACGCCCCGGACAGCCTGCGGGCGATCTCGCTGTGGTGCACGGAGCCGTGGACCTGGGAGGTCTGGCCCCACCTGGAGGACGCGGTGCGCTCCGGCGGCAACGTCTTCGAGGACGTGTTCGGCAAGGAGTTCTTCGACTACCTCCACCAGGACGCCCACGAGTCGGCGCAGGTGTTCAACGCGGCCATGACCACCTCCAGCGTGCAGTCCGCGCTGGACGTCGCCGCGCTGCTCGACCTCGGCGGTGTCGCGTCGGTGGCCGACATCGGCGGCGGCCAGGGGCACGTGCTGGCGAGCCTGCTGGAGAAGCACCCGTCGGTGAGCGGCACCCTGATGGACCTGCCGGGGGTCGTCGCCCGGGCCGACGCGCGGCTGCGGGACGGCGGCGCGCTGGCCGGGCGGGCGTCCATCGTCGCCGGGGACTGCCGGGAGGGCATCCCGGTCGCCGCCGACCTCTACATCATCAAGAACATCCTGGAGTGGGACGACGTGAGCACCCGCCGGGCGCTCGCCGCCGTCGTCCGGGCGGCCCGTCCAGGCGCCCGGGTCGTCGTCATCGAGAACCTGGTGGACGACACCCCGTCGATGCGGTTCACGACCGCCATGGACCTGCTGCTGCTCCTGAACGTGGGCGGCGCCAAGCACACCCGGCAGAGCCTGGTCGACCGGCTCTCCGAGGCGGGTCTGCGGATCGACGGCGTCCGGCCGGTCAACCCGTACCTGCACGCCTTCGAGTGCGTGGTGCCGGACTGACCTCCGGGCGTACGTGAAACCGCCCCGGCCCTCTCCGAGGAGGGACCGGGGCGGTTCCGCGTCGCTCACGTGGTGGCGTCGCGCTCCCAGCGGTAGAACTCGCGGGCCATCGCGTCCTTGGGCCCGCGCCAGGTCTCGGGGTCGTACGGGCTGACGAAGGCGGTGAGCCGTTCGCTGATGGCCCGGAACTCCGGGTGCTCCGTCACCTTGGCGATCTCCGGGCCCGGCGGGCGCTCGGACTCGATCATGTGCAGGTAGACGTCACCGAACTGGAAGAGCTTGCGGCGGGTGACCCCGACCAGGTGCGGCAGTTCGCTGTTGTCGGACGCGGCGAACAGTTCCGCGATGTCCGGGCCGGATCCCGGCGCCATCCGGGCGACGATCAGTGCGTGGTGCATGAGTGGTGCCCCTCTGCCCGTCAGTTGGCCGGGACGGCGGCGGAGCGGCCCTCGCGGTCGCGCTGCTCGATCCTGTCCCGGATCAGCGCCATCTGGACCTTGGAGTTCCGGTTGATGTTGTCGGTCATCCAGGCGTCGTCCACGGGCGCGTCGGGGCGCATCGCGAAGTCCTGCTGCCAGTGCATGCGGGTGCCGCCGGGGACCTCGCTGTACTCCCACCGGATGTCCATGTGCTGGAACGGTCCGGGCTCGACGCGGCGGGCCCGCACGGTACGGCCCGGACGGTCGGTGGTGCGCTCGGAGACCCAGCTCCACACCTTGCCGTTCTCGTCGGGGTGCATGGTCAGGCGGAAGGTGGTGCGCTCGCCGTCCCGTTCCATGACCTCGACGGCCGCGTACTCGCTGAAGAGCTGCGGCCAGTTCTCCAGGTCGTTCGTCATGTCCCAGACGAGGTCCAGGGGTGCGGCGATGACGATCTCGTTCTCGGTGTGTCCGGACACGTCAGGCTCCTGTCATGAGGCTGTTGTTGACGAGGTCGAGGAACTCGCGGGGCGTCTTGCACCGGTCCGCGTCGGCCGGCAGCGGCTGACCGTGCCGGTTCTCGAGTACGCCGACGATGCCGAGCAGGCCGAGGGAGTCCAGGCCGTACTCCTCGAAGGCGGCGTCGGAGCGGTTCTCCATCTCCTTGGGGTCGACGGAGAGGCCGGCGCCCTTCTTCATGAGGGTGGCGAGTTCTGCGTACGTCAGTCGTTCGGTCATGAGGGACTTCTCCTTCTCACGAGGGTTCACGGGGGGGGCGTGAAGGTCGGACGGGCTCACGCGGGGCGCCGGAGCACCAGGGCCGCGTTCGAGCCCATGAGGCCGCGGCTGAGTACGAGCGCGGTGCGCAGCTCGGCGGGGCGTGCCCGCTCGGTGACGACGTCGAGGTCGTGGCAGACCTCGAAGACGTTGGGTGTGGGCGGGACGAGGCCGTTCTCCATGGCCAGGACGGCCGCGGCCGCGTCCAGCACCGGACCCCCGCAGTAGGCCCGGCCGATGCCGGTCTTGGGGGCGGTCACGGGGACGCGCCGGCTGTGCGGGCCGAGCGCGTCGGCCAGCGCCAGCGCCTCGGCCCGGTCGGCTGCCGGGGAGCCGAGCGCGTCCGCGAAGACGACGTCGACCTCGTCGGGGGCGCAGCCGGCTTCCCGCAGCGCGCCCTCGATGGCGTGGGCGAGGCCCTCGCGGGACTCCTCCCAGTGGGCGGCCGTGGTGAAGGTGGCGGCGTGGCCCGCGATCTCCGCCCGGATCCGGGCACCGCGATCACGGGCCGTCCCCTCCTCCTCGACCACGAACATCGCACCGCCCTCGGCGGGCACGAAACCGCAGGCGTCCGAGGTGAAGGGGCGGTAGGCGCGCGTCGGGTCCTCGGCCGGGCTCAGGTCGCGGTAGCCGAGCTGGCAGACCACGGAGTACGGCGCGAGGGGGGCCTCCGCGGCACCGACCACGACCGCGTCGGTGCCGCGCCGCACGGAGCGGTCGGCGTGCGCGAGGGCGTCGAGCCCGCCCGCCTCGTCGCTGGCCACCACCGCGCACGGGCCCTTGAAGCCGCCGCGGATGGAGATCTGGCCGGTGCTCGCCGCGTAGAACCAGGCGATCGACTGGTAGGGGCCGACATACGTGGAGCCCTGGCCCCACAGCCGCTGGAGTTCGCGCTGGCCGAACTCGCCGCCGCCGGAGCCGGCCGCGGTGACCACGCCGACGCCGAACGGCCGGTCCTCGTAGTCGGCGCGGCCGAGCCGGGCGTCGTCCAGCGCCATGTCGGCGGCGGCCATCGCGAAGTGCGTGAACCGGTCGGTCTGGACGAGGTAGCGCTCCTCGATGAGCGCGACCGGGTCGAAGCCGCGGACCTCGCCGGCGACGTGCAGCGGCAGGTCCTCGCACCCTTCGCGGGTGACCCGGTCCAGGACGCTCATGCCCTCCTGGGTGCGCTTCCAGAAGGCTTCGGTGCTGGTGCCGTTGGGTGCGACGACGCCGATGCCGGTGACAACGGTGCGCCGGGCCTTTCGGGTGCTCATCAGGTCCTCCCTCGGGTCAGGGCCACCGCGGACTGGAAGCCGCCGAAGCCGCTGCCGACCGAGAGGACGCTGCGCAGCTTCAGGGGGCGGGCGGTGCGCGGAACGTAGTCGAGGTCGCACTCCGGGTCCGGGGACTCGTAGTTCGCCGTCGGCGGCACCGTCTGGTTGACGAGGGCCAGGACGCAGGCGGCGATCTCGATGGCGCCGATCGCGCCGAGGGAGTGGCCCACCATCGACTTGATGGAGCTCATCGGCACCTTGTGGGCGTGCGCACCGAGGGCCCGTTTGACGGCGGCGGTCTCGTGCCGGTCGTTCTGCTTGGTGCCCGAGCCGTGCGCGTTGACGTAGTCGATGTCCTGCGGGGAGATCCGGGCGTGGCCGAGCGCCCGGTTGATGGCCTCGGCCATCTCGAGGCCCTCGGGGGTGAGCCCGGTCATGTGGTACGCGTTGCCGAAGGTGGCGTAGCCGGCGATCTCGCAGTACACCGTCGCCCCGCGGGCCCGGGCGTGCTCCAGCTCCTCCAGGACGAGTACGGCTCCGCCCTCGCCCATGACGAAGCCGTCGCGGCGTGCGTCGAAGGGGCGGGAGGCGTGTTCCGCGTCGTCGTTGTTGGGGGAGGTCGCCTTGATCGCGTCGAAGCACGCCACGGTGATCGGGGTGATCGGCGAGTCGGACGCACCGGCTATGCAGACGTCGACCCTGCCCTCCTCGATGGAGTGGAAGGCGTAGCCGATGGCGTCCAGGCCCGAGGTGCAGCCGGTGGAGACGGTCTGCACGGGGCCGTGGGCGCCGACCTGCTCGGCGACGGCGGATGCCAGCGAGCTGGGCGAGAAGGCGTGCTCCAGGTGGGGCCCGGCCCGGCGGTGGTCGACGTCCCAGCGCGCGCCCTTCTCGCTGACGGCGACGTAGTCGTGCTCCAGCCGGGTGGTTCCGCCGACCGCGGTGCCGAGGGAGACGCCCATCCGCCAGGGGTCGGTGTGCTCCGGGTCCAGTCCGGCGTCGGCCAGCGCCTCGCGGGCGGCGACCATCGCGAACTGCACATAGCGGTCCGCGCGCGCGGTGTCCTCGTCGTCGAGGCCGTGGGCGGCCGGGTCGAAGTCGCACTCGGCGGCGATCCGGGAGCGGAAACCCGCGGGGTCGAAGAGGGTGATGCCCCGGGTCGCGGTGCGGCCGTTGGAGAGCAGGTCCCAGAAGGCCGGGGCCCCGATGCCGCCCGGGGCGACGACGCCGACTCCGGTGACCGCCACCCGCCGGGTCATGAGGCGGCCTCGGTTCGTTCCGGCGGGGCGCCGCGCTCGGCGGTCTCGGTCACCTCGGTGTCGACGTGGCCGAGTTCGGGGCGGGGGGCGAGCGGGCCGAGGTGGAAGACCATGCGTGCCTCGGTGTCGCCGACGTTGCGGAAGCGGTGGCGTACGTGCGGGGGGATCAGCAGGCCCTGGTCGGGGCGCATCGTGTGCGTCTCCCCGTCCAGATCGACCTCCAGGTGCCCCTGCACGACGTACACGAACTCCTCGGAGTACGGGTGGTAGTGCTCGCCGATGCGGTCGCCGGGGTCGACGAGGGCGAGGCCCATGAAGCCGCTGGTGGCACCCACCGCGGTGGGGGTGAGCAGGGCGCGCAGGTCGCCTCCGCGCCTGGTGTTGGGCTGGGTCTCGCTGAGGTCCACGATGCGTGGCCGGTGGGTGGTCATCTCTGCTTGTCCTCCTGGGCGCGGGGCGCGTGGTGGTGACGGGTCGGGCGAGGGCCCGGGTGCCGGAGCGCGGTTCAGGAATCGGCGGCGCGCCGGTCGGTGATCAGCCGCATCTCGGACCGGGCGAGGAAGCGCGCGGCGTCCTCGTCGGTGGCGGGGACGGTGTTCGCCTCTCCGGCGAGGAGGCGGGCCAGGCGCGCCGCCTTGCCGGGGCCGTGGATGCCGAGGGCCTGGGCGGGCTGCGCGTCGAGCGGGCCGCCGGCTTCCAGGAGGCGTACGACGACGTCGTCGCGCTGGAAGATGGTGCTGCTGTCGATCGGGCTGCCGGTGTCGTCGGCGGCCTCCTCGTCGTGGCCGGCCAGGAGGCGGGCCAGGGCCATGCCACAGCCCTCCTTGGCCTGGTAGAACACGGCGTGCCGGTGCAGGCTCTCGGGGGCGTGGCGGCCGGCCGAGACGTGGTGCACGGTCGGCAGAGCCGCGCGGGTGAAGAACATGCGGGCGGAGTCGGGGTCGGCGAGGTCCCGGTCCTGTTCGAGGTAGGGGTTGATGGCCTCCTCGACGGCGCGGATCTCGGGCTGGCGGGAGACGTGCCGCAGCGCGGCCATCAGGTCGCCCTCGACCTCGACGGCGCGCACCACGCGGTTGCCGTGCATGAACAGCGAGGTGCGGCGCAGCCGGGTGTGGTCGTCCACGCGGGAGCGGGGCGACTCGTAGTCGGCCAGCAGCTTCGCGACGACGTCCTCGGTGCCGGGCTTCACCGTGAAGGTGAGCGCGTGGCGCACGACGCCGTCGCCGAGGCGCGGGGAGCTCTGGAGGCTGCCCCTGGCCGGGTCGGGGACGGCCTCGAAGCCCTTGCCGGTCTCGCGCAGCACGCTGAACCGCAGCGACCTGGTGTCGCGTACGCAGCTGTGCAGGGGCTGCACGGTGGCGACGTGCTCCTCGCTGTTCACCCAGGCGAGGAAGGGCGGGGCGCTCTCCCACTCGCTGGTGATCAGCCACTGCGAGGGGTTCTCGATGGACTGGCACAGCTGGTCGCTGATGTGTCCGGGGATGGAGGCGACCTGGTTGCGCATGTGCTCGTACGCCTCCAGGAACTGCTTCTGGGCGCCGTCGTGCAGGTCCAGCAGCAGCACGACGCGCAGCCGGGATCCGTCGAAGGCGGACTGTGAGATCCGTTCCGAGAGGGTGGTGGTCATCTGGCGAACTCCTTCGACGAGGGGAGGCAGGAATGCGGGGACGCCCAGCCGTCTCCGTGACCGATCGTGAAACGCTGGTCCGCCCGACGCGAGATTTATGAACCGTTCAGGTGAGCAGGCGTCCGGAGGGCTCCGACCCGGCTCCCGCAGGGGCATGGACAGAGCATCTGTACGGCGTCGGAGCTGGAGCAACTGATGAACGAGAACGTCGACCTCCACGTACCGGTCCTCATCGTGGGCGGCTCGCTGGTGGGTCTGTCCGCGTCCCTTTTCCTCGGCCGGCTCGGCGTCGAGCACCTGCTGGTCGAGAAGCACGCCGCCACCTCGACCCATCCGCGTGGCCGCGGCAACAACGTCCGCACGATGGAGGTGTTCCGCCGGGCGGGTGTCGAGCAGGAGATCCGGGCGGCCGCTTCGGTGCTGGCGGACAACCACGGCATCCTCCAGGCCGGCTCACTGACCGGCGAGGACCAGGAGTGGCTGTTCAAGGAGATCGACCCGGGCGGCGCGCTCGCCCGGTTCAGCCCGACGGGCTGGTGCCTGTGCAGCCAGAACGACCTGGAGCCGGTCCTGCTGGAGCAGGCCCGGGAGCAGGGCGGTGATCTGCGCTTCTCCACGGAGATGATGTCGTTCGACCCGGACGCGTCGGGGGTCACGGCGGCCCTGAAGAACCGGGAGACCGGCGAGCACACGACGGTGCGGGCGGACTACCTGATCGCGGCGGACGGGCCGCGCAGCCCGGTCCGTGAGCAGTTGGGCATCGGCCGTTCGGGGGCCGGTGACCTGTTCCACAACGTGAGCGTCACCTTCCGGTCCCGCGGGCTGGCGGAGGTGCTGGGCGACCGGCGCTTCATCGTGTGCTACCTGACGAACCCGGAGGCGGAGGGCGCGCTGCTGCCGGTGGACAACGAGCGCGAGTGGGTGTTCCACGCCCCGTGGCAGCCGGAGCGGGGCGAGACGCTGGAGGACTTCACGGACGAGCGGTGCGCCCGCCACATCCGTACCGCCGTCGGCGCGCCGGACATCGACGTGGAGATCACCGGCAAGGCGCCGTGGCACGCGGCGGAGCGGGTGGCCGAGCGGTACGCGCGGGGGCGGGTGTTCCTGGCCGGTGACTCGGCGCACGAGATGTCCCCGACCGGGGCGTTCGGCTCGAACACCGGCATCCAGGACGCGCACAACCTGGCGTGGAAGCTGGCGGCGGTGCTGCGGGGCGAGGCGGGCCGGGGGCTGCTGGAGACGTACGGGCAGGAGCGGCTGCCGGTGGCGCGGGCGACCAGTGAGCGGGCGTCGGCGCGGTCCGAGGAGCACAGCCACCCCGGCTACGCTCCCCCGCCCTCGGTGGGCGGCGGCAAGCGGGGCGGGATGCTGAACGTGGCGCTGGGCTACCGCTACACGGCGGGCGCGGTGCTGGGTGTGGCGCCGGACGCGCCGGTGGTCCCGGAGGGGATGCGGCTGACGGGCGAGCCGGGCAGCCGGGCGCCCCACCTCTGGGTGCGCCGGTCCGGGGAGCGGATCTCGACGCTGGATCTCTACGAGCGCTCGTTCGTGCTGCTGGCGGACGGTGCGGACACGGTGTGGCGGCGGTCCGCGGCCCGGGTCGCGGACCGTCTGGGGGTGCGTCTGGACGCGTTCGGCATCGGTGCGGGCTCCGATCTGGAGCCGGAGGACGGCGCGGACTGGGCCGAGGCGCACGGGACGGGCCGGGGCGGCGCGGTGCTGGTGCGCCCCGACGGCTTCGTCGCCTGGCGTACGGAGTCGGGCTCCGAGGACGCCGAGGCGACGCTGCACGACGTCCTGGTGACGCTCCTGCACCGGGACTGACGCCCCATCAGTTCAGTGGTCAGATGCCGAACGACCGGAGGGCGGCGAGGAATTCCTCCGGTCGTTCGGTGTGTACGAGATGGCCGGCGTCGATGGTGACGAACTCCGCTCCGGGGATGGCGCGGGCCATCCCGGCCAGGTCCTCCTGGGCGATCCGGCTGCTGGGCCCCCCGCCGACGACGAGGGTGGGGGCGGTGATCTCGCCGAGGAGTTCGCGTCCTGCCGGGTCCGGGTCGTTGAGCTGGGCGTCGATGGCGGGCACGACCGGCCAGTCGAAGTCCAGCTCCCCGGCGGGTCGTTCGGGGACGGGGCGGGGCGGGTCGAGCGGGATGGGCGGCGGCGCCTCCTCGATGACCAGGCGGCCGATCAGCCCGGGGTGCCGCTCGGCGAGCAGGCAGGCGGCGGCCCCGCCCATGGAGTGCCCGACCACCGTGGCACCGGCGAGGTTGCGGGCTTCGAGGAAGCCGTGCAGGTCGTCGCGGAACAGTTCGAAGCTGTAGCGGCCGGGCCAGTCGCTGAGCCCGTGGCCCCGGAAGTCGAAGGCGTACACCCGGTGTGTGGCGGCCAGTCGCCCGGCGATGCGGGTCCAGTCGGCGCTGTTGCCGCACCGGCCGTGGGCCAGGACCACCGGCGGCGCGGCCGGGTCGCCCCACACCCGGTACGCGAGCCGGGTCCCGCCCGCCCGGACGCTGTGCACCTCCGGGTCGAGGAACGCCTCGACCGTGCGGGCGAACGCCCCGGCGTCGTCGATCCACGGGAAGTGCGCGGCGCCGCGCTGCACGGCGAACTCCGCGTGCGGGAAGAGCGCGGCCAGGCCGGCGGCCAGGTCGGGCGTGACGAGGGTGTCGTACTCCCCGGCCAGTACGAGGACCGGCGCCGTCAGCGCGCGCAGGGCGGGGACCGTCGCGGCCGGGTCGAAGGCACCCTCCCCGGCGTACCGGGCGGCGGCCTCGGCGTTGATCTGCGCGGGCGAGGCCGCGCCGTGCTCCCGGGCGGCGGCGTCCCAGCGGGCGTACATGAACGGCCTCGTCCGGGCGCGCAGTCCGTCGTCCATCCGGCCCGCCCAGACCTCTTCCAGGGCGTCGAGCGCGTCCTCGTACCACGGTTCCGAGGCGCGCAGAGCGGCCGCCTCGCGGGACTCGCGCACCGAGACGGCGAGCCCGGCCGCCCGGGTGGTGGGGGTGACGAGGACCAGGTTGCGCAGCCGGTGCGGATACCGGGCGGCGTAGAGCGCGGCGAGGTCGCCGGCCGCGGAGTGGGCGAGGAGATCGACGCGTTCGAGGCCGAGGTGGGCGCGGAGTGCCTCGACGTCCTCGGTCTGCCGGTCGCAGCGGTAGGTGGCGGGGTCCTCGGGGGCGGCGGAGCCGCCGGTGCCCCGGAGATCGAGGAGGACCAGCTGCCTGCGGTCCGCGAGAGCGCCGAGGGTGCCGAGGTAGGTGCTCGCCCGCATGGCACCGCCGGGCAGGCAGACCAGTGGTGTCCCCTCCCCCACGAGGTGATAGGCGAGCTCGGTTCCGTCGTACGTGTGGAAGGTCGGCATGACTCCATCCAAACAGGGCCGTCCGGGTGGCGCAGCCGTGTTCGGTACGGGCGTACGCGCGGTCCGGTCCGGGTGCGTCACGCCTCTTGCCAGGCGGTGCAAGATCCTGAATTACTGCTCCCGGAGGAAACGACCGAATGATCGGTCGCCCGCACGCTGCGCACGGACGAGGGAGGCCCGACATGACGGCTCTGCTGGACTCGGCGGAACGGATGAGCCGCACCGAGCTGGAGGCGCTCCAGCTCGAACGGCTGCGGGCGACCTTGCGTCACGCCTACGAGAACGTGGCGCACTACCGGGCCGCGTTCGACCGGGCGGGGCTGAAGCCGGAGGACTGCCGCTCGCTCGCCGACCTGGCCCGGTTTCCGTTCACCACCAAGGCGGATCTGCGGGACAACTACCCGTTCGGGATGTTCGCGGTCCCCGAGGACCGGGTGCGCCGGATCCACGCGTCCAGCGGGACGACGGGCCGCCCGACCGTCGTCGGCTACACCGGGAAGGACCTGGAGACCTGGGCCGACGTGGTCGCCCGCTCCATCAGGGCGGCGGGCGGCCGGCCGGGCCACAAGATCCACGTGGCGTACGGCTACGGGCTGTTCACCGGTGGCCTCGGGGCGCACTACGGGGCAGAGCGGCTGGGGTGCACGGTGATTCCCGCGTCCGGCGGCATGACGGCCCGCCAGGTCCAGCTGATCCAGGACTTCCGGCCGGACATCATCATGGTGACGCCCTCGTACATGCTGACCATCCTGGACGAGTTCGAACGGCAGGGCGTCGATCCGCGTACGACCTCGCTGAGGGCGGGGATCTTCGGGGCGGAGCCGTGGACGGAGGAGATGCGACGGGAGATCGAGGAGCGGTTCGCGATCGACGCGGTCGACATCTACGGCCTGTCCGAGGTGATGGGTCCCGGTGTGGCCCAGGAGTGCGTGGAGACGAAGGACGGGCTGCACATCTGGGAGGACCACTTCTATCCGGAGGTGGTCGACCCGTTCACGGGCGAGGTGCTGCCCGACGGGGAGCGGGGCGAGCTGGTGTTCACCTCGCTGACCAAGGAGGCCATGCCGGTGATCCGCTACCGGACCCGGGACCTGACCCGGCTGCTGCCCGGTACGGCCAGGGTGTTCCGGCGGATGGAGAAGGTCACCGGGCGCAGCGACGACCTGGTGATCCTGCGCGGGGTGAACCTCTTCCCGACGCAGGTCGAGGAGATCGTGCTCCGTACTCCGGGGGTGTCGCCGCACTTCCAGCTGCGGCTGACCCGGGAGGGCCGGCTCGATGTGCTGACGGTGCGGGCGGAGGCCCGGCCGGGCGCGACGGCCGGGGAGCGGGCGGCGGCCGCGGTGTCCGTCGCGGCGGCGGTGAAGGACGGGATCGGCGTGTCGGTGGGCGTCGAGATCCTGGATCCGGAGACGCTGGAGCGGTCGGTCGGCAAGTTCCGGCGGATCGTGGACGAGCGCGGGTGAACGGCCAACCGCCCTGCTGGCGGGTGGGGTTGCTGTGGCAGGATGTGCCCGAGTGAGCCATTGTCCGCCGGGGGACTCGTGTTCTCCGGCCAAGGGGTTGGGGAGCACATCATGACGGCAGGTCCGGTCGACACCAGCAGGCCGCATCCGGCCCGTGTCTACGACTACCTCCTGGGCGGCAAGGACCACTACCCCGTCGACCAGGAACTCGGCGAGCAGATGCCGGAGCCTGCGAAGGTGGGGGTCGCGCAGAACCGGGCCTTCATGCACCGGGCGGCCGGCTGGGCGGCGCGGGAGGGCATCGACCAGTTCCTCGACATCGGGACCGGCATCCCGACCCGGCCGAATCTCCATCAGATCGTCCAGGAGATCAACCCGGAGGCCCGGATCGTCTACACGGACAACGATCCGATCGTGCTGCGGCACGCGGAGGCGCTGCTCGTCAGCACGCCGGAGGGCGTCACCGACTATCTGGAGGCCGATGTGCGGTCGCCGGAGAAGATCCTCGACCACGCCCGTACGGTGCTGGACTTCGAGCGGCCCGTGGCGCTCTCGATGATCGCGCTGATGCACTTCCTGGCCGACGAGGACGATGCGTACGGCGTGACCCGCACCCTGGTCGACGCGCTGCCCGCCGGAAGCTGCCTGGTGCTCTCCCACTTCACGGTGGACTTCCTCGCCGCGCACGAGGAGGCCCTGGCCCGCTACCGGTCGAGCGGCATCACGCTGCAGCCCCGCACCGGTGCGGAGGTGGCCCGCTTCTTCGACGGGCTCGACCTGGTCGCGCCCGGTCTGGTGGCCGCCCCGCGCTGGCACGGTGTGCCCGCGCCGGAGCACGAGCGGATCCCCGACACCATCTACGCGGGGGTCGGCCGCGTCCGCGGGTAGACGCGCTCCCTGAGGACCCTCAGGCGAGGCGGTCGCGCAGTTCCCGCTTGAGGATCTTGCCGCTGGCGTTGCGCGGGAGGGCGTCCACGAAGACGACCCGCTTCGGCGCCTTGAAGGGGGCGAGCCGTTCGCGGGCGTGCGCGATCAGCTCGTCCCCGGTCGCCTCGCCCTTCAGGACGACGACGGCGGTGACGGCCTCGATCCAGCGCTCGTCGGGCAGTCCGACGACCGCGGTCTCGGCGACGGCGGGGTGGGTGTAGAGGGCGTCCTCGACCTGGCGGGAGGCGACGAGGACCCCACCGGAGTTGATGACGTCCTTCACCCGGTCGACCACGGTGAAGTAGCCGTCCGCGTCCCGGACGGCGAGGTCGCCGGAGTGGAACCAGCCGTCACGGAACGCCTCCGCGCTCTCCTCCGGCTTGTCCCAGTAGCCGGTGCACAGCTGGGGCGAGCGGTAGACCACCTCGCCCGCGGTGCCGTCGGCGACCTCCTTGCCGTGCTCGTCCACGACCCGGGCCTCCACGAAGAGGACGGACCTGCCGCACGAGTCCATCCGGCCCTCGTGCTCGTCCGGTCCGAGCACGGTGGCGAGGGGGCCGATCTCGCTCTGCCCGAAGCAGTTGTAGAAGGCGAGGCCGGGCAGCCGGTCGCGGAGGCGTTCCAGCACGGGCACGGGCATGATCGACGCCCCGTAGTACGCCTTGCGCAGGCCGCCGAGGTCTCGGGCGGCGAAGTCGGGGTGGTTGGCGAGGCCGATCCAGACGGTGGGCGGGGCGAAGAGGCTGTCGGCCCGCCCCGACTCGACCAGGTCGAAGATCCGGGCCGCGTCGGGCGCGTCCAGGACCGTGTTCTCGGCGCCGACGGCGAGGTAGGGCAGCAGGAACACGTGCATCTGCGCCGAGTGGTAGAGCGGCAGCGCGTGGACGGGCCGGTCCCCGGCGCGCAGGTCGAGCGCGGTGATCGCGCTGACGTACTCGTGGACGAGGGCGCCGTGGGTCATCATGGCGCCCTTGGGCAGCGCGGTCGTCCCGGAGGTGTACAGCAACTGGACCAGGTCGTCGGCGGCCGGTTCGCGTGCGGGGGTGAACGGGCGCGGGGTACCCAGTCCGGCCAGCAGTGACGCGTCGTCGTCGCGCAGCGTCCGTACGGCGAAGCCCTCCGGGACGCGGTCCGCGAGGTCCGGGTCGGTGAGGACGAGGGAGCTGGCGGACTGGCTCAGGATGTACGCCAGGTCGTCGCCGGTGAGGTTCTGGTTCACCGGCACGTGGACGAGACCGGCCCGGGCGCAGGCGAGGAAGGCGATCAGATACGCGTCCGAGTTGTGGGCGTAGGCGGCGACGCGGTCCCCCGGGCGCAGTCCGTGGTCGTCGGTGAGGGCGGCGGCCGCGGTGCTGACGGCCCCGTCCAGCTCGCGGTAGGTCCAGGACCGGCCGGCGTACCGCAGGGCGGTCCGTTCGGGAGCGCGCCGTGCGCTGCGGGTCAGGACACCGTCGACTGTGCTGCTGCGTACACCGGTCATGGCGTGATCCTGTGCGGCGGGGGCGCCGCGGTCAAGGGCCTGACGCAACATCAGATTCTTTCCGGCTCCCACCCCTACGGCACGGTGGCGCCTGACAGTACTCTCTGCTCGGCAGGAAGTTTCACGCTCGGAAGAGATTGCGAAAGTTACTTTCAGGCAGCGAGAAGGGGTTGTGCATGACGGAGGACACGGCGGCCGGGGGCATCAGCCGGCGGAGGCTCGGTGGTGGGATGCTGGCCCTGGGCGGGGCACTCGCCCTGGCGCCGATCCCGTTCGCGGGCACGGCGTCTGCCACGGAGTCGGGGGCGGGGTCGTCGGAGATGCACACGGGCCAGGGCGCGAAGCCGACGCTGCGGCGCGGTTCGGCCGCCCGTGCCGGGCTGTCGCGGGAACCGCTCGACCAGCTGGTCACCGAGGCGGAGCGCTATCTGGCCGCCTCCCCGAAGCACCCGTGGTACGCGGGCGCGGTGCTGCTCGCGGGCCGGGGCGGGACGGTGGCCCTGCACCACCCGATCGGCAAGGCGGTGCGCTATGCGGCGTACGACGAGACGACCGACACCGGGGTGGAGTTCCCCGAGGACCAGCAGATCGCGATGGCCGAGGACACGGTCTTCGACCTGGCGTCGGTCTCGAAGCTGTTCACCTCGATCCTGGCCGTGCAGCAGATCGAGCGCGGCACGCTGGAGCTGGAGGCGACGGTCGCGTCCTACCTGCCGGAGTTCGCCGGCGGCGGCAAGCAGGACATCACGATCCGTCAGCTGCTCACCCACACCTCGGGGTTCACCGCCTGGATCCCCCTCTACAGCGCGCCGACCCGGGAAGGGAAGCTGGAGCTGCTGTGGAAGGAGGTCCCGGCCCACCCGCCGGGCACGGTCTACCTCTACTCCGACCTCAACCTGATCTCGCTCCAGCTCGTCCTGGAGAAGCTGACCGGGCGGACCCTGGACGTACTGCTGCGCGAGCGGATCACCGATCCGCTCGGGATGCGGCGCACCCGTTACAACCCGCCCGCCTCCTGGAAGCCGAAGATCGCCGCGACCGAGGACGCCCGGCTCCCCTGGTCCGGGCTCGACCGCGGCCTGGTCTGGGGCGAGGTGCACGACGAGAACGCGTTCAGCCTGGACGGGGTCGCCGGGCACGCCGGGGTGTTCTCCTGCGCCTGGGACCTCGCGGTCCTCGCGCGCACCCTGCTCAACGGCGGGGTGTACGGGCGGGCCCGCATCCTCTCGGCGGACTCCGTCGACCTGCTGTTCACCGACTTCAACACGGCGTTCCCCGGGGACGAGCACGGCCTGGGCTTCGAGCTCTACCAGCACTGGTACATGGGCGCCATGGCCACGCCCCGGACGGCGGGGCACACCGGCTTCACCGGGACCAGCCTGGTGCTGGACCCGACCACGGACTCGTTCCTGATCGTGCTGGGCAACTCGGTGCACCCGGTGCGCAGCTGGCGGTCCGGCAGCGCGCCGCGTGTGGCCACCGCCAACCAGATGGCCCGGGCCGTCGCGGTCCGCCCGGCCCGGGGCCGTACCGCCTGGTTCTCCGGGATGGCGAGCGCGTCCACGGCCACCCTGACGCTGCCCGCCCTGCCGCTCGCCTCCTCGCAGGCCCGGCTGAGCTGCGCGCTGTGGTGGGACACCGAACCGGCGTCGGACTTCCTGTACCTGGAGGCTTCGACGGACGCCGGCGCCACCTGGCAGCCGGTCCCGTTCACCACCACCCCGACGGGGCAGGACGGGCGCCCCCGCCCCGAGGCGCACCCGGACGGCTCGCTCTCCGGCTGGTCGGGCCGGGTCTGGCACCGCCTCGACGCGAGCCTGGCGGGAGTGCGCGGCGCCGGGGTCCTGCTCAGGTGGCGCTACACCACGGACCAGCTGTACGTGGGCCGGGGCGTGTACGTGGACACCGTCAAGGTCGAGGACGGCGGCCGTACGGTCTTCGACGAGGGCCGCCCGTCGGACGCCCGGCGGATCGACGCGAAGGGCTGGTCCGCCTCGGCCGACTGACCGGCCCCCGGAACGCGGGGCGGGCGGGCCCGGCCGCCCGCCCCGACGCGGTGCGCGCGGCCCGTGTCAGGGCGGCGCCTGGCCGCGCTGCCTGAGCGCCGCCACCTCGCGGTAGAGGTCGGCGGCCTCGCGGGCGCGGCCCAGCTGTTCGAGGCAGTGCGCCTCGTCGTCGCGGCCGGCGAGCGTGTCGGGGTGTGCGGGGCCCAGCAGCCGGGTCCGGACGTCGGCGACCTGCCGGTACAGGGTGAGCGCGTCGGTCCAGCGCCCGAGCCAGCCGAGGGCGACGGCCACCTCGCGGCGGCTGACGAGGGTGTCGGGGTGGTCGGGGCCCAGGACGTGCTCCCGGGCGGCGCACACCGCCTGCGCCTCGGCCAGTGCCTCGTCCCAACGGGCCAGCCGGCCGAGGTTGACGCCGAGTCCGTGGCGGGCCCGCAGGGTCTCGGGGTCGGTGGGGCCGTTGACCCGGACGCGGTCGGCGACGAGCGCGCGGTACAGCTCCAGGGCGTCGGCGCTGCGGCCCAGGCGGCCCAGGCTGATGCCGACCTCGTAGCGGGTGGCGAGGGTGTCCGGGTGTTCGGCACCGAGCAGCCGGGTCCGTGCCTCGGCGACCTGGCGGTACGTGTGCAGGGCTTCCGTCCACCGGCCGAGCCGGCCCAGCGTGTAGCCGACCTCGTAGAGCGTGACCAGGGTGTCGCGGTGGGCGGCCCCCAGCACCCGGGCGCGGGCCGCGGCCACGTCGCGGGCCGTGCGGTACGCCTCCTCCAGCCGCCCCAGCCTGCTGAGGCTGAAGGCCAGGTTGTGGCGGCAGCGCAGGGTGTCGGGGTGGTCGGGGCCGAGCGCGCGCTCCCGTGACGCGAGCACGGCGGCGTGCAGTTCGTGCGCCTCGGTGTGCCGGCCGAGGCGGCCGAGCGCGTACGCCATCTGCTGCCGGGCGGCGAGCGTCTCGCCGTGCTCGGCGCCGAGGGCGCGGGCGCGGTCGTCGGCGATGCGGCCGAACTCGCGCAGCGCGTTCTCGG
>NZ_JAAGNI010000510.1 GCF_010550605.1 Streptomyces sp. SID9727
CCCGTCCGGCTGCTCGGCCGCGATCCGTCCCGGCTGCCCGCCCTCCCCGGCGCCGACCTCGCGCCGCCCGCGCCCTACGGCGACGGCGAGGCCATGCGGCGCGCCCTGGCCGGAGCGCACACCCTGTTCCTCGTCTCGGCGCACGAGAGCCCCGACCGGGTCCGCGAGCACACGACCGCGGTGGACGCGGCGGTCGCGGCCGGCGTCGAACGCATCGTGTACGTCTCCTTCCTGGGTGCCGCCCCCGACGCCACCTTCACCTTCGCCCGGGACCACTGGAACACCGAGGAGCACATCCGGACCGCCGACGTCCGGTACACCTTCCTGCGCGACAGCTGGTACCTCGCCGGGCTCCCCGCCATGACCGGTGCCGACGGCGTGCTGCGCGGCCCCGCCGGGGACGGCCGGGTCGCCGCCGTCGCCCACGAGGACATCGCCGACGCGGCGACCGCCGTGCTCCTCGCGGACACCGACGCGACCGGCCCCTCGCACGACGGCCGCACCTACGACCTGACCGGGCCCGAGGCGTTCACGCTCGCCGAGGCGGCCGAGGAGCTGACCAGGGTCACCGGGCGGACGGTCACCTATGTCCCGGAGACCCGCGAGGAGGCGTACGCCTCCCGGGCGGGATACGGGGCCGCGGACTGGGAGGTGGCCGGCTGGGTCACCTCGTACGAGGCCATCGCGGCCGGCGAGATGGCCACCGTCTCGGACGCCGTTCCGACGCTGACCGGCCGCCCCGCCATGGACCTGGCCGGCTATCTGCGCGCACACCCCGCCAGTTACCGCCACCTCCTGCGAGAAGGCTGATCCGCCGTGCGTACGGAGACCCCGTGGGGTGTCTGGGACCCGCCGCCGCTCGCCGAGGCCGTCCGCCTGCTCGCCCCGCTGCGCTCCCCGTGGTGGATCGCCGGAGGTTACGCGGTCGAGCTCGCGGTGGGCCGCGCGTACCGGGAGCACGGTGACGTCGACGTGCTCCTGCTGCGCCGCGACCAGGCGGAGGTGCAGCGGGTCCTGTCCGGCTGGGAGTGGTGGGCCGCCGATCCGCCCGGCACGCTGCGGCCCTGGCGTCCCGGCGAGGTCTTGCCCGCCGGGGTCCACGACATCTGGTGCCGGCCGGGCCCGGACGAGCCGTGGCGGTTGCAGTTCATGCTGGACGGCACGGACGGCGACGACTGGGTGTTCCGCCGGGACGCCCGGGTCCGCCTCCCGCTGGGGCGGCTGGGCCGGGTCTCCCCGGACGGCGTCCCGTACGTGGCGCCCGAGGTCCAGCTCCTCTACAAGTCCACGTCCCGGAGACCCAAGGACGAGCGGGACTTCGAGGTGGCGCTGCCCGTCCTGGACGACCACGCGCGCGCCTGGCTGGCCGAGACGATCACGCTGGCCCAGGGCGCGGACCACGCGTGGGCGGTCCGGCTGCGGGCGGCACTCGCGGGGTAGGCCGGGGAGGCGGGCCGGGGGCCGAGCCCGGCTCCCGCGTGAAGCCCCCGCCCTCACCTCACGTACGCCCCTGACCTCATCTCACGTACCCCCTGACCTCACCTCACGTACGCCCCCGCCTTCGCCGCCAGGACCGCGGCGTCGGCGGCCCGGTCGGCGGCGGCCTCGTCCAGCGGGCCGCCGCTGGCCAGCAGGCGGTAGTAGAGCGGCGCCGAGACGGCGCGTACGACCTCGTCCGCGTCCGTGCCGGAGGGCAGTTCGCCCCGTTCGACGGCCTCGGTGACGCAGCCCGCCCACTCCTCGACCCGGATCGCGTAGAAGCGGTGCAGCGCCTGGGCCGTACGCGGATCGCAGGTCGCCGCCGCGATCACCGACCGGAACAGCGCCCCCTGGCGCGGATCGGTGAGCGTCTTCAGCACCAGCCGGGCGTTCGCCCTCAGGTCGTCCGCCAGCGAACCGGTCCGCGCGCGCGGCGACGACTGCTCGGCCATGTCGTCCAGCAGGTCCGCGATGAGACCGGTGGGCGAGGACCAGCGCCGGTAGACGGTCGTCTTGCCGACCTCCGCGCGGCGGGCCACATCGGCGAGGTCAAGGCGGTCGAAGCCGTGCTCGGCCAGCGCGTCGCCCGCCGCGCGCAGGACGGCTTCCCGCACACGGGCGGTCCGCCCGCCGGGCCGCACGGTGCCGGGTTCCACACCCTCGGATGCCATAACGGGTCTCCAGTTCCATTAACGAGCATTCCTCTGCTACGGTCACTCCATCTTAACGGAACCACGGAACCGTTTAGCTTCCGTCCGAGGAGGGACGACCATGTCCGCGCCCAGCCGCACCCCGTCACGCCCCGCACCCGTCGCCCCCGTACATCCGCCCGACCGCATGACCGGGCGTCAGAAGCTCGTCCTCACCCTGCTCCTCGGCGCCCAGTTCATGATCGCCGTGGACTTCTCGATCCTGAACGTCGCGCTGCCCGTCGTCGGGGAAGGTCTCGGCTTCGCGCTCCGGGACCTCCAGTGGATCGCCACCGCGTTCGCCCTCGCCGCCGCCGGATTCACGCTGCTGTTCGGCCGCGTCGCCGACCTCGTCGGCCGCAAGCGCCTGTTCCTCGCGGGCATGGCGGTCCTGGGCCTGTCCTCGCTGCTGGGCGGCCTGGCCACCTCGCCGGAGGTCCTGCTCACCGCCCGCGTCCTCCAGGGCCTCGCCACCGCAGCCGTCACGCCCGCCGGGCTCGCCCTGCTGACCACCGCGTTCAAGGAGGGCCCGCTGCGCGAACGCGCCCTGGGCCTCAACGGGGCCCTGATGTCCGCCGGGTTCACCGCGGGCGCGATCCTCGGCGGGTTCCTCACGGACCTGCTCTCCTGGCGATGGGCCTTCCTGGTCAACGTCCCCGTCGCCGCCCTCGTCGTCGCCCTGGCCCCGGCCGTCATCGCCGACTCGCGCCCCGCCGAGCGGCCCCGGCTCGACGTTCCCGGTGCCGCGGCCGTCACCGGCGGACTCCTGCTCCTCGTCTACGGGCTGACCCAGGCCGGAGCGACCGGCTGGACCGCCCCCGCCACCCTCGTGGCACTCCTCGCCGGTCTCGCGCTGCTCGTCGCCTTCTGGTTCGTGGAGAAGCGGGCGGCCGCGCCGCTCGTCCCCGTGCGCATCCTCAAGCGCCGCAGCGTCATCTGGGGCAACGCCACCGGGCTCATCGCCTTCGTCACCGAGACGTCCCTGGTCTTCCTGCTGACGCTCTACCTCCAGGAGGTCCTGGGCTACGCCCCCCTCGCGACCGGTCTCGCCTTCGGCGTCCTGGGCATCGGCACCGTGATCGGCGGCACCCTCGGAGGCCGGGCGGTGGGCCGCTTCGGCAACCGGAGGACCATCGTCGCCGGGGGAGCCGTCCAGGCCCTCGCCACGCTGTCGCTGGTGGCGCTCGGCACCTCGGGCGGCTGGATCTGGCTCCTGCTGGCCGCCACGTTCGTCGGGGGCGTCGGCAACATGCTGATGATCGTCGGCTTCATGGTCACCGCGACCTCGGGCCTGCCCGACGAGGAGCAGGGCCTCGCGACCGGGCTCGCCACGATGACCCAGCAGGTCGGCATCACCCTCGGCATCCCGGTCATGAGCGCGATCGCCACCGCCCGGATGACCGCGCTCGGCGACACCGGCCCGGACGGCGTGCTCTCCGGGGTCTCGGTCGCCGTCCTGGTCAACTCGGCGCTGGTGCTGGCCGGAGCGGTGCTCGCCGGTACGTTCCTGCGGACGCGCCGGGAGGGCTGAGCCGACCGGCCCTAATGCGTCAGCCAGCCACGCACCGCCGCCTGTACGCCGGCCTGGAAGCGGGTCTCCGCCTTCAGTTCCCGCATCAGGCGGCTGATGCGTCGGCGGACCGTGTGGACGTGCACCTCCAGGCGGCGGGCTATCGCCTCGTCCTTCAGGCCGGAGGAGAGCATCGTCAGCAGCTCCCGGTCCTCGTCCGTGACCTGGCTGTTGTCGACCGAGCCGATCGGTACGGACCGCTCCCACACCGCCTCGAACAGCGGCACCAGCGCGTTGCTCAGCAGCGCGTCGCTGACCACCAGGGCGGTGGCGGTGGGGTCGGCCGCGTCGGTCGGCGGCAGCAGCGTCATCCGGCGGTCGACGGTGATCAGCTTCGTCGGCAGGTTCATGCCGAGCCGGATCCGCACCCCCTCCGCGGCGAGCACGTTCAGCCCGCGCGCCCGCCCCTGGAAGCTCAGCCCCTCCCGGTCGACCACGGCCCGCACCCGCACCCCGCGCCGGACCGGTTCGGCCATGTCGATGGGCTCGGGCATGCCGTCCGGCTCGCTCGCGGCGTATGGGGGACGGTCCAGGAGGGCCACCTCCTCGGTCGCGGACACCACGAGCGAGGTGACCCGCTCGGCGATCGCCTTGCGCCCCCGCAGCGTCTCGATCCCGAGGGTGCGCGGCGTGTGCGAGGCGGACATGAGCTGCGCGGCGATCCGGTCCACCGAGCCGGTCAGCTCCTCCAACTCCGCCTCGCGCCGCAGCAGTTCCGCCTGGTGCAGATGGATGAGGTTGCGCAGCGCGGTGGCCGGCGCGTCCGGGACCGGCAGCCCGGAGCCCCGGGCGGGCCGGGTGAAGCCGCGCTCACCCAGGCGGTCCAGCGCGTTGCGGAGCTGCCGGGGCGAGAGGCCGGCGCTCCGGGCGAGAGCTGTCCGGGTGCTGTCGCCGGTGGCGTTCAACAGCGCCTCGTACACCCGGAGTTCGTCCGCGCCGAGCCCGAGGGCCTGCCACTGTTCGTCCAGATCAGCCCATTTCACCAGGCGATCTTCGCTGCTGCGTGTAGGCCACACAAGTGTGCACGTACAGAAGTGTGCCGGTGGAACGCATTGTTCCCATCCCGCTCCGGGTCTTCCATGACGGCATCCGATAACCGTTCACGCCTTTGAGCAACCGGAGGAGCACCGTGCGGACTTCAGCACGCAGACGAGCAGTGGGACCACAGGGGCGCCGCACCGGCGTCGTCGTCGGACAGGGCATAGCCGCGCTGCTGGCCACGGCGGGCCTGATGGCCACCGCCATGCCGGCAGCACACGCCGACACCTCGGCGGCCGCCCCCGTCGCCTCCGAGACCACGCCCGGCAGCGAGACCGACGCCCCCTCGCTCGTGACCGGTCTGCACGAGGAGGTCGCCGCCACCGGCAGCGCGGCCGACGCCGCCCGGGGCCACCTCAAGGCCAAGAAGGGCCGGTACCACATCGCGGACACCTCGGCGAAGGACCTGACGGCCGTCGGGACCACCACCGGGAAGGGCGGCAAGGAGACGGTCCGCCTCCAGCAGAAGTACAAGGGCGTCGAGGTCCTCGGCGGCCAGTACCTCGTCCGCATGACGAAGAAGGACGGCAAGCGAGCCGTCACCGGCACCTCGGGCAACTACTTCACCCAGCTGAAGCTGGACACGGTCGCCCCGGAGGTCTCCGAGAAGACCGCGATCGAGCGCGCGGTCGGCGCGGTCTCCTCGCAGCTCGGCGGCGGCCTGATGCACGTCCCGGGCAAGGGCGAGAAGGCGGCGGCCGCCCTCACCGGCGAGGCCGGGGACCTCACGATCCTGCCGCAGGGCACGGGCGTGCTGACGCGGCACATCACGGTCACGGGCACCAACCCCGCGGACGGCACGGCCGTCAAGCAGGAGGTGTACATCGACGCGCACTCCGGCTTCCCGGTCATGCAGTACAGCGGCATCCAGTCCTTCGGCGCGACCGGTGCGGCCGCCGGCGCCGTGAGCAAGACCGGTTCGGCTCCGGCCGCCCCCGCTCCGATGGCCGCCCCGTCGTTCGTCGTGAAGGGCTCCGGCGTCCGCTACAACGGCCAGAAGGCCGACCTCAACCTGTACAAGGCCGCCGACGGCAGCTACCAGATGTACGACTACGGGTTCCGCGACGCCGACGACCCCTACCAGGGCCCGCTGCTCCAGACCTGGGACGCCAACGGCGCCGACGTCTCCAGCGCCTCCGGCGTCTGGCCGTCCGCCGCCAAGATCGTCAGGTCGGCCACCCCCGATCTCGGGGCCGAGTACACCAACTCCGGTGTGGTGGACGCCCACTGGGCCGCGAACAAGGTGTACGGGTACTACAAGGACCACTTCGGCCGTAAGGGCCTCGACGACAACGACGGGTACATGTACTCGATCGTCGGCGTCACCGCCAACGGAGGGTCGTTCGACAACGCCTTCTGGGACGGCACCAAGATGGTGTACGGCAAGGGCGGCGGCGACTACCGCACCTTCTCCGCGGACACCGACGTCGTCGGCCACGAGATGACGCACGCCGTCACCCAGCACTCCGCGAACCTCGTCTACGCGGGCCAGTCCGGCGCGATGAACGAAGCCATCTCGGACTACTTCGGCAACGCCATCGACCTGGAGGCCAACGGCCAGTCGATGGACGACCCGGACTCGGGCCTGCTCGGCGAGGACCTGTGCACCACGGTCGGCCCGCGCGCGTGCGCTCTGCGCGACCTCAACGACGGTGCCACCACGTCGAAGAACTTCCTCGGCGTCAGCTACCGCGGTGACAACGGCGGTGTGCACCTCAACTCCACGATCTTCTCCGGCGCCCTGTGGGACATGCGCCAGGACCTCGGCGGCGACCTCGCCGACCAGATCGTCTACCGCGCCCTCACCGCGTACATGACCCCCCTGGACGGCTTCACCGAGGGCCGCGCCGCGGTCATCGCCGCCGCGCAGGAGCTCGGTGTCACCAAGGCGCAGCTCAAGATCGTGAAGCGGTCCTTCGACGCCCACGGCATCGTGCCCGGCTGGGAGAAGGCGCTCGGCGTCGACACCGACACCATCCTCTCCAAGGTCAACATCGCGGGCACCGGCCTCGGCGCGGCCGCCGGCACGTACGCCATCTCGCGCTCCAACGAGGACGGCAGCGAGCCTTACTCCGTCTGGGTCGGCAACACCAGTGGGAAGGGCCAGCCGCAGCTGGTCAGCGGGAACAACGGCAACTACAACGTGTACGCCGACACCGACGGCAAGAACGTAGCCTGGGCGGAGTTCGGCCCGACGTCCGTCAGTCTCCACGTCCGCCCGGTCAAGGGCGGCATGGACAAGGTCGTCGGCGGCGTCGGCGCCAATGTCAGCTCGGTGGCCATCGACGGGAACTACCTCGTCTACACCTACGTCAACCCCAGCACGGGGATGACGCAGGGCCGCTACATCGACATCCGCACCTCGCAGACCAAGGAGCTGTACACCAACCCGGTCGGCTCCACGGCGCTCGCCTCGGTCCACGACGGCAAGATCGCCTACGCCAAGCTGTACCCCGAGCCCGACGGCTACAAGCTCGGCATCGAGGTCCTGGACACCGCCACCGGCAAGACCACGCTGATGCCGATCGACGCGGCCAAGGTGTACGGCGTCGGCCAGACCGCCGTCACCGGCGAGGGCGTCTTCTGGATCGAGGACAACGACGTGACCGACGCCGGTGAGGCCGCGGTACGCCGCGCGAACTTCGACGGTACGAACCCGGTCACCGTCACCCCCGAGTCCGGCGCCGGTGCCCTCCCCGCCTACTCGGTGACCGCCTCGGACGACGCGGTTTCCATCACCTCTCTGCCGCTTGCCACTTCCTACGACAACGCGACCCTGCCGAAGCTCTACCAGGTCGACCCCGACGGCAAGACCGCGCCCCAGCGCGTCTCCTGCAACCGCGGCGACCAGGTCTTCGGCGCGGCCGACGAGGGCAGCCGCGTCCTGTGGCTGGACGGCACGACCGGCTTCACCAACCTGGTCAAGCGCGACCGCCCGGCGGGCACGTGCTGATGTGACCCCGTAACGCCTGTGCGGCCGGGCTCCCTCGCGGGTCCGGCCGCCGGTGTGTTCACGCCAGATGCCGCGCGAGCCTCGCGCCGGGATCCCCGTCCACCCGGTGTCCGGACCGCCCGGCCGGCCAGGTGGTGATGCCGTCGTCCACCCAGCGCGGGACGACATGGAAGTGCAGGTGCGGCACGGACTGCTCCGACCCCGGCCCACTGGCGCTCAGCAGGTTCACCCCGGAGGCCCCCAGGGTCTCCCGCATGGCCCCGGCCACCCGCCGCGCCAACGCGGTCGTGGCGGCGAGGACGTCTTCCGGCGTCCCGAAGACGTCCGCGTAGTGCCCGGTCGGAACGACCAGCGTATGCCCGGGAGCCAACGGCTCCAACGGCAGGAACGCACACGCCGCGTCTCCACGCGCCACCCAGCGCGCGGAGTCCTCACGGATGAGCCGGCAGAAGACGCAGTCCATGCGACGGCACCCTGCCACACCCACCACCGACGGGCCGCTCCGGGCCTGCCGGCCCGGGAGGACCAGCCCCCGTGGCGGCCAGAAAAAGACCGCACCCGGCCCGCGACGACCGCCGTGTACGGGCGGCTGCGGACCGGGTGCGGACGGCTGCGACCGGGGGTCAAGCCTTCTTGGTCTCCCAGAAGATCTTGTCGATCTCCCCGATCAGGTCCAGCGCCTTCTGGCCGGTGGCCGGGTCGTTCGAGCCCTTGGCGGCCGAGAGGGCCTTCAGGGTGTCGTTGACCAGCTGGTGGAGCTGCGGGTACTTCTCGAAGTGCGGGGGCTTGAAGTAGTCGCTCCACAGGACCGAGACGTGGTGCTTCGCGAGCTCGGCGCGCTGCTCCTTGATCAGGACCGCGCGCGTGCGGAAGTCCGCGTCCTCGTTGGCCTGGTACTTCTCCTGGACGGCCTTGACGGACTCCGCCTCGATGCGGGCCTGGGCCGGGTCGTACACGCCGCAGGGCAGGTCGCAGTGGGCGCTGACCTTCACCTTGGGGGCAAACAGGCGGGAAAGCATTGAGCTGTCCTTCCTCGTGATCGTCTTCTCAGGTGGGACATTACTCCGTGAGAAGCGTGTTTTTGCGAGTGCCCCCAGGGGCTTAGGCCAAAAGTCCGGGATGAGTGTGGGACCAGTGGCCGAATGTACGAAATCCTGTGAGGGACGGTGTACCGGACGGACCGGGGAGGAGATGAGGGAGGTGCCGGAGGTGCCGGAGCTGGCCGACGAGCAGCCCGCACGGGGGCTGGCGGGGCGGGTGCCGTTCCAGGTGGTGGAGGTGACGGGGCCCTCGATGGTGCCCACGCTCCATCACGGGGACTGGCTGCTCGTGCAGTACGGGGCGGAGGTGCGCCCCGGTGACGTGGTGATCCTGCGCCACCCGTTCCAGCAGGACCTGCTGGTGGTGAAGCGGGCCGTGGAGCGGCGGGCCGGGGGCTGGTGGGTGCTGGGGGACAACAGTTACGCGGGCGGGGACAGCACGGACTACGGGACGGTGCCCGAGGAACTGGTCCTGGCCCGGGTCCGGGCGCGGTACCGGCCGCTGACGAAGGATCAGCGCTCGGTGCGCGGGGTGGTGGCCTGGGCGGTCTCCGCGCTGCGGCCGGTCTCGGCGGCGCGCTCGGTCTCCAGGCGTTTGCGGGCCCGGTAGGCGGCCACGTTGGCGCGGGTCGCGCAGCGGTCCGAGCAGTAGCGCCGGGAGCGGTTGGTGGAGGTGTCGAGGTACGCGTTGCGGCACGGTGCGGCCTCGCACAGGCCGAGCCGGTCCACGCCGTACGAGGTGAGGTGGAAGGCCAGGCCCATGGAGGCGATCGCCGCGTAGCCCGCGGTGGCGTTGGACGGGTGGTCCGCCAGGTGCATGTGCCAGTCCGGCCGGCCGTCCGCGTCGCGCTCCTCGTGCCCGGAGATCTGCGGGCTGACCGGGAACTCCATCAGCAGCGAGTTCAGCCGGTCCACCGCGAGCCGCTCGTCCCCGGCGTCGGCCGCCTCGAACACCGCGCGCAGCCGGGCCCGTACGGAACGGAACCGGGTCACGTCCGCGTCGGTCGCCCGCCGGGCCGCCTGGCCGCTGGGGCCGAACAGGTCCCGGACCGCCTCGACGGAGGTGAGGGCATCCTTGTTCCGCGCCGGTTGCTCGGTGTTGACCAGGCGCACGGCGTAGTCCGCGTAATAGGCCAGTTCCACGAGGTGTCCTTACGGCGTCGGTCCAGGGGCGGTGCGAAGCATGCGTAATGGGTCGCTCAGCGTACAGGGTATTACGGGGGAGGGCCGGGGTGCCGGGGAGGCCGTCCTTCGAATTCCCCCGCGCCGGCTGCAACCCGCCGTGCCGCCCACCGCACTGGAAGGGTGAGACGGTCCGCGCCTGCGGACCGGGGGAGGGACAACCGGATGCGGAGCGATGATCACGCCGCGCTGCACGCCTTCGTCGAGGGCCGGCGTACCGCCCTGTTCCGCAGCGCGTTCCTGCTCTGCGGTGACCGGCACGAGGCCGAGGACCTGGTCCAGACGACCCTGGTCAAGGTGGTGCTGGGCGGGCGGCGGCACGGGCGGCTCGACAACATCGAGGCGTACGCGCGCAAGACCCTCGTCAACACCTTCATCGCGGGCCGCCGCCGCTTCTGGCGCCGCGAGCAGGCGTACGGGGAACTGCCCGAGCGGGCCGCCGAGGCACCCGACACGGACACCGGCCTGGCGGTACGGGCGGCGCTCGCCCGGCTCACGCCCAGGCAGCGGGCGGTCCTGGTGCTGCGCTACTGGGAGGACCTGAGCGTCGAGGCCACGGCCGCGGTGCTCGGGATGCGGGAGAACACGGTCAAGAGCCACACGGCTCGGGGGTTGGCGGCGCTGCGCGCCGAGATGGCGGAGGTAGGGGTATGAGCGACGACGTGCGTGAGCTGCTGGGGCGGGCCGCCGAGGACGCCGGGCAGCCGGTCATCAGCACGGAGGCCGTGTACGCGAAGGCGGCCCGGGTCCGGTGGCGGCGTCGGACCGCGGTGTCGGTGGCGGCGGTGTGCGCGGTGGCGGCGGGGGCGTTCACCGTGCCCCAGCTCACCTCGGGGCCGGCCTCCCCGCAGACCTCGTCCGTGGGGTCCCTGGCGCAGGAGTCCGGTGAGTCGCCGCGGGACGTGCGGCTGCTCAAGCTGTTGCCGGGTCTGACCGGCACCATCGAAGAGGTGTCGTTTGCGGACATCATCAAGCACGTCTCGCCGCCGCCGCCCGAGCCCCCCAGGACCGGGCCGCTCGACGGGCAGTACGAGATCCGCCAGGACGGCGGCGTCGGGTATCTGACCATCGACGTCATGGACGCGAAGGCGGTGGCACGGAAGCTGGGCGGCAGCCCTCCGGTCAAGGACCTGTGCAAGATGGAGAACGGGGAGCCGCCCCGTACCGACTGCGTCCGCGAGGAGCTGCCCGGCGGGCGGGTGCTCACCATCTGGAGCGACGACATGGACTACGGCGACGGCACCCCCCAGTGGGGTCCGGAGCTGGTTGCCCGGCTCACCCTGGCGGACGGCTCGCTGCTGGGCGTCCGCGACAGCACCGGCTTCGAGGCCGATGTCGTCCAGGGCCCGATGCTGAAGACCCCGCCGCTCACCCGCGCGCAGCTGCGCGAGCTGATGCTGCGTCCGGAGCTGCTGCCGGCGAAGTGACCCGGGGCACGGGGGAAGAGCACCGGGAAGGCGGAAGGGCGGTACGGACCCGTGGTCCGTACCGCCCTTGCCCGTACCGCCTAGAGCACCTTGGACAGGAACGACTTGGTCCGGTCGTGGTGCGGATTGCCCAGGACGTCGCGCGGGTGGCCCGACTCGACCACCACGCCGTCGTCCATGAAGACCAGCGCGTCGCCGACCTCGCGGGCGAAGCCCATCTCGTGCGTGACGACGATCATCGTCATGCCGTCCTCGGCGAGGCCCCGCATCACGTCGAGCACGTCACCGACCAGCTCCGGGTCGAGCGCCGACGTGGGCTCGTCGAAGAGCATCAGCTTCGGCTCCATGGCCAGCGCCCGGGCGATGGCCACCCGCTGCTGCTGCCCGCCGGAGAGCTGCGAGGGGTAGTTCCCGGCCTTGTCGCGGAGGCCCACCCGGTCGAGCAGCCGCTCGGCACGGGCCCGGGCGACCGCCTTGGCCTCGCGGCGCACCTGGACGGGCGCCTCCATGACGTTCTCCAGCGCCGTCATGTGCGGGAACAGGTTGAAGCGCTGGAAGACCATGCCGATGTCCCGGCGCTTCAGGGCGACTTCGCTGTCCTTGAGCTCGTAGAGCTTGTCGCCCTTCTGGCGGTAGCCCACCAGCTCGCCGTCGACGTACAGCCGTCCGGCGCTGATCTGCTCCAGGTGGTTGATGCACCGCAGGAACGTCGACTTGCCGGAACCGGACGGGCCGATCAGGCAGAAGACCTCCCGCGGGGCGACCTCCAGGTCGATGCCCTTGAGGATGTGCGCGGCGCCGAAGGACTTGTGCACGCCCTCGGCCTTCACCATCGCGGTCATGCGATGCCTCCCTTCGGGCGGCCCACCGAGAGCACGGTGGCTCTCAGTTTCTGGAACGGGGTCTGCGGCAGGCTGCGGCTCGACCCACGCGCGTAGTACCGCTCCAGGTAGTACTGCCCGACGCTCAGCACCGAGGTCATGATCAGGTACCAGGCGGCGGCGAGGAAGTACATCTCCACCGGCGCCCCGGACGCCTGTCCGATGTCCTGCGCGTTCTTGAAGAGTTCGTAGAACTGCACGGCCGCCACCAGCGAGGTCGTCTTCAGCATGTTGATGACCTCGTTGCCCGTGGGCGGCACGATCACCCGCATGGCCTGCGGGATCACGACGCGCCTGAGGGTCTTGGCGTGGCTCATGCCCAGCGCGTGCGACGCCTCGGTCTGGCCCTCGTCCACCGAGAGCAGACCGGCCCGGCAGATCTCCGCCATGTACGCGGCTTCGTTGAGGCCGAGCCCGAGCAGCGCCGTGAGCAGCGGCGTCATGAAGCTGGACCAGTAGTCCTTGTAGATCGGGCCGAGGTTGATGTACTCGAAGACCAGCCCCAGGTTGAACCACACGAACAGCTGCACCAGGACGGGGGTGCCCCGGAAGAACCAGATGTAGAACCACGCGATGGACGAGGTCACCGGGTTCTTCGACAGGCGCATGACGGCGAGCAGGACGCCGCCGACCACGCCGATCAGCATCGACAGGGCGGTGAGCAGCAGGGTCTGGCCCACGCCGTCGATGATGCGGTCGTCGAAGAAGTAGTCCGGGATCGCGCCCCAGTTGATCCTGCCCTGGCTGAAGGCGTAGACGATCGCGACGAGGGCGGCGATGGCGACCAGCGCCGAGACGTACCGGCCGTAGTGCCGGACCGGAATGGCCCGGATGGCCTCCGGTACGGGCGCCGCCGCCGTGGCGGAGGATGCGGGCGGCTCGTCGGCCGGTCCCGTCTTCTTGATGTCAGTCACGGCTGATGCCTTTCAGTGCCGGATCGGGTCAGGACCCGCCGTTCACCTTGGCCTCGGTGACCGCACCGGCCTCGACACCCCACTTGGCGATGATCTTGTCGTACTCGCCGCTCTTGATGATCTCGTCCATGGCCGCCTTGATGGCCTGGGTGAGCTTGTCGTTGCCCTTGGCGATCGCGATGCCGTACGGGGCCGCCTCGACCTGGTCGCCGACGATCTGGAAGTCCTTGCCGCCGCCCGAGGTCTTCACCGCGTACGCGGCGACCGGGAAGTCGGACGAGCCGGCGTCGGCGCCGCCCGAACGGATGCGGGTCTGGGCCTCCAGGTCGGTGTCGTACGCCTCGATGGCGATCTTCTTGCCGCCGGCGCACTTCTTGGACTCGTCCTTGGCCAGATCGTGCGAGACGGTGTTGCGCTGGACCGCGATCTTCTTGCCGCAGAGGTCGGCCCAGGTCTTGATCCCCTGGTCGTCGCCCTTCTTGGTGTAGATCGAGACACCGGCGGTGAAGTAGTCGACGAAGTCGACGCCCTCGCCGACCTTCTTCTTCGTCTCCGGGTCGATGCCCTCCTGGCGCTCCTTGCTGTCCGTCATCGCCGACATCGCGATGTCGTAGCGCTTGGCGCGCAGGCCGGTGACCAGGGTGTCGAAGGTGCCGTTCTCGAACTTGAACTCGACGCCCAGCACCTTGCCGAGCGCGGCGCCGAGGTCGGGGTCGATACCCGCGGTCTTGCCGGACTTGTCCTTGAACTCGACCGGCGGGTAGGCGATGTCGGAGCCGACGCGGATGACGCCCTTGGACTTGATGTCGGCGGGCAGCAGGTCGGCGGGGGAGGCGGTACCCGCGGACGCGCCGGTGCTCGCCTCGCTCGACCCGGAGTCGTTGTTCTTCGTCTGGTCGCCACAGGCGGTCAGCAGCATGGTGCCCGCGACCGCGAGGGCGCCGACCGCGGCGATGCGGGTCTTCGCGGCCGTACGGCGGGTGGAGCGTGCGGTCATGTTCGGGTTCCTCCGGCAGGTGGGGACGGTTCGCCAGGCGGTATTGGCACACAGCGTCGGGTGTCGCCGCCTTGTGTGATTACGGCATGTTGCCATGCGGATTAGCCCGAACAGGGGGCTCGGCATGTCAAAATCGGGTAACGGGCGATCCCCGAACCTCTTGAGGCCGGCACACCAGGGCCGGACCTTTTATGGGGTTTCCCTCTCACGGCCGGAGGATCTGCGGCGCGTCTCGCGTGCCGGACTCAGGTCCGGCACGAGGCTGACCTGTTGAAATGGCAGCCCACTATGAGTCATGTCACGGAGCGCATATGGACTCGTCCATGACCAGGTCCGTCCGGTAAGAAAGACCTTTACACCCCTCATCCGGGGCTCAGGGCGCGTGTGCGGCGCGCCCGCGCGTACGTACCTCTCCCTGCCGGGGCGGGCCAACCGCCAGGCGCAGGGCACGTACGCGGTGCCCGCCCACCCCTCCTCAACCAGGAGTGGCCACCCTCAAACGATGAAGACTTAAGGGGTCAACACCATGGCAGCGGAGATCGTCAATCCTCGCAGCGACAGCAATACCGACAACTCGACCGACGACCCGTTCGATCCGGCCTTCGCGCTCCACCGGGGCGGGAAGATGGCCGTGCAGGCCACCGTTCCGATCCGGGACAGGGACGACCTGTCCCTCGCCTACACGCCGGGCGTGGCGAAGGTGTGCAGCGCGATCGCGGAGCAGCCGGAACTCGTCCACGACTACACCTGGAAGTCGCAGGTCGTCGCCGTCGTCACGGACGGCACGGCGGTGCTCGGCCTCGGCGACATCGGTCCCGAGGCGTCCCTCCCCGTGATGGAGGGCAAGGCCATCCTCTTCAAGCAGTTCGGCGGTGTGGACGCGGTGCCGATCGCGCTCGCGACCACCGACGCGGACGAGATCGTGGAGACCGTCGTCCGGCTCGCCCCCTCCTTCGGCGGGGTGAACCTGGAGGACATCTCGGCGCCGCGCTGCTTCGAGATCGAGCGCAAGCTCCAGGAGCGGCTGGACATCCCGGTCTTCCACGACGACCAGCACGGCACGGCCGTCGTCACGCTGGCTGCCCTGCGCAACGCCGCGAAGCTGTCCGGGCGCAGCCTCGGCGACCTGCGCGCCGTCATCTCGGGCGCGGGCGCGGCGGGCGTGGCCATCGCCAAGTTCCTGCTGGAGGCGGGCCTCGGCGACGTGGCCGTCGCGGACCGCAAGGGCATCGTCAGCCGGGACCGCGAGGACCTGACCGACGTCAAGCGGGAGCTGGCGGAGCTCACCAACCGGGCGGGCATCTCGGGCCCCCTGGAGGTGGCGCTGGCCGGCGCGGACGTCTTCATCGGCGTCTCCGGCGGTACGGTGCCGGAGGCGGCGGTCGCCTCGATGGCACCGGGGTCCTTCGTCTTCGCGATGGCCAACCCGAACCCGGAGGTCCACCCGGACATCGCCCACAAGTACGCGTCCGTCGTGGCGACGGGCCGGTCGGACTACCCGAACCAGATCAACAACGTGCTGGCGTTCCCGGGGATCTTCGCCGGGGCGCTCCAGGTGCGGGCGTCCCGGATCACGGAGGGCATGAAGATCGCGGCGGCCAACGCGCTGGCCGACGTGGTCGGCGACGAGCTGGCGGCGGACTACGTGATCCCGTCGCCGTTCGACGAGCGGGTCGCTCCGGCGGTGACGGCCGCGGTGGCGGCGGCGGCCCGCGCGGAGGGCGTCGCCCGGCGCTGAGGCGTTGCGGGGGCCGCTGCCCCCGTACCCCCGCTCCTCGATCGCCGGAGGGGCTTGGTCCGGCCGCGCGGCCGCGTCCAGCCTCGCCGGCGTTCGAGGCGCGGGGCCGGGGCGGGGCCCCGGAACCAGCGGTGCGTGTCACACTCGCAGCCGGTTACGCGTCAGTACGCCGCCCCCTATCGTCGGCGGCATGTTCGCCGCCTACGCAGCCAGTCTGGACCCCGCCCACCCCCTCGACGGTCTGGAGCTGGGCGACCGCCCAGCTCCGCGGGACCGGCCCGGGTGGACCACCGTCGACGTCCGGGCCGCTTCCCTCAACCACCACGACCTCTG
Source organism: Streptomyces sp. SID9727 (assembly GCF_010550605.1). Classification (GTDB taxonomy): domain Bacteria; phylum Actinomycetota; class Actinomycetes; order Streptomycetales; family Streptomycetaceae; genus Streptomyces. The sequence continues at coordinate 16,242 of NZ_JAAGNI010000510.1, forward strand.
GTCCCTGCGCGGCGTCGGCCTCGCGGAGGACAAGCTGCCGATGATCCTCGGGTGCGACGCCGCCGGGATCGACCAGGACGGCAACGAGGTCGTCCTGCACTCCGTCATCGGCCAGACCGGGCACGGGGTCGGGCCCGACGAGCCCCGGTCCATCCTCACCGAGCGCTACCAGGGCACCTTCGCGGAGCGGGTCACCGTTCCCACGTACAACGTGCTGCCGAAGCCCAGGGAGCTGAGCTTCGAGCAGGCCGCCTGCCTGCCGACCGCCTGGCTGACCGCGTACCGGATGCTGTTCACCAACGCCGGGGTGCGGCCCGGGGACTCCGTGCTCGTGCAGGGCGCCGGCGGCGGGGTCGCGACCGCCGCGATCGTGCTCGGCCGGGCCGCCGGGCTGCGGGTCTACGCGACGAGCCGCGACGAGGCCCGGCGCAGGCGGGCCGTCGAACTGGGCGCCGTCGAGGCGTTCGAGGCGGGCGCGCGGCTGCCGCACCGGGTGGACGCCGTCATCGAGACGGTCGGCGCGGCCACCTGGTCCCACTCCGTCAAGTCGCTGCGCCCCGGCGGCACCCTGGTCATCTCCGGCGCCACCAGCGGCGACCGCCCCTCGCACGCCGAGCTGACCCGGATCTTCTTCCTGGAGCTGAAGGTCGTCGGCTCCACCATGGGCTCCAGGGAGGAGCTGGAGGACCTGCTCGCCTTCTGCGCCACCACCGGCGTGCGCCCCGTGATCGACGAGGTGCTGCCCCTGGACCGCGCCCGGGAGGGCTTCGAACGCCTGGCGGTCGGCGACCAGTTCGGGAAGATCGTGCTCACTGTCAACAACGGTTGACAAGGGCGGGGTGTCAACGTACGTTGACATCATGACCGAAGCAACGGATCTCGCCGAGCGGGCGGGCGACCGCGACCCCCGGGTGGGGCTGCGGTCGGTCGCCGCGCTGCGGCGGCTGCTGGAGCAGCTGGAAGCCGTACAAGTGAGAAGCGCCCGGGCCAAGGGCTGGTCGTGGCAGGAGATCGCGGCCGAACTGGGCGTCAGCAGGCAGGCCGTGCACAAGAAGTACGGGAGGCATTGATGTTCGAGCGATTCACCAAGGACGCCCGCGCCACGGTGACCGGCGCCGTGGAACACGCCGAGCGCACCGGGGCCGGCCGGGTCACCGGGGAACAGCTGCTGCTCGCCCTCCTCGACCAGGACGGCGGCCGGGCCTCCTTCGCGATCACCGCGCTGGGCCTCGCGGACCGCAGGGAGTCCGTGGACGCCGCGCTCGCGGAGGCCCGCAGGCGCGGCGGAATGAGCCGGGCCGACGCGGACGCCCTCGCGGACATCGGCATCGACCTCACCGCCGTCGTCTCGCGCATCGAGGAGGCGCACGGCGAGGGCGCCCTGCGGGGCGACGGCGGCCGCCGGCGACGGGCGGGCCGACCGTCCTTCTCCCGGGAGGCGAAGAAGGTCCTGGAGAAGTCGCTGCGCGTCGCGCTCGGGCGCGGCGACCGGTTCATCGGCGGGGAACACCTCCTGCTGGCCCTGACCGCCATGCCCGGCCCGGTCGCCGACGTGCTCGCCGAGCACGGGGCGACGTACGGCGCCGTGGAGCGCGCGCTGTACGGGGAGGGCGGCGCGGGCCAGGACCGCAAGGCGGGCTGACGCACGGGGGGCCGGTCGCCCGGCCCCCCGTGGCTACTTCGCCCCGTTCCCCCGCAGCACCGCACCCACGTGCGCCGCCGCCTTCGCCAAGTGAACGCGAGCCTCCGAGAGCTGGGCCTCCGTCACCCCGTGGTCCCGCGCCGCGTCGCGGATCTCGTCGCGGAAGCGGTCGAGCAGCCGGTCCAGATCGCGGGCCGGGTCACCCGTGCCGACCGCGTCCCGACCCCACTCGGGGTCGGTGCCGGCGGCGTCCGGCTTGCCGGAGGGCCCCCACCCCCCCGTCCGGGCGAAGCCGCCGAGCTGGCCGGTGATCTCGGCCAAACCCTCGCGCACCCCGGCCGGCCAGTCGCCCCGGGCGAAGTGCTCCTGGACCTGGCGGGCGGCGTTCTGCATCTGTTCGCGCGCCCGGTCCTGGGCCTCCTTCGCCTGGCGGCGGGCCTGCTGGGCGTCCTGGCGGGCCCGCCGGGACTCGTCCTTCGCGCGGCGGGCCTGCTCCTTCCACTCCTGCTTGGCCTTGCGCAGCTCGTCCTTGGCGGTGCGCCAGGTGTCGTGGTCGGCGAAGTCGCCGAATCCGCCGAAGGGCTCCCTGCCGCCCGGATCAGCGCCCGGCGTGTGGCGCGACTCGTCGGCCGCCGCCCGCATCTCGCTGCGCAGCTTGCCCGCCGCCCCCCGCACGTCGTCGCGCATCTCGGCGGCCAGCTCGGCGACGGACTCGCGGATCTCCAGCTCCAGATCGGCGAGCTCGCCGGTGCGGTCGGCCAGTTCGGCGCGGCCGGCGTCGGTGATCGAGTAGACCTTGCGGCCGCCCTCGGTGGCGTGCGTGACCAGGCCCTCGGCCTCCAGCTTGGCCAGCCGGGGGTAGACCGTGCCGGCCGAGGGGGCGTACAGGCCCTGGAAGCGCTCCTCCAGCAGGCGGATCACCTCGTAGCCGTGCCTGGGGGCCTCGTCCAGCAGCTTGAGGAGGTACAGCCGCAGACGGCCGTGGGCGAAAACGGGGGGCATGTCAGAGCACCTTTCCGGCCGGCGCGGACTCGTACGGTTCCTCCTCGGCCGGCGGGCGGCGCAGGAGGGCGATCGACCCCGACACGGTCGTCGCCTTCAGGGTGCCGGTGCCGGAGCCCAGCGTGCCGGTGATCTTCTTCGCACCCCACTGGCCGCTGACCCGCAGGTCCTCGAAGCCGTTGGAGACCGAACCGCTCGCGGTGTTCGCCTCCACCCGCGCGTCGGCCGGGTGCGGCAGCCTGATGGCGATCTCGCCGGAGACCGTGGTCAGCCGGATGTCCGTGGGCTTCCCGGTCGGGTCCAGGTCGAGCACCATGCCGCCGCTGACGGACTCCGCCTTCACGGACGCGCCCGCCCCCTCGACCACGGTCAGCTCGCCGGAGACCGACTTGAAGCGCAGGTCACCGGTGACGGACTGGGCCTCGACACTGCCCGACACGGTCTCCGCGCCGACCGGCCCGGAGAGCTTGACGAGCGTGGTGTCGCCGGTGACGCCACGCACCTCCGTACGGCCCCGGACGCCGGAGACGAAGGCTCCGGCGCCGACCACGCCGACCTCCACCGAGGAGCCGGCCGGGACCGCGAGCGAGACGACGGCGGTGCGGCGCCACTCCTTGCGGTCGAGCCACTTCAGCAGGTTCTGCCAGGCGAGGTCCTCGTACGCCACGGTCAGGACGCCGTCCTCCTGCGTCACGACCAGCGGCGGACCCTCGATGGCGGAGACCTCCAGGCGCGCGGTCGGCTCGTCGGTGCCGACCACGTTGACCGTGCCGTTGACGACGCGCACCTTCAGCGCGGTCACGGGTTCCTCGAAGGCCAGTTTTTGAGGCTCGGCGACGGCCCACGTCGAGACAGGCATGGATCTGACCTCCCGATGACACCGGCGACGCAACATATCGCGTCTCTTGAAGAACACGATATATCGCGGCGCTGGTAAGTCAAGGAGAGGGAGTCGAAGCGCGGGGGTGGGCGGGGTGCGCAAAAGCCCACAAACAGGGGCAAGGTGTCCTACGGTGTGAGGCATGGACGCGACCTCACCCGTAGGTGCCCTGCTGCTGTGCCGGACCGTGCCGGACGCCGTGCGCCCGGTCGCGCAGCTGCTGCGCGAACCGCTGCTGTTGGCGCCGGCCGGGCCGGGCTGGAGCGTTCTCCTGCCGGAGGGGGAGCCCTGGCAGGGCGGCCGCCGGGCCAGGGCGGGGGAGGGCGAGCGGGCCGAACCCGTCGACCGGGTGCTGGGCGGCTGGGCCACCGCGCTCGCCGTCGGCTCCACCTGGCCGGTGCTCGCGCTGTGGTGGGACGGCGACCGGGCCGGATACACGCTCGCCTCGGGGTTCCGCCGCCCGGTGGGCTACGTCTGGCTCGCGGACGGCACCCCGGCCGGTGAGGACGAGGCGATGCGTACGTTCGCCGAGCGGCTGGGGCTCGACCCCGTACTGGACGTGCAGTCGCTCGAAGCGCTCACCCGCCCCGACCCGGACGCCGACGCCCGGGCCCGGCTGCGCGGGCTGCTCGCCGTGCTCACCCGCACCGGCCTCGCGCTCCCGGCCGGGTCCGTCGCGGGGGAGGACTGGGAGGACGCCGAGCGCATCGAGTGGACCGGGTGGCGGGACGCGGTCAGGGTCGACCTGGGCGCGGTGGAGAGCAGCAGGCTCGGACCGTGGGTGCGGGGCCCGCGGGCGCGGGCGCTGGCGGGCGCCCAGCTCGCGGCCGGACTGCCGCTCGCCCTGTGGGGAGCGGCCCGGCGCAGCGGCGGCTGGGCCTTCGCCGGGGCGCTCCTGATGGCGCACGGGGCGCTGGGACTCGCGTACGACCGCGTACGCGAAGGACGCCCCGGCGCGGAATGACCTCTACTCGTCCTCGTCCTCGTCGTCCAGACGGGCCAGCCAGGTCGCGAGGCGCTCGACCGGCACCTCGAAATCGGGATGCAGATCGACGAACGTGCGAAGCTGCTCGGCGAGCCACTCGAAGGTGACCTCTTCCTCGCCTCGCCGCTTCTCCAGCTCCTCGATACCGCGGTCGGTGAAGTACATGGCTCAAGTCTAGAGGCGCCTCCGCGCGGCTCGGGCCGCGTCCTGGCCGATCCACCCCGCATCCGCCGACTACGCCCGTTAATCTGCGGGTAGTTGGCGAACGGGGGGTGTCATGGGTGACAGCGGGTCCCGTATTACGCGCATTGAGCTGCCGGACGGCACGCCGATCTGGGCCAGGATCTCCGGGGCCGAGGAGCTGACCGGGCCGGCGCCCGGCGGCGGTCCGACCTACACGGACACCGGGTTCGGGGACCTCGCGGACCAGGTGCAGGCCCGGGTCGAGAGTCTGCACTCCGTGGTGACCGGGGTCGCGCGCTCGCTCGCCGTGCCGTTGCGCGCGGTGCGGCCCGACGAGGTGAGCGTCGAGTTCGGCATCGAGCTGACCGCCAAGTCCGGCAAGATCGTCGGGCTGCTCGCGGACGGCGAGGCCAAGGGTGCCATCACGGTCACGCTCACCTGGAACGGCGGCGGGCCGCCCGTCGACGCGCCCCCGCCCGCTCCCGTACCCGCGCAGACGGCACCGCCGGACCCCGTGCCCTTCGCGCCCCCCGCACCACCGCCCGCCGCGCCACCGGGCGCCGGCGCACCCCC
>NZ_JAAGNI010000524.1 GCF_010550605.1 Streptomyces sp. SID9727
GGCCGCGTCCAGGAACGCGGCGGTGCGGACGCGTCCACCGGGGTCGGCGGCGAGCGAGGCGAGCAGGCGGGTCAGGCGGGCGGCGAGGGCGTGCGCGGTGGCGGGGTCGAACAGGTCGGTGGAGAACTCCAGGTGACCGTCGAGCCCGGTGGGCCGGCCCGCGTCGTCGCGGGTCTCCGTGAAGGTGAAGGTGAGGTCGAACTTGCTGATCCCGGTCCGCACGGGCTGCCCGGTCACGGTGAGACCGTCGAGGCCGAGCGCGGTGTCCGCCTGGTTCTGGAGGACGATCATGGTCTGGAAGAGCGGGTGGTGGTCCTGGGCCCGGTCCGGGGCGAGGGCGTCCACCAGGCGCTCGAACGGCAGGTCCTGGTGGGCGTAGGCGGCCAGGTCGAACGCCCGGACCCGGTCGAGCACTTCGGTGAAGGCGGGGTCGCCGGTCAGGTCGGTGCGCAGGACGAGCGTGTTGACGAAGAAGCCCACCAGGTCGTCCAGGGCTTCGTCGGTGCGTCCGGCGACGGGGGTGCCGAGGGGGATGTCCTCCCCTGCCCCGTGCCGGGAGAGCAGAACGGACAGGGCCGCCTGGAGCACCATGAAGAGGCTGCATCCCCGGGCGCGGGCCAGCTCGGCGAGCGCCCGGTGCGTGTCCGCGTCCACCGGGAACGTGAAGGCGTCGCCCCGGTAGGTGAGGACGGCGGGGCGCGGCCGGTCCAGGGGCAGGGCGAGCAGTCCGGGGCTGCCGGCCAGGGCGGTGCGCCAGAAGTCCAGTTGGCGGGCGGCCCTGCTGTCCGCGTCGTCCTCGTCGCCGAGGAGGGCGCGCTGCCAGAGGGTGTAGTCGGCGTACTGGACGCGGAGTCCGGGCCGGTCGGGCGCCTCGCCCCGGCTGCGGTGGCGGTAGGCCTCGCCGAGGTCGCGGGCCAGCGGGGCCAGGGACCAGCCGTCGCCGGCGATGTGGTGGACGAGGAGGACGAGCACGTGGGTCTCGGCGCCGAGGCCGAGCAGCCGGGCTCGTACGGGGAGGTCGGCGCTGACGTCGAAGGCGTGCGCCACCTCGGCGGCCAGCGCCTCGTCCAGGCCGTCCGGGTGGACGGCCCGGGGGGTCAGGTCCAGGTCGGCGTGGTCGGCGGCGAGGACGAGCTGACGCGGCACACCTCCGGTCTCGGGGAAGACGGTGCGCAGGCTCTCGTGCCGCTCCACGACGTCCCTGAGGGCGCGTTCCAGGGCCGGGGCGTCGAGCGGCCCCTCCAGGCGCAGCACCATCGGCACGTTGTAGGTGGGGCTGGGGCCCTCGAACCGGTTGAGGAACCACAGGCGCTGCTGCGCGAAGGACAGCGGCAGCGGGTCCGGGCGGTGCGGGGTGCGCACCAGCGGCAGGGCGGCGGCTTCGGCGCCGTCGAGGGCGGCGGCGAGCGCGGCGGGCGTGGGGTGCTCGAAGACCGCCTTGACCTGCACCTCGACGGCGAGCGCGGTCCGGATGCGGGCGACGAGCCGGGTGGCGAGCAGGGAGTGGCCGCCCAGGGCGAAGAAGTCGTCGTCGGCGCCCACGGCGGGGAGGCCGAGGACATCGGCGACGAGACCGCAGACGATCTCCTCGCGCGCGGTGCGGGCCGCACGCCCGCGTGGCGCGGTGTGCTGTGCGGGGGCGGGCAGCGCGCGCCGGTCCACCTTGCCGTTGACGGTCAGCGGCAGCGCGTCCACCAGGACGAACGCGGAGGGGACCATGTAGGCGGGCAGGGACCGGCCGACGGCTTCGGCGAGGTCGGCCGGGTCGGGGCGGGCCGACCCGGCGGGCACCACGTACGCGACGAGACGGCGGTCGCCCGGGACGTCCTCGCGGACGACGGTGAAGGAGTCGGCGACCCCGTCGCAGCAGGCGAGGACGGACTCGATCTCGCCGGGTTCGATCCGGTAGCCGCGCAGCTTGACCTGGCTGTCGGCACGGGAGACGTAGGCGATCTGCCCGTCCGGGGTCCACTTCACGAGGTCGCCGGTGCGGTACATGCGCCCGCCGTCCGGGTCGAAGGGGTCGGCGACGAACCGGGTGGCGGTCAGGGCGGGCAGACCGGTGTAGCCCCGGGCGACGCCGCGTCCGGCGAGGTACAGCTCGCCCGTGACACCCGCCGGGACCGGGCCCAGCGAGCCGTCGAGCACGTACAGCCGCATGCCGTCCAGGGGCCGGCCGATGGGCGGCGGGCCCGCCGGCAGGTCGGCGGCCACGTCGTAGCGGGTGGCGAAGGTGGTCGTCTCGGTGGGGCCGTACACGTGCAGGACGCGGACACCGGGCGCGGAGCCGGCGACCCGCTGCATGGCGTCGGGCGAGGCGAGTTCGCCGCCCGCGCAGACGAGGCGGAGTCCGGCGAAGGCGCCGGGGTCGGTGTCCGCGATCACGTTGAGCAGGGCGGTCGTCAGGAACACGGCGGTGACGCCCTGTTCGCGGACCGCTTCGCGGAGCGTCCCGGCCTCCAGGACGCCCTCCGGTGCGACGACGACCGTGCCGCCGCGCAGGAGGGGCGCCCACATCTCGAACGTGGACGCGTCGAAGACGTACGCCGAGTGCATCAGGACCGCGTCGGTCGCGCCGTCCCTCCAGGCGGAGTCCTCGGCCAGCGCCGCCACGTCGGCGTGGCTGACCCCGACGCCCTTGGGCAGACCGGTCGAGCCGGAGGTGAACATGACGTACGCGAGCGAGTCCGGGCCGGGCACGGCGGCGGTCCTGCCGGGGGCCGGTGGCGCGCCGCGCAGGACGCGGCCGGTCCGGTCCACGACGAGGACCGGGATGCGGTGGGCCGCCTCCGTGACCCAGGCGGACTCGGCGGCCGGCTCGTCCACGACGAGGACCCGCACGTCCGCCACGTCGGCGACCTGGTCGAGCCGTTCCCGGGGCCAGCGCGCGTCCATCGGCACGTACGCGGCGGCGGCGCGCACGGCGCCGAGGGACGCGGTGACGACGGCCGGTGACCGGGAGAGCAGGACGCCGACGCCGGTCTCAGGGGCCGCTCCGAGGCCGGCGAGGGCGCGGGCGAGCTCGGCGGTGAGGGTGTCGAGCGCGGTGTACGTGAGGGTGGTGTCGTCGCCGGTCACGGCCACGGCGTCCGGGGTGCGGTGGACCTGCGCGGCGAAGAGCGCGGGCAGGGTGGTGTCCGGTGCGGGGGCGGGCAGTTCGCGGCCGGTGCCCCGGTGGGCGGTGCGGTCGCGCTCATCGGGTGTGAGCAGGTCGTAGTCCGCGAGGGGCCGGGCGGGGTCGGCCGCCACCTGTTCCAGCAGCCGCAGCAGGCGTGCCGCCAGGGCCTCGACGGTGACACGGTCGAAGAGGGCGGTGGCGTACTCGATCCCGGCGGTGAGTCCGCCCGCGCCCCGCTCCTCGCCGAAGGCGAAGGTGAGGTCGAACTTGCTCAGGCCGTTGTGGACGAGCCGGTCCTCGACGTCGAGCCCCGGCAGCTCGGGGCGCACGGCGTCCTGGTTCTGCAGGACGAGCATGGTCTGGAAGAGGGGGTGGTGGTTGCGGGCCCTGACCGGGTTGACGCTCTCGACCAGCCGCTCGAACGGCACGTCCTGGTGTGCGTAGGCACCGAGGTCGAACTCCCGCACCCGCCTCAGGAGTTCGGTGAAGGTGGGCGCACCGGACAGGTCGGTGCGCAGGACGAGGGTGTTGACGAAGAACCCGACCAGGTCTTCCAGCGCCTCGTCCGTGCGGCCCGCGACGGGCGTACCGAGGGGGATGTCGTCGCCCGCGCCGTGCCGGTGCAGCAGCGTGGCGACGGCCGCCTGCAGCACCATGAACAGCGTCGTGCTCGACTCCCTTGCCACGCGCATGAGTCCGGCGTGCAGCGCGGGTGGTACGTCGAAGGCGTGCACGCCCCCCGAGGGGTCGGTGGTGGCCGGGCGCGGGCGGTCGAGCGGCAGGTCGATGAGCCCGGGCAGTCCGGCGAGCGCGGTGTGCCAGTGGTCCAGCTGTCCGCGCAGCACGCTGCCGGGGGCGTCCGGGTCACCCAGGACGGCCTGCTGCCACAGGGTGTAGTCCGCGTACTGGATCCCGTCGCCGGTCTCGGGCTCCCGGCCGGCGAGGCGGGCCCGGTACGCGTCGCCCAGGTGGCGGGCGAGCGGGGCGAGGGACCAGCCGTCACCCGCGATGTGGTGCAGGACCAGCACGAGGACGTGGTGGCCGGGCGCGGTGCGCAGCAGCCTGCCCCGCAGCGGCGGATCACTGGCCACGTCGAACGGCTCGTCCACGGCAGCGGTGACGGCCGCCTCCAGCCGGGCCGGGGCCGTGCTCGCGACAGGCAGCCGGGGCGCGACGACATCCGCGGACAGCACCGACTGGTGGGGCACGCCGTCCCGTTCGGGGAAGACGGTGCGCAGCGCCTCGTGCCGTTCCACGACGTCCCGGAGGGCGGCGCGCAGGGCGTCGGTGTCCAGTGGCCCGGCGATGTCGAGCACCAGCGGGATGTTGTACGAGGAGCTGGGGCCTTCGAGCCGGTTCAGGAACCAGAGCCGCTGCTGCGCGTACGACAGCGGCAGCGGGTCGGGCCGCTGGGCGACCGGCAGAACCGGCGGGCGGGACGCCCCCTGGCTGTCCAGGGCCCGGGCGAGCCCGGCGACGGTCGGGTGCTCGAACAGGGTGCGTACGGCGAGGTCGGCACCGAGGACCGCGCGGACCCGGCTGACGACGCGCATCGCGAGGAGCGAGTGGCCGCCCAGATCGAAGAAGCTGTCGTGCGGGCCGACGGCGGGGCGGCCCAGCACATCGGCGAGGATCCCGGCGAGGAGGTCCTCGCGCGGGCTGAGCGTGCCGGAGCCCTCAACCGTGTGCGCGGGCTCGTCGTCCGGCGGGGGGAGGGCGCGCCGGTCCGCCTTGCCGTTGGGCAGGAGCGGCAGCTCGTCCAGGACGACGACCGCGGCGGGCACCATGTAGTGCGGCAGCGCCTCCGCGAGGGCGTCGCGGAGGGCGGCGGGCCGCGGTCCCTCGTCCGTGGTGACGGCGTAGGCGACGAGACGGCGGTCCCCCGGCGCGTCCTCCCGGATCACCGCGCAGGCGGCGGTGACCCCGGGACGGGCGAGCAGGGCGGCCTCGATCTCGCCTGGTTCGATGCGGAAGCCACGCAGCTTGACCTGGTCGTCGGCGCGGGACACGTAGTCGAGCAGCCCGGCCGCGTTCCACCGGACGAGGTCGCCGGTGCGGTACATGCGGGCGCCGGTGCCCTCGAAGGGGTCGGCGACGAAGCGGGCGGCGGTCGGCCCGGGCCGGTGCAGGTAGCCGCGGGCGAGGTTGGGGCCCGCGAGGTAGAGCTCACCGGTGGTCCCGGGCGGGACGGGCCGCAGCCGGGGGTCCAGGACGTAGGCGCGCATGGTGTCGACGGGCCGGCCGATCGGCACGGTCTCGTACGCGGTGTCCGGCGTGGCGGGCACGCGGTGGGCGGTCGCGTCGATGGTGGCCTCGGTCGGGCCGTACAGGTTGTGCACCTCCGTGTCCCACCGCGCGGCCGTCTCCTCGGCGAGGGCGCGCGGCAGCGGCTCGCCGCCGCACAGGACGGCGCGCAGACCGGGCAGGGGTGCGGCGTCGGCGGCCTCGGACAGGACGAGGGCGAGGTGCGAGGGCACGAACTGGGCGAGGGTGACGCCGAACCGGCTCATCCAGGACACCAGCGTGTCCGGTTCCGTGTTGGCTCCGGACGGCAGCACGCACACCTCGGCGCCCTGCGTCAGCGGGAGCCACACCTCCCACACGGAGGCGTCGAAACTGGTGGACGTCCTCGCGAGGACCCGGTCCTGCTGGGTGACCGTCAGGTGTCCCGCCATCCAGGCCATGTGGTTGGCCAGGGCGGTGTGGGTGACGACCACGCCCTTGGGGCGGCCGGTGGACCCGGAGGTGTAGATGACATACGCGGGATCCGCCGGGTGCGGCGCGTACGGGAGCGGAGTGGCGGGCTGCTGGTACGGGGCGTCGATGGCGAGCCGGGGAATGCCGCCCGTGGGTACGTCGCCGGTGGTGAGGACCAGGACGGGCCGGGCGTCGTCCAGCATGTGGCGGATGCGGGCGGGCGGGTAGGCCGGGTCGACCGGCAGGTACGCGGCGCCGGACCTCAGCACGGCCAGCATCGCGACGACGGTGTGCACGGAGGGCCGGGCGGCGATGGCGACCCTGGTCTCCGGGCCCGCACCGCGCTCGCGCAGCGTGTGGGCGAGGGCGTCGGCCCGGGCGTCGAGCTCGGCGTAGGTGAGGTGGGTGTGCGCGTCGCGCACGGCCACGGCCCCGGGTCTCCGCAGGGCCTGTTTCCGGACCGCTTCGGGGGCGGTGAGCACCGGCAGGGGGCGGGACGCGCCGTGTCCTCGGGCGAGGATGCCGTCGCGCTCGGCGGCAGTGAGGGGGTCCAGGTCGCCGATGGGGCGGCCGGGGCCGGTGACGGCCTGGGTGAGGACGTGGGCGAAGCGGGCGCAGAGGGCGCGGGCGGTGGCGGCGTCGAAGAGGTCGGTCGCGTATTCCAGGTATCCGCCGATGCCCCCGGGTGCCTCTGCGCCCTCTGCGGTCCCGGCGGTTTCGGTCAGCGAGAAGGTGAGGTCGAACTTGCTGCCGCCCTGGTGCCGGGACCGGTCGCGGACGGTGATGCCCGGCAGCTCCGGTTCGGCCCGGTCCTGGCTCTGGAGGACCAGCATCGTCTGGAAGAGGGGGTGGTGGTCACCGGAACGCTCCGGGTTGAGGGCCTCCACGATCCGTTCGAAGGGCAGGTCGCTGTGGGCGAAGGCCGCGATGTCGGACTGCTTGACGCGGTCGAGGAGTTCGTGGAACGTCGGCTCGCCGGAGAGGTCGGTCCGCAGGACGACGGTGTTGACGAAGAAGCCCACCAGATCGTCCAGCACCTCGTCGGTGCGTCCGGCCACCGCCGTACCCAGCGGGATGTCGCTGCCCGCGCCGTGGGCGCCGAGCGTCACGGCGAGGGCCGCCTGGAGCACCATGAACGGCGTGCACCCCGCGGTGCGGGCGAGCCGGACGAGCGCGGCGTGCGCCGGGGAGGGCAGGTCGAAGGGGACGGACGCTCCCCGGTGGCTGGGCACGGCGGGGCGCGGCCGGTCGAGGGGCAGGTCCAGCAGGCCGGGGGCGCCGCGCAGCGCCTCCTGCCAGAAGGCGGCCTGCCGGGCGGCGAGGCTGTCCTGATCGGCGGCGTCGCCGAGCAGCCGGTGCTGCCAGAGGGTGTAGTCGGCGTACTGCGCGCGCAGCGGCGCCCAGGCCGGGGTGCCGGTGCCCCGCGTCCTGGCCAGGTAGGCGGCGGAGAGGTCGCGGCAGAGCGGGGCGAGGGACCAGCCGTCGGCGACGATGTGGTGCAGCACGAGGACCAGGACGTGCCGGGCGGGCCCGCGGCGGAGCAGGTGGGCGCGGACGGCGGGGTCCCGGCTCAGGTCGAAGGGGGCGGTGCTCAGCCGGCGTACCGTCGCCGTCTCCCAGGCGTCCGCGTCCCCGTCCGCCGGAGGGTGTTCGACGGTGAGGGGGACGAGCGTCGCGGCTTCGTCCGCGTCGACGACGCGCTGGCGGGCGACGCCGTCGTGCTCGGCGAAGACGGTGCGCAGGCTCTCGTGCCGGACGGCCACGTCGGCTATGGCGCCGCGCAGCGCTTCGGTGTCCAGCGGGCCGTCGAGCTCCAGGACGAGCGGGACGTTGTAGGTGTCGCCGGGCGCCTCGGACCGGTTGAGGAACCAGAGGCGCTGCTGCGCGAAGGACAGCGGCAGCGTTTCGGGCCGGGGCTGCGGTACGAGGGCGGGCCGGGCGGCGCCCGCGGTGTCCAGGGCGGCGGCCAGGGAGGCGACCGTGGGGTGGTCGAAGAGCGTGGCCAGGGCGAGTTCGACGCCGAGGGCGGCCCTCACCCGGCCGGTGAGGCGGGTGGCGAGCAGCGAGTGGCCGCCCAGGGCGAAGAAGCTGTCGTCCACCCCGACCGCGCTCACGCCCAGGACGTCGGCGAACAGCCCGGTGAGCACTTCCTCGTACGCGGTGCGCGGCGCGCGGCCGGTGCCGGTGGCGGTCCGGGGCGCGGGCAGGGCGCGGCGGTCGACCTTGCCGTTGGGGTTGAGGGGCAGGGCGTCGAGGACGACGAAGGCGGACGGCACCATGTACGCGGGCAGCGTGCGCCCGACGCGGCGGGCGAGCGCGGAGGTGTCGGTGCGGGCACCGGGCGCGGGCACCACATAGGCGACGAGTCTGCGGTCGCCGGGGGTGTCCTCGCGGACGACGACGCAGGCGCCGCGCACGTCCGGGTCGGTGAGCAGGGCGTGCTCCGTCTCGGCCGGTTCGATGCGGAAGCCGCGCAGCTTGACCTGGCCGTCGGCGCGCCCGACGTACTCGATGTCGCCCGCGGCGGTCCAGCGCACGAGGTCGCCGGTGCGGTACATCCGGCTGCCGGGCGCCCCGTACGGGTCGGCGACGAAGCGGGCGGCGGTGAGCGCCGCGCGCCCCTGGTAGCCGCGGGCGACCCCGTGCCCGCTCACGTACAGCTCCCCCACCGCGCCGGGCGGCACCAGGGCCAGGGTGCCGTCGAGGACGTACAGGCCCATGCCGTCCAGCGGGCGGCCGATGGGCGGCGCACCGGAGGTGTCGGCGGTGACGGGGTGGCGGGTGGCGAAGGTGGTGGTCTCGGTGGGGCCGTACACGTGCAGGACGAGCGTGCCGGGCGAGGCGGCGGCCACCCGCTGCATGAGGCCGGGGGTCGCTGCCTCACCGCCGGCGGCGACCGTGCGCAGCCCGTCGAAGACCGCCGGGTCCGTCTCGGCCATCACGTTGAAGAGGGCCGTCGTCAGGAACAGCGCGGTGACGCCGTGCCGTTGCACCGCCTCGCGCACGACGCGCGCCTCCAGGACGCCACCGGGGGCGACGACCACCCGGCCGCCGTTGAGGAGCGGCACCCAGAGTTCGAAGGTGGAGGCGTCGAAGACGTACGCCGAGTGCATGAGGACCGCGTCGGACACCCCGCCGGTCCAGGCGCTGTCGGCGGCGAGGGCCAGGACGTCGGCATGGGTGACGCCGACGCCCTTGGGCAGTCCGGTGGATCCGGAGGTGAACATGACGTACGCGAGCCGGTCGGGTCTGCTGATCCGGGGCAGCGGTCCGGGCCCGTCCGGCGCACCGTCGAGCACCCGGCCGCACGCGTCCACGACGAGGAGCGGCAGCTGGGCGGCCGCCTCGCGGACCCAGGGCTCGCGGGCGGTGCTCTCGTCGGCGACCAGGGCGCGGACGCGGGCCGACTCGGCGACGCGGCCGAGCCGTTCGGCGGGCCAGGCCGCGTCCATGGGGACGTAGGCGGCGCCCGCGGCGACGGTGGCGAGCGTGGCAACCGGCACGGCGGCCGAACGCCCCAGGAGCACCCCGACGCCGTCCTCGGCACCGATGCCCCAGCCGGTCAGCGCGCTCGCGAGTCCCTCGGCCGCCCGGTCCAGCTGCCGGTACGAGAGGGTGTGCGGTCCGTCCACGACGGCCGGGGCGTCCGGGGTCCGGCGCGCCTGGTCCCGGAACGCTTCGGGCAGGGTCCGCGCGACGGCCTGCTCGGGCAGTTCGGTGCCGAGTCCTCGGGCGCGCAGGGCGGGGGCGGTGGCTTCGTCCACGAGTGGCAGGTCGCCCAGGGGCAGGCCGGGGTCGGCGGCCGCCAGGGCGGAGACGAAGGACACGACGGCCTGCTCGTGCAGCCGCACGTCCTCGGGCCGGTAGAGGTCGGGCCGGGCGTCGAACCCGATCAACGGCCCCTTCCCCTCGGCGCGTTCGGAGACGAAGAGGGACACGTCGTCCACCGGGCCGACCGACAGCACCCGGGAGGGCGCGGGGATGCCGGCGAAGTCCCGGTCGTAGTCGTAGCCCATGATGTTGACGACGATGCCGGTGAGGCGGGCCGCGTCGTCGCCCGTGTTCAGTTCGCGGGCGAGCTGTTCGCGGGAGAAGCGGCGGTGGCGCAGGGCGCCGCGCATCTCGGCCGCGGCCGCGCGGACGAGGTCGCCGACGGACATGGCGTCGGTGGGGGCCAGGCGCAGCGGGAGGATGTTGGCGGTCATGCCGACGATGTGCCGCAGCCCGCCGTGCCGGCCGTTGGAGGCGAGGCCCACGGTGACCTCGCGGGTGCCGGTGATCCGGGCGGTGTACGCGGCGACCGCGGCGACCAGGACGGCGCTCCAGGTGGTGCGGTGGGCGGCGGCGAGCCGGCGCAGGTCCTCGAAGACCTCGGCGGACAAGGACTCGCCGGTGTGCAGCCGGGTGCCGGGGACGGCCGGGGCGTCGGGCCCGGCCGGGGCGGGGAGATCGGTGCGGCGGCGGATGAGCGTCCTGCCGCTGTGCGTGTCGTCGCCCGCGGCGTCGGGGGCCGGGTCGGCGAACCGGGCGGTCCAGTAGGCGCGGTCGGTCTCGAAGCGGCCGGATTCCCGGTAAGCGGTCTCGTCGGCGACGAGTTCGCGCAGGGGTGCCGCGGGCAGTGTGGCCTCGGCGAGGTCCTCGCCCCGCACCGCGCGTCCGTAGAGGTCGGCCACGGTGCGGGTGAAGACGGCGCCGCCGAGACCGTCCACGGCTATGTGGTGGAAGCGGACGTACCAGTAGGACAGCCCGTCGCCGGCGCGCAGCAGGGCCATGTGGTGGCGGGGGCGGTGCAGGCTGTCGGGCGTGGCCATGTCCGTCGCGAGGTAGCGCTCGACCTCGGCGGCGGGGTCGGCGGCCCGGGACACGTCCACGATCCGGAGCCGGCGGGCGCCGGGCTCGCGGACGACCCGCTGGAGCAGGACGTCGCCCTCCGTGACGAACTCGACGTTGAGGCTGTCGCACAGCTCGCAGGCCCGGTCGACGGCTGCGGCGAATAGCGCCTCGTCCAGGTCGCCCCGGATCTCGAAGCATTCACCGACGTTGTATTTCGGGCTGTCGGGGTCGACGAGTTGTCCGTACCAGACGCCCTGCTGGGCTGTGGTAGTCCCGAAGAACTCTTCGGGAGAGGGAGCGGTTCGCGGGGAGGCGGAGCCGTTTTCGCGCATGCCGGGACACACCTTCGGGGAGAGCTTGCGGGGGACGAAGAGGGCAGGACGAAGCCGGCCGTGCCGGTGTGACGTCCATGGACGTCAACGGGCGGGAAATAGCGAGGAGAACATCACCGCGCCCATGACGTCGGGCACCACGGAGCGACTTCCCGTCACGAAACCCGGAAGAGGCTCGGTTTCCTTCACTTGCCGAGGACGGGCCGATACACAGTCCATCAATGAGGAAAACAAGGCCGCGTGACAGCGGCATGAACTTTCCCCGCCGAAGCGCGATCGATCACTGCGCCAATCTGATCGAATTTGCCCGGACAGGAACGACGTCGATCGAATGAGGCAGGAGTGTGTCTGCGGACCGAGCTGGTCCGCAGAGACACGCGCCACGGCCTACCCGGCGTCGGACTCCATCGCCCGCACCAGTCCGGCGGGCCGCATGTCCGTCCACGCGGCCTCGATGGCATCGAGACACTCCTGCCGCGAACCCTCCGGGCCGCCGGCGCTCCAGCCGCCCGGAACCTCGATGTGCGCCGGCCACAGCGAATACTGGCCCTCGCCGTTCACCAGCGTCACGAACCGACCCGACTCGTCATCGAAAGGATTGGTCACGACCGTCCCCCCACTTGTTTTTCCACATGCCACCGCATGTTCTTCAGATATATGCGGGCCAGCCGCACGGATTCGCCGTTCCCCCGCCGCCGGTCCGCCCACCCCTACCGCGCAAGCCCGGCCGCGCGGGACGGAGATACGTTACGCCTCGGGATACCGACGGAACGCCGATGGCCGGCCGGCCATCCGGCTTCGCCCGTTCACGCCAATCACCATAGAGGACCACCGACGGCCCAAGAGACGAATTCGGACCATTACTTATCGGCCCGTACGGCCGCGATGTGCGAGAAGGCCGGCCAAGGACATATGCCAAGCTCAGTCACCCGGAAATTTTCAGCCACTCGATGTCCCGATTGTGCACATTTCACTAAATACGACCCGCGCACATTCGGATATCCGCCGGCGTACACCCCCTCATCCACGGGCACGCGCCGAACTCATCGCGCTCCCGTGCGCCGGGTGCGCGCCCCACTCGGAATCAATGGCCATTCCCCTCACCCTGTGTGACGTTCCGGGCCGTGGTGCGGGCGGCCACCCGGCGGGAGCGGTCGGCACCGCATGCGATACGAATGCCGTGTGACCGAAGAGACCCCGCCCGCGACCGTGCGCGTGTTCATCGCCCTCGCTCCGCCCGACCCGGCGAAGGACGAGCTGACCCGGGAGCTGCGCCCCGTCTACGGCACGCACCCGCAGGTGCGGTGGAACCGGGTGGAGGACTGGCACATCACCCTGGCGTTCCTGGGCGCGCTCCCGGTGGACACCGTTCCGCTGCTGCGTCCGCCGCTCGCCGCTCTCGCCGCGTCCCACCCCGCGCCCCGGCTGGCGCTGCACGGCAGCGGCACGTTCGACGAGCGGGTGGCGTGGAGCGGGGTCGCCGGCGACCTCGACGGACTGCACCGGCTGGCCGAAGGCGTCCGGAGCGTCGTCCGGGACTGCGGTATCGCCTTGGAGGACCGGCCGCTGCGGCCCCATCTGACCCTCGCCCGGGTGCGCCGGGGCGACCACACGTCGGCCGGGGAGATCGCCGCGCGACTCACCGGGTTCCGGGGCAGCCCATGGCCCGCCGAGCGCCTGCATCTGGTCGGGAGCGACGCGGGCCGGGGCACCGGGCAGATCCGCTACCGGGACATCGAGGCATGGCCGCTCGGCCCGGCTTCCGGTGTCGCCGTGCCGCCCGCACGCCCCTGAGACGGGCTCGCCCGGACCGTTACGCCAGCCTGACCGGAGTGGGACGCGGCTCCGTGTGTTGGTGAGGTTCGGGGGTACCCCTGTGGAACGGTGAGCTGACTTCGGCTCGCAGCACACACAGCGGAGAGGGTTGCACTGATGGGACACGGCGGAAACGTGATCGCGGAGCTCACCACGGACCACCGCGAGGTCGATGAACTGTTCGCGAAGATCGAGGCCCAGCCGGTCGGTGACGAGCAGCGCAGGAAGCTCGCCGACGAGCTGACGATCGAGCTGGTCCGGCACTCCGTGGCGGAGGAGATGCACCTCTACCCGGCGGTGCGGCGGTTCGTGGACGACGGCGACGACATGGCCGACAAGGAGCTGGAGGACCACGCGAAGGTGGAGCAGCACCTCAAGGAGCTGGAGGGGCTGCCGGCGGACGACCCGCAGTTCGACCACCTGGTGGCGAAGCTGAAGCTCGAGGTGAGCGAGCACGTGCGCGACGAGGAGAACCGGCTGTTCCCGCTCCTGGCGGCGGCCGTCTCCCCCGAGGCCCTGGACGAGCTGGGCGAGAAGGTGCGCACGGCGAAGAAGACCGCCCCGACGCGTCCGCACCCCTCCGCCCCCGACACCCCGCCCGGCAACAAGATCCTCGGCCCCGGCGCCGGCCTGGTCGACCGGGCCCGCGACCTGCTCAGCGGCCGCGGCAAGGGCTGAAGCCGCCCGGTTCAGCAGGCGCGGGCCGGGCCGAGGCGCAGGCGGTCGAGCAGGTCCGCGTGGTGGAGGCGGACTATCGGCTCCAGCAGGTCGGGGTGGCGCAGCAGTGCGGTGGCGGCGAGGTCGTGCGCGCTGGGCTCCGTCAGGCGGCGGAACTCGGCGGGTCCGGTCACCCCGTGCTCCGTCTCGTCGAGCGCCTTCACCGCTTCCCTCGCCGCTTCCGGCGCGGTGAGCAGATGGGCGGCCCAGCTGGCGACCACCTCGTCCACCCAGGTGCGCCAGGCCGAGTCCGCGGGGCCGGCCGCCGGCCGTCCGTGGCCGCCGGTGACCTCGTCCAGGCGGGCGGATCCGCCGGGGCCGGTCAGGACCACGAGCGCGGCGTCCAGATCGGTCGGGTAACGGAGCCAGGTGGCGACCGTGACGGCCTGGCGGGCCTGGGCCTCGGCCAGCGCACCGGTGAGCGGGCCCCCGCCGGCCGGGAACGCGCGCGTCAGCCACCGGGTGGTGGCGGCGATGAGCGGGGCAAGGTCTGCGGGCATCGGGGCGTCCCCTCGGGTGCTGGATCGCCGTGCAGCGTACTGCGCCCTTCCCCGGCCCCCGTATGACGCAGAGCACCTTCCGGCCGTGGTGTGCGTCATGACCGGCGGACACCCCGGCCTCGAACGATTGGGAGAGCAGACGATGAACCACCCCCGCCCTCTTCCGGGGCTGGACGAATCCTTCTGGATGGACAGCACCGACGCACCCGAGCACCCGCCCCTGGCGTCGGACACCGATGCGGACGTCGTCGTGATCGGCGGCGGCATCGCGGGCCTGAGCACGGCGTGGGAGCTCAGCCGGGCCGGCCGGAACGTCGTGGTCCTGGAGGCGGACCGCATCGCCGCCGGGGTGACCGGCTACACGACGGCCAAGGTCTCCGCCCTCCAGTCGCTGGTGTACGACCGGTTGCGGCGGACCCGGGGCGCGGACGCCACCCGGCTGTTCGCGGCCTCGCAGTTGGACGCGGTGGACCGGGTGGCCGGGATCGTGGAGGAGCTGGATATCGCGTGCGACCTGGAGCGGGTGAGCGCGTACAGCTACGCGGCCGGTGCGGAGTCCCGGCACCTGGTCGAGGCGGAGGCGCGCGCCGCCGCCGACGCGGGGCTCGATGTCGCGTACGTCTCCGATACGGAACTGCCGTTCGCGATCGGCGGGGCGGTCCGTGCGGACGGCCAGGCCCAGTTCCACCCGCGCAAGTACCTGCTGGCGCTGGCCCGGGATCTGGTCGCACGGGGCGGCCGCGTCTTCGAGCGCAGCCGGGTGACCGGGCTGTCCGAGGGGACTCCGTGCCGGGTGACCACCGAGTCGGGGCGGAGCGTGACGGCCCGTGACGTGGTCGTCGCGACGCACTACCCGGTCTTCGACCGCGCGATGCTGTTCGCCCGGCTCTCGCCCCGGCGGGAACTGGTGGTCGCCGCCCCCATCCCCGCGGACCTGGCGCCGAAGGGCATGTACATCACCGAGGACGAGGGGAAGCGCTCGGTGCGCTCCACCCCGTTCGACGACGGCCGCCGCCTGCTGATCGTGACCGGGGAGAGCTTCACTCCGGGCACCGGTGACCCCTCCGAGCGGTTCCGGCGGCTGGACGCCTGGATGCACGAGCGGTTCCCGGCGGCCGGTCCGACCGCGTACCGGTGGGCGGCGCAGGACAACGACCCCAGCGATACGGTCCCGTTGATCGGGCCGTTCCACATCGGGGCCCGGCACACGTATGTGGCGACCGGGTTCGGCGGCTGGGGGATGACCGGCGGGGTGCTCGCCGGCCGGCTGCTGACCTCGCTCATCGCGGACGGCGTGCCGCCACTGCCGTGGGCGGAGCTGTACGACCCCCGGCGGCTGGGGAGCGCGGTGCGCGAGGCCGGGTCGCTGCTCGGGGCGCAAACGGAGGTGGCGAAGCACTTCGTCGGCGACCGGCTGCGCGTCAGCCACCTGGACTCGGTGAGCCAGGTGGTTCCGGGCACGGGGGCGGTGGTCCGGGTGGAGGGGCGTCGCTGCGCCGTGTACCGGGAGCCGGACGGCACGGTACGGGCGGTCTCCGCGCGGTGCACGCATCTGGGGTGCCTGGTCGCGTTCAACGAGGCGGAGACGGCGTGGGAGTGCCCGTGCCACGGTTCGCGCTTCGGCGTCGACGGCGCGGTGCTCCAGGGCCCGGCGGTACGGCCGCTGGAGGTGCTTGACCCCGGCGACGGGACGTGAGCTACCGCCGCGCCATGTAGAGGCTGAACGCCTTGTGCAGGACCTTGTTGAGCGGGTAGTCCCACTCGCCGACGTACTCGGCGGCCCGGCCCCCGGTGCCGGCCTTGAAGCGGAGCAGGCCGAGCAGGTGGTTGCCCTCGTCCAGGGTGTCGGTGGTGCCCCGGAAGTCGTAGACGTGGGCGCCCATGGCGTGGGCGTCGCGGATCATCTGCCACTGGATGGCGTTGTTGGGCTGGACCTCGCGCCTGCGGCTGGTGGACGCCCCGTACGAGTACCAGACGTGACCGCCGACGGTGAGCATGGTGGCGGCGGCCAGTACCTCGCCGTCGTGCGCGGCGAGGTACAGCCTCATCCGGTCGGGGTGCTCGGCGGTGAGCGCCTTCCACATGCGCTGGAAGTACGCCAGGGGGCGGGGGATGAACCGGTCGCGCTCGGCGGTCTCGGTGTAGAGCGTGTAGAAGGTGTCCAGATCGGCGTAGTCGCCCTGGACGACTTTGACACCGGCCTTGTCCGCCTTCTTGATGTTGCGGCGCCACAGTTGGTTGAACCCGGCCAGGATGTCGTCGGGCGAGCGGCCGGCGAGCGGGAGCTGGAAGACGTAACGCGGCTGGCCGGCGGCGAATCCGTCCGCGCTGTCGCCGCCGGACCGCTGCCAGCCCATGTCCCGCAGACGGTCCGTCAGCGCGAAGGCGCGCGGGTCCTGTGCGGTGGGTGCGACCTCGCCGAGGCGGTGGGCCGACGGGTCGGCGATGGCCTCCTTCACGGTGGCCGCGTCCCAGCGGCGGGCGACGACGGGCGGGCCCATCCTCACGGTGAACGCGCCCTGCCCCTTGAGGTGGTCCAGGAGCGGGTCGAGCCACCGGCCGAGGTCGTCGTCGTACCAGTCGATGACGGGGCCCTCGGGGAGGTAGGCGAAGTGGCGCTTGATCTTCGGCAGCGGCCGGTACAGGACCAGGGCGGTGCCGGTGATCCGGCCGGAGCCGTCGGTCCAGCCGAGGCTCTCGGCCCGCCAGTCGGGCTTCACGTCGCCCCAGGACGGCACCTGCAGGTGGCTCGCGGACGGCAGACTGTCCACGTACGCCAGGTGCTCGTCCCGGCTGATCGTCCTCAGTCGGAGGTTCATCGGTCTGCTCCTCGCCCACGGGTCGTGATCCTTCGGCAGCCTACTGGCGGTCGCCTCGGCCCACGACGCGAGCGGGCGTTCGAGCGAGGGCTCACCGCCGGGGCAGCAACGACGCCGGGACCAGGCCCAGCGCGGCGAGCGCCGCCACCGCGGGCAGCGCATGGGCCAGGGCGAGGTCCGTTGCCGGAAGGGCCGGGTGGGCGGGGGCGGTGACGGCCGACGGGGTGAGCGGCATCAGTCCGGCGGCCACGGCGATCCCGAGGGCGGGGCCCACGTTCATGGCGGTCTGCTTGAGGCCGCCGACCACCCCGGCGTACCCGGGCGGCGCGTCCCCGACGACGGTCCCGGTGGCAGTGACCATGACGGCGGTGAAGCCCGCGCCCAGCACCGCGAGGACGAGACCGGTCTGCCACGCGGGCCCCGGGCGGGAAAGGCCCAGCACCGCCAGGACGACGCACAGCTGACCGGTGGTCGCGGTGCGGCGCGGCCCGAGGCGGCCGAGCGCGGCCGAGGCCGCGGGCGCTCCGGCGATCATGAGCAGGGTCAGCGGCAGGCAGCGCAGCCCGGTGGTGAGGGGATCGAGGCCGAGCCCCTGCTGGAGGTGGAACGTGACGACGAACAGCGCGCCGAACAGGCCGCCGGAGGTGGTGAGGAGCAGCGCCATCGAGGCCGTCACGGGCACCGAGCGCGTCACCGCCGGGGGCACGACCGGCTGGGCGCTGCGGCGTTCGTACGCGATGAGCGCCGCCCCGAGGAGCAGGCTCAGCAGCAGGCCGAGCCCCGTCCGGGTGCCGGTCCATCCCTCGTCGGGGATGCCGGCCAGGGTGTGGACGAGGGCGGCGAGCGCGGCGGCGAGCAGGGCGCCGGCGGCGAGGTCGAACCGCCGGTGCGCGGCGCGCGGCACTTCGGGGGTCCGCACGGTGAGGGTGAGCGCGGCGATGACCAGGGCGGCCGGGATGTTGATCAGGAAGACGGCGCGCCAGCCCCAGTGCGTGACGAGGGCTCCGCCGAGCACCGGACCGGCTGCCGCGGCGACTCCGATCGCGCTGGTGCGGGCGGCGACGGCCCGGCCGAGGCGGTCGGCGGGCTGGACGAGCCTGAGCAGGGCGAGCGTCGCCGGTTGCAGGAGCGCGCCGAACACCCCCTGCACGGCGCGCAGGGCGATCACGAGTCCGATGCCCTGGGCGAGCGCGATGCCGGCCGACGCGGCGCCGAAGCCGAGCACCCCGACGCACAGCAGCCGCCGGTGTCCGTACCGGTCCCCGAGCCGTCCGGCGATCACCAGGAGGGCGGCGACCGCGAGGAGGTAGGCGGTGCTCGTCCACTGCACCTCGGCGACGGTCGCCCCGAGGTCGCCGCGCAGGTCCGGCTGGGCGACGAGCAGCACGGTGCCGTCCAGGGCGACGATCATCGCGCCCGCCACCGAAGCGAGGAGCGCGGCGCGGGGCCGTGGGGCGGTGAGGGTCACGCGTCCGCCCGGCCGAGGTGGGCGTCGAGCGCCGCCGCGACGAGCTGGTCCGGTCCCTCGGCCGCGCCGGGAAAGGCCAGTTGGAGGCTGCCATTCGCCCGGAGCACGGCGATGCCGTGCAGGTTGGTCCAGAGGGCGGCCGCGGTCAGGGCCGGCGGCGGGGCGGAGTCGTACGAGGGTCCGGTGCCGTGCTTCGTCCGGTGGGCGCGGTCCTGGGCGACGAGCTCGACGAGCCGCGCGAACAGCGGCAGGGTCGACTCGCGCAGACGCGGGCCGGGCACGTCCGCGTCACTCGCATGGGCCTCGCTGTCGAGCAGGTCGTGGCGGAACATCAGCTCGAACATCCCGCCGTACTCCGCCGCGTAGTCCAGGAACGCGTCGGCGAGGCTCCGTAGCTGGTCACGCGGTGTCCCGGCGTCTTCGGCCGCCGCCGCGAACCGGGCGGCGAGGTCGGTGAAGCCGCGCCGGGCGATGGCGGAGAGCAGGGCGTGGTGGGTGGGGAAGTAGCGGCGCGGGGCGCCGTGGGAGACCCCGGCGCGGCGGGCGATCTCACGCAGGCCGAGCGACGCGGATCCTTCCGTCATGACGAGGTCGACACCTGCGTCGATCAGGCGTTCGCGCAAGGAGTGGGCTGGGTGTCCTTGATTCATAGACACTGTCTACCAGGCCTGCGTAGACAGTGTCTACACCTTGCGCGTGGCACCACCGCGGGGCGCGCACCCCGATGCGCTCGCCCAAGATGCGGGGGCGGCGGGAGTGAGCAGACTGGGTCCCATGGCAGATCAGCGGCGCTCCCAGGCGGGAACCACGAAAACGGCGACCAAGCGGCGTGCCCCGTCCGCACGGGGCCCCGAGCACGCGGCCCGTGCTGCCATCCAGAGTCTGGAAGGCCTCATCGACCACCACGCGGAGGGCGTGTCCGCCGTCCGGCGCACCGACGACGGCTGGTGCGTCGTCGTGGACGTTCTCGAAGTGCCCCGGATTCCGGACACCACGAGCCTCCTCGCCTCCTACGAGGTGCAGCTCGACCGGTCCGGCGAGCTCCTGGAGTACCGCAGGGTCCGCCGGTACCGCCGGGGCGCCGCCGACGAATGAGCGGCGTCCACTCCCCTGCCGGAAGGACTTTTCATGACCGCGACCACCTACTCGGACGAAGTCGTCGCCTGCCCGCCGCGCGCCGGCACCCTGTACGACGTCCTGGAGCTGATCCTCGACCGGGGCATGGTGATCGATGTCTTCATCAGGGTCTCCCTGGTCGGCATCGAGATCCTGAAGATAGACGCGCGCATCGTCGTCGCGAGCGTGGACACGTATCTGCGGTTCGCCGAGGCGTGCAACCGGCTGGACCTCGAACGGGACTCCGGCAGCACCACGGTTCCGGAG
Source organism: Streptomyces sp. SID9727 (assembly GCF_010550605.1). Classification (GTDB taxonomy): domain Bacteria; phylum Actinomycetota; class Actinomycetes; order Streptomycetales; family Streptomycetaceae; genus Streptomyces. The sequence goes on from NZ_JAAGNI010000524.1 coordinate 19,683, forward strand.
CTGATCGGCGGCGGTGCCGTCAAGTCGATCGGCAAGCGGAAGGTGCGCAGGGCCGCCGAGTCGGTGGGCGACACCGTGCGCAAGGCGGTCGGCGGGGACGACGACGAGGAGCCGGAGGAGCGGCCGAAGAAGCGGCGCGCCCCGGCGCGCGGCAGCGAGAGCCGGCGCCGCCGAGCGGAGGCGTGAGCGGTGACGGCCGACGGTGTGTACGTGTACGCCATCACCCGGGCTGGGATCACCCTCCCGGACGGGCAGGGCGGTGTGGGCGGTCCGCCCGCCCGTCTGCGGACCGTCCGGCAGGGCCGGCTCGCCGCCGTCGTCAGCGACGCTCCCCCGGACCTCCGGGCGCGCCGCCGCGATCTGCTCGCCCATCAGGACCTGCTGCTGCGCTTGATGGACGAGGGGCCCGTGCTGCCCATGCGGTTCGGCATGGTGGCTCCCGACCAGGCCACCGTCGAGCGGCAGTTGACCGCCGGTGAGGACGGCCATGTTGCGGCCCTGGAGCGGCTCGTCGGATGCCACGAGATCAACGTGAAGGCGCTGGCGGCCGAGGACGCGCTCGCCGACGTGGTCGCCGAGGACGGCACCGTACGCAAGCTGCGGGAGGCCGCGCGCCGGCGTCCGGGCTATGAGGCGAGTCTGCGGCTGGGCGAGGCGGTGGCCGCCTCCCTCGCGCGGCGGGCCGCCGACGCGGGGCGGCGGGTGCTGCGGGAGCTGACGCCGAGGGCCCGGGCGGTGGCGTCCGGTCCGGAGGTCCAGGGGTGCGCGCTCAATGTGTCGTTCCTGGTGGAGCGCGAGGCCAGTGACGCGTTCCTGGCGGATGCGCGCCGGTTCGCGGGCGACAACCGCGGTCATGTGCAGCTCCGCCTCGCCGGGCCGCTGCCCTGTTACAGCTTCGTCTCCGCCGAGGCCCGGCCGGTCCCCGCGGGCGGTGGCTGAGATGGGCCTCATCACCGGTCTGCTGACGCTGCCCGTCGCGCCCGTGCGGGGGGTGGTGTGGGTGGCGGAGAAGCTGAACGACGCCGCCGAGCGGGAGCTGCGCGACCCACGCGTACTCCGCACACAACTGGCTTTACTCAACCAGGAGTTGGAGGCCGGAGACATCACGATCGAGGAATTCGAACGGGAAGAGGAGCGGCTGCTCGACCGGCTGCACGCCGTTCGGGCGGACCGAGTGCCAAACGATCGAAGGTGACGTGCTCATGGATGACGAAGCCAAGGTAGCGCTCGCAGCCGCGGTGGTCGGCGGCTACGTGCTGGGCCGGACCAGGAAGGGCCGGATGGCCCTGACCGTCGCGACCTACCTGGCGGGCCGGAGGTTCGGGCTCGAACCCCGCCAGCTCGCCGCCGAGGGCGTGCGCCGCCTCGGCGGCGTCCCCCAGGTCGCGGAGCTCCAGGAACAGTTGCGGGGCGAGGTCATGGACGCGGGCCGCAAAGCCGTGACGGCGGCGGCGAACCGCGGCATGTCCTCGCTTGCCGACGCGATCGGCGACCGCACCGCCCGGCTCACCGAGGGCCGGCGCGAGGAGGACGAGGACCAGGACGAGTACGACGACGAGCCGTACGAGGACGAGTACGAGGACGAAGAGGAAGAGGAAGAGCAACCGGAGGACGAAGAGGAACCGTACGAGGACGACGCCGAGGACGAAGGCGAAGACGAGGACTACGGGGACGAAGACGAGGACGAGGAGGACGAGGAGGACGAGGAGAACGACGAAGCCCCCGAGCCCCCCGCGAAGAAGGCGTCACCGAAGAAGGCGCCTTCCAAGAAGGCAGCCGCCAAGAGGGCCCCGGCGAAGAAGCAGGCCGCCAAGAAGCAGGCCGCGAAGAAGCCCGCCCCGGCCAAGAAGGCGGCGCCCGCCAAGAAGACCGCGGCGAAGAAGAGCGCGGACAAGAAGCCCGCGGCGAAGAAGGCGGCACCCGCGAAGAAGGCGGCCCGGGCCAAGAAGGCGGCGCCGAAGAAGTCGGCGCCTGCGAAGAAGGCCGCGGCCAAGAAGACCGCCCCGGCGAAGAAGTCCGCAGCGAAGAAGACATCGCCGTCCAAGTCGGCGTCCAAGCGGACCGCTTCCAAGCGCAGCGACCGTCGGAGGTAGTGAGCCATGGCCAGCACAGAACAGGACGAGTCCGGGGCGCGGGAATCGGGTCTCGACCGGCTCCGTGAGGAGCTGTCGGGCTTCGTCAGCGCGAAGATGGAGGATCTCGCGGGCAAGGCGAGCGGCAAGCTGACGGATGTCGCGCAGCAGCTCACCGATTCCGCGGAGGACGGCGGCTCCCTGCCCGCCGTGGCCTCCCGGGTCCTCCAGGGCGAATCGCCGCTGAAGTCGTTCGTCTCGGAGAAGGCAAAGGGCGTGAAGGACAACGTCACGGAGAAGGCCAAGGAGGCGTTCGGCGGCGGCAAGGGGAAGAGCAAGTCGAGCGGTGGCGGCAAGTCGATGAACATCGTGGAAGTCCTCGATGTCGGCGTGCCGCTGCGTACGGCGTACGACTACTGGACCCAGTACGACAAGTTCAGCAGCTTCGCGAAGGGCGTCCAGGACGTCTCGACGGAGGACGAGGCCACGAGCGACTGGAAGGTCAAGATCGGCCCGTCCTCGCGCAGCTTCAAGGCGACCGTTCAGGAACAGGTCCCCGACGAACGCATCGTCTGGACCTCGGAGGGCTCCAAGGGCACGACGCGCGGCGCCGTCAGCTTCCATGAGCTGACGCCGAACCTGACCCGCATCGTGCTGGTGGTCGAGTACTACCCGTCCGGGTTCTTCGAGAAGACGGGCAACCTCTGGCGGGCCCAAGGGCGCCGCATCCGCCTGGACTTCAAGCACTTCCAGCGCTACGTCACCCTCACCGACGAGGAGCCCGACGGCTGGCGCGGAGAGATCCGCGACGGCGAGGTCGTCGTCTCCCACGAGGACGCGGTGGCCGAGGAGGAGGAGTCCGAGGGCGACGAGGAGCAGCCGGAGGACGAGGACTACGACGCCGAAGGCGAGGACGACGGGGAGGACGAGGACGACGAGGAGGGGGAGGCCCAGGAGGACGGGGAGGACGAGGACGACGAGGACGAGTGGGAGGACGACGAGGAACCGGAAGAGGAACCGGAGGAAGAAGAGGAAGAAGAGGAAGAGGAAGAGGACGACGAGGAGGACGAGGAGCCCGCCCCGAGCAGGCGGCGAGCCCGGAGGTCGCGTCGTGACTGATCTCGACTTCCGGCAGGACGCCGGCTACGCGCCCGCGGGTCCGCACACGACCAACCTCGCCGACATCCTCGAACGCGTCCTGGACAAGGGCATCGTCATCGCAGGCGACATCAAGATCGATCTGCTGGACATCGAGCTGCTCACCATCCGGCTCCGCCTGTTCGTCGCCTCCGTCGACACGGCGAAGAAGGCCGGGATCGACTGGTGGGAGACCGATCCCGCGCTCAGTTCGCACGCGGCGCGCAACGCGCTGCAGGACGAGAACCGGGAGCTGCGGGCCCGCCTCGACGCCCTTGAGTCACAGGCGTCCGAGCCCACGCGGTCGTCACAGCCGAGAAACTGAGCCGAGGAGACCCCTGCCCATGACCGAGGACACCCGCGCGTCCGCGGATGCCCGCGCCGTCTACGTCTACGCGGTGTGCCGCACCGAGGAGCAGCCGGACCCCACCGGTCCGGCGGGCGTCACCCGCGAAAGCCCCCTGCGCGCCCTGCCGCTGGGCCCGGCGCTCACCGCGGTCGTGCAGACCGTGCGGGCGGCGGACTTCACCGACGAGGCGTGGCAGGCCCGGCTCGCCGACGAACCCGAACTCGAACGGTACGCACGGGCTCACCACGAGGTCGTGTGCGCGATGGCCGCCCGGCACCCGACGGTGCCCCTGCCGCTGGCCACCCTCTACCACGACGAGGAGCGGGCCCGGGCCGCGCTGGACAAGGAGGCGCGGCGCTTCCACGCCGCGCTGGAGCGTACGGCGCACCACTCCGAGTGGGGCGTCAAGGTGTACGTGGCCGACGCACCGCCCCGGGAGTCCGCCGAGGCCGCCCCGCAGCGACCCGCGTCCGGGGCCGGCCGGGCGTATCTGGACCGGAAGCGGACCCTGCGGGACCGGCGCGAACGGCACCGGACGGACGGGCTGCGGATCGCCGAGGTGGTGGACGCGGACGTGAGCGGCCTGGCCACCGCCTCGCGCAGGCTGCCCTTCCACGGCCCCCGGGTGCCGGACGAGCGGCGCACCCAGGTACTCAACGCGACGTATCTGGTGGCCGAGGACCGGGCGGCGGAGCTGGCGCGGCTGGCGCGGAGCCTCCGCGAGCGGACCGGGGCGCACGTCGAACTGTCGGGGCCCTGGGTCCCGTACTCCTTCGTGGGTGAGGTGTAGCCGTGGAGCGCGCCATCGTGCCGTGGGACGAACCGGAGCCGCTGAGCGGACCGATCGGGGTTCCCCTGGTCGATCTGCTCGACCGGGTGCTGGCGACCGGGGTGGTCATCAGCGGGGACCTGGTCATCGCGATCGCCGATGTGCCTCTCGTCCGCCTGTCGCTGCACGCGCTGCTGTCGTCGGTCAGCGAGCGGGTGCCGGCGCCCTGGGCGGACGGGGGGCCGCTGTGACGGACGCGCGGGTCGATCTGGACTCCGGCAAGGTGGGCCAGGATCTCGTCACCCTGGTGCTCACCGTGGTGGAGCTCCTGCGCCAGCTGATGGAGCGCCAGGCGATCCGGAGGATCGACGAGGGTGACCTCACCGAGGAGCAGACCGAGGAGATCGGCACCACGCTGATGCTCCTGGAGCAGCGGATGACGGAGTTGTGCGAGCAGCACGAGGTGCGACCCGAGGATCTGAATCTCGACCTCGGGCCGCTGGGTACGCTGCTGCCGCGCGACTGAGCCGGCAGGGGGTCTCCCCGGGCGCCGTGATCACCCGAATGGCGGGGGCGCGGAAGCCGGAGGAGAGTGGGATGAGGGGCGGAACGGCTTCCGCCGGGCAGCCCCTCATCCCACCCCAGCTCATTCCGTGTGAGGAACTCATGGCGACCAACGAAAGCGTCGGCGGCACCAGGCTGGAAGGCGGCGCGGCGGGCGGCGCGCGAGGGACGACGACCATCGCGGACAACGTGGTCTCGGCCATCGCCGGTATCGCGGTCCGGGAGACCGACGGGGTGTATTCCGTCGGCAAGGGCCCTTCCCGCGCGCTCGGAGCCGTCAAGGACAAGGTCTCCCGCTCCAGTGACCCGGGGCGGGGCGTCAAGGTGGAGGTCGGCGAGAAGCAGACCGCCATCGACGTGGACATCGTCGTGGAGTACGGCGCCCCCATCCTGGACACCGCGCGCAGCCTCCGTACCGATGTCACGGACGCCGTCGAGACGATGACCGGTCTCGAGGTGGTCGAGATCAACATCAACGTCACCGACGTCCATGTGCCGGGTGCGGACGACGACGAGGACGAGGACGGGACGTCCGCCTCGCGCGTCCGGTGAAGCGGGCCGCGGCTGTCCCGTGAAGGGCTCAGTCCTCGGTCAGGATGCCTTCGCGAAGCCTGCGCAGAATGCGGGCGATCAGCCGTGAGACGTGCATCTGGGAGAGACCGAGGCGTTCACCTATCTGGGACTGCGTCATCTCCTGGCCGAAGCGCATCTCGACGATGGCGCGTTCTCGCTCGTCCAGCGTCTCCAGCAGGGGCGCGAGGGCGTGCAGGTTCTCGACCAGCTCGATCCCCGGGTCGCACTCGCCGGTGATGTCGGCGTGGGTGCGGCTCACCCCGCTCGGGCTGTCGGACTCCGCTCCGTCGAGGGGGACGTCCAGCGAGTGCGCGGTGTAGCCGTTCGAGGCGACCAGGCCCTCGATGACGTCCTCCTCGCTGATGCCGAGGCGTTCGGCGAGTTCGGCGACGGTGGCCTCCCGGCCGAGCGAGGTGGCCAGTTCCTCCTTCGCCTTGGCGAGGGTGACCCGGAGTTCCTGGAGCCGCCGGGGCACGTGGACGGACCAGGTGGTGTCCCGGAAGAAGCGCTTGATCTCACCGACGATGTAGGGAATGGCGAACGAGGTGAATTCGACTTCCCTGCTGAGTTCGAAGCGGTCGATCGCCTTGATCAGGCCGATCGTCCCCACCTGGATGATGTCCTCCATCTGGCCGTTGCCGCGATTGCGGTACCGGGCCGCGGCGAAGTGCACCAGGGTGAGGTTCATCTCGATGAGGGTGTTGCGGGCGTACTGGTACTCCGGCGTGCCCTCTTCGAGGGTCTGCAACCGGTCGAAGAACAGTTTGCTGAGCGCCCGGGCGTCCTTGGGCGCGACCTTCAGCGGGTCGGCGATCTCCGGGAGTTCGGCCGGCGCACCTGTCGTGGTCCCCGGCACCTGCGCAGATACGGATGTCGACATGGCGATCATTCCCTTCCGTCGGACAGCGGCTGCTTACGCATACGCGAAGCAGCGACTACCCGGAGCCATGCGTTCCACACACGCGTGCGACAAAATTCGTGGCGGTTTCGTCGTCCGGTGTGTCGGCGGAGGCGCGGCCCTTGCAGGAAGGTGTCAGCGCGGGGGGTAGGGCGAGTCGGCGAGGACCCGGGCGAGGTGCGCGGCGTTGAGGGCCATCTGGTGGGTGGTGGACCTGACGACTTCGGGTGTCTCCTCCAGGTCCCGGTAGTCGGTGCCGTGCATGGCCTCGCCGACCCAGTAGCTCACCGCACCGGGGGCGAGGGTGAAGCCCAGGTCGTTGAGTCCCTGGAAGAGGTCGGCGCTCACCTTGTGGGCGCCGTCCTCGTTGCCGACGACGGCCACCATGCCCACCTTGCCGTACGGCAACTGCCTGCCCTCTTCATCGGTCTCGGAGATGTCGGCGTTCAGCCGTTCCAGTACGCGCTGGCAGAGACTCGCCGGGTGCCCGAGCCAGATCGGCGTGGCCAGCAGCAGGATGTCCGCCGCCATCACCTTCTCGCGCAGCCGGGGCCACTCGTCCCCGTCGCCCATGTCCTGGGCGATCCCGGGCCGTACGTCGTGGTCGGCGATCCGCACCGTCTCCCCCTTCACACCCAGACCGGCGAGTTCGGCCATGATCTGGTCGGCCAGCAGCTGGCTGCTGGACGGCTTGGGCGACGGGGAGAGGGTGCAGACGAGCGCGAGTGCTCGGGTCATCGGAAGGCTCCTCACGGTGTGGGTCGCGCGGCCCGGGTGTTCCGGCGCCCTTCCCACTATGGGAGGTCCGCACGGAGTGCGCCCGGCACCACCGGGTCAGGAATCTCTTTCCCGTTCTTCCCCGGGAAAGTCTGGAACTTCTTCAGGAATACCGGGGGAAGGCCGGGGCATCTGATGCTTCGGAGGTTGATACCCATGGTTCCCGTGATTCTGGTTCTTCTGCTTGCACTCATTCTCTTCGGGGCGGGTTTCGCCCTGAAGGCCCTGTGGTGGATAGCCATCGCCGTACTCGTGGTGTGGCTGCTCGGGTTCGTCGTCCGCCCGGCAGGCGGCGGTGGAAAGCGGGGCCGCTGGTATCGCTGGTAGATCTGACCGGGCGATACGTCGCAGCGGCACATAAAGTGAGGGTCGGCCGGGATTTTCCCGGCCGGCCCTCACTTTTTCGTATGGCATTTCTTCGGTGCGCGCACATCTGCCGGACGGGTGATACCCCCATGACACACTCCCCCACCAGTGACGGCGAGCGTCTGCTGCACGGGCTTCTGGCGGAAGTGCACGCCACCGCGCCGACCGATCTGCCGGCTCTCCTCAACCGGTACGCCGGGCTGCTGGGACTGCGCCGGGTGGAGATCTACATCGTCGACCTCCAGCAGCAGTGTCTCTCCCCGCTCTCGAGCGAACCGCGGCTCCACGTGGACGCTTCCCTCGCCGGTTCGGCCTTCCGCTCGCTGGCGCTGCGCGTCGAGACGACGGACACCGAGACGCTGATCGCCTGGCTGCCGCTGGTGGACGGAGTGGAGCGGCTGGGGGTGATCGGCGTCGAGGCGGACTCGCTGGACAGGACACTGCTGGAACGCTGCGCGAGTCTGGCGTCCGTCCTGGCCATGGCGATCACGTCGAAACGCGCGTTCAGCGACCGGTTCGTGCAGCGGGCCCGTACGGAGACGATGACACTGCCCGCCGAGATGGTGCGGAACCTGCTGCCCCCGCGCGCGGTCGGCGAGGACCGGGCGCTGTCCACGGCGGTGCTGGAACCGGCGTACGAACTGGGCGGCGACGCCTTCGACCACTCGCTGACGGAGTCGACGCTGCACGCGGTCATCCTCGACGCGATGGGCCACAATCTGGCGTCCGGGATGACCAGTGCGATCGCGATGGCCGGCTGCCGCAGCGCCCGGCGCAAGGGGTCGGGGCTCCGGGAGCTCGTCAGGACGGTGGACGACGTGCTGGCCGAATGGCTCCCCGACCAGTTCAGCACCGGCATCGCCCTGCAACTGGACATGTCCAGCGGCATCATGAGCTGGATCAACTGCGGCCACCCGCCGCCGCTGCTGATCCGCGAGCACCGCGTCCTGGACAACGCCCTCGACCGCCCCAGCGAACCGCCCCTGGGCACCCCGGGCGTGCTCTCCGCGGCGGAACGGGTGGTCCACGAGGTGCCCCTGCTCCCCGGTGACCGGGTCCTGCTGTACACGGACGGGGTGACCGAGGCCCGCATGGCGGACGGCACCCAGTTCGGCCTGAACCGCTTCACGGCCTCGATCATCCGCGCCACGGCCGCCGGGGAGCCCGCGTCGGAGGCCCTGCGGCAGCTCATCCACTCCATCCGCGAGTACCAGCACGACCGGCTGAGCGACGACGCCACGATCATGATGCTGGAGTGGCGTCCGAGCTCCCGGAAAAGCTAGGGCGTCACGGGCTCAGAGGCCCGACCTCGGCACGCTCTCGTTCCAGGTGCGCGAGAAGACCCGTCGGCCGTCCTCGTAGCCGTCGAGCGTGGCGTCCACGTGGAACGCGGTGTCGTCCGAGGTCAGCATGGTGCGGGTCTCCACACGAACGTCCCAGCCGGTACGCCGGAACCGCATGGTCCAGGCGGACTCGCCGCCCACCGAGCCGAAGTCGTCCGCGACGGAGGTGTACCTCTCGCGGGCCCGCAGCCCCACCTCGATGCCGTTCTCCTCGAACCGCTGGAGCCCCCGGTCCTTCACGATGTCCAGCGTGGAGTGGTAGTCGACCAGGTTCCTGGACACCGTCCACGCCTGCTCGGGTTCGGTGAGCTGGGTGACCTCGGGCGGCGCGCACCCCTCCGGCTCGCCGAAGGGCACCTCGGGCATCCCGTCCGGTTCCCCGGCCGGGCGGACCGGCAGGGTGAGGCGGCTGCCGCTCTCGTACACGCTCAGGCGGGCGGGAGCGGCGGCCGGCCAGACCAGCGGCCAGTACGAGGTGGAGAGCGAGAGGCGGATGCGGTGGCCCGCCGGGAAGACCTGGGCGACCCCGTTGAGCGGCACCCGTACGGGGTATGCCTCGCCGGGCTCCAGCGGTTCGGGCCGGTCCGCGCCGGAGCGGTGGGCGAGGTTGAGCACGCCGTAGGTGACCCGGGTCGCCCGTCCGTCGGGGGCCACGTCGGAGAGCCGCACCGCCACCTGCCCGGTCTCCCGGGACGAGGAGACGAGCAGGTCCACCGAGGGCGCGCCCAGGATCTCGACGCGTTCGGACAGCGGCGCGGTCTCGAAGACCAGTGAGCCGCCGTCCTCCTCGCGCTGGTCGTAGGGCAGGTCCGGCGGGGCGTTGTACGAGGCCCACTTGCCGGCGAACTGGCCCACGGACAGCGGTGACTGCACGGTGTGGACGCGCTCCTCCGCCCCGGTCGCGGTTTCCTCGTCGCCGCGGACGATGCGGTGGTCCCGGAGGGGGTGGGGCACCTCCTCGATGTGGGGGGACGGCCAGCTCGGCTCCCCCACCCAGCGGCCGGGGCGCTCCTGGTAGGAGGTGGAGGGGGGCACGCTCTCCTGCATCCAGGCGCTGATCATGGGCCCGTCCATGACGCCGTTCTCGACGCCCTTGAGCCAGTGGTCCCACCACCGCACGACCTCCTGGAGGTAGCCGATGGCCGGTCCGGGCTCCCCGAGGTGGGGCAGCTTGTGCGACCAGGGCCCGATGAGGCCCTTGCGCGGGACGTCGACGCGGCTCAGGAGCCGGGTGACGGCGTTGGAGTAGCCGTCGGCCCAGCCGCTGGACGCGAGTACGGGGCATCGCAGCGCCTGGTAGTCCTCGCTGAGCGAGGCGTGCCGCCAGTAGTCGTCGCGTTCCTGGTGGCGCAGCCATTCGAGGACCCAGGGGCGTGCGGCGTCCAGCCGTTCGTGCCACATGTCCCGCCACCGGTCGCCGACGGCGGCGGGGTCGGGCGGGCAGGTGGAGTAGGCGAACATGGTGCCCGCCTCGGCCAGGTTGTCGGAGAGCATCGCGCCGCCGACGTAGTGCATGTCGTCCGCGTACCGGTCGTCCGTGAAGGACGCGATGACGATGGCGCCGAGGCTCGGCGGACGGCGGGCGGCGACCTGGAGCGCGGCGAACCCGCCCCAGGAGATGCCCATCATGCCGGTCTTCCCGTCGCACCACGGCTGGTCGGCCAGCCAGGCGAGGACCTCCTCGGCGTCGCGCTGTTCGCGTTCCAGGTATTCGTCCAGGAGGACGCCCTCGGACTCGCCGGTGCCCCGCAGGTCGACGCGTACGCAGGCGTAGCCGTGGCCCGCGATGTAGGGGTGGTGGATCGCGTCGCGGGTGGAGGTCAGGTCGTTCTTGCGGTAGGGGACGGCCTCCAGGATCGCCGGAACCGGTTGGCGGTCGGAGGTGGTGGGGCGCCAGATCCTCGCCGACAGCCGGACTCCGTCCGACATGGCGATGGTGACGTGGTCCTCCTGGCTGACCTCGTACGGCAGTCGGTCGACGTGTCGCATACCTGTGTTCTGCTCCTTCCTCTTCGCGGCCCGGATCACGACGCCTTGACGTCACGGCCGCCCGGTGCGGTGTCCTCGAAGGTGAGGCCGAGCGCGGCGACGCACTGGTCGAACTTGCGCCGCAGGCCCTCCTCGTCGTCCGCTCCGGTGAAGATGTGGGCGATCTCGTAGCTGTAGCTGTCCTGCTGGGGGACGGTGGAGAGCTTCTGGCCCTCGGACGGCACCATGTCGATGCGTACGCCCGGTATCTCGCGCTCGATGGCCGCGATCCGTTCCGGGGTGGGGACCTCGTGGACCGTTCCCTCGCCGAACCAGCGGTAGTACCACTTGGCGGCCATCCGGTACGGGCCGTCGCCGCCGCGCACCACGGGGTCCTCGCCGAGGGCGAGGCGGATCATCCGGTGGTGGTTGGGTACCCCGTCGACGTACTGGAACAGCTCCGCGTGGGACTGGGAGTGGCGCGGGTTGATCTCCAGCAGACGGACCCGGCCGGTCTTCGGATCGTAGAAGTACTCGATGCTGAACGTCGCCGCGTCCATGCCGATCCGGCGGATGGTCCGCTCGCTGACCTCGTGGAGCTGGTGGACGACGTCCGGGGGCAGGGTGCTCGGGTACTGGTGGCGCAGGAAGCACGGGGAGTCGGGGTAGTTGATGGAGTCGAGCACCCCGTAGACGGTGACCTCGCCGTCGTTCGCGTAACCCTCGACGGCGACCTGGATGCCGGTCATGGCTTCCTCGGCGAGGCAGACCTGTCCGCCGATCCCCTCCATCTCCGGCGGCAGGTCGACGAGTGCCAGCACCTCGTCGAAGGGTTTGCCGACCCGGCCGATGCCCTTGCGTATGGTCTCCACGGCGGCCCGGAACTCGGCCATGTCCTGGACGCCGTAGGCGAGTTCCGAGGAGTAGGCGAGGGCGGGCTTGAGCCACATGGGGAATCCGACGCCTTCGGGCGGCTGCGGGTCGTCGCTGTCGAGGTCGACCCGCCCGAAGGCGGGCAGGGCGTCGGTGGCCTTCTCCTGTTCCAGTCGGCTCCAGTACTTGTGCTCGCACTTGACGACGGATTCGAGGCTGGTGGTGCGGGTGCCGTACTCGCGGCCGAGCATCGGCACGAGCGTGCTGACGGGGAAGTCCCAGTAGCCGACGATGGCGTCGACGGAGCCGTCGTGGGCGTCGAGCACCGCGCGGGCCCGGTCCATCAGGGCGGCGACCGACACCTCACCCCCCTGCAGCTCCTCGATGGTCAGCAGGGGGTGGAACCGGTAGGTGCCGGCGTCGGGCACGGCGTTCAGGGACGGCAGGTTCGCCTCGTCCAGACCGAGTACGAAGATGTTCTTGCGCGGCAGGGACACGCGTCGTCCTTTCGTGGGGTCCCCGGCGCGTACCCGGCATCGGCGGGATCAAGGGCGGCGGCGGTCCCTGGCCGCCGGGCCGCCGCGCTGGGACCGGCCCGAGGCCGCCGCCTGTACGGGCGTGGTCCCGCTCGGGGCGGCCCTGACACGGTCCTCTCCTCCGCCTCGCGGCAGTGGACCGGTACTGTCTCAACGGTCCGACGACGTGGAGCCACGGAATGTGAGACCGCTCTCCCCTCACATCCGGGCGCGCTGTTCGGAACGGACATGACAACCAGGGGCGGTCACGTACATGAGCACATCTTCCGAGCCCGACCTCGACGCCGTCATCGGTGAGCGCCGCCAGTTGACGAACCTCGCCTACCGGATGCTCGGTTCGGTCGCCGAGGCGGAGGACGCCGTACAGGAGACGTATGCCCGCTGGTACGCCATGTCGCCGGAGCAGCGGGACGCCATCGCGTCGCCGGGGGCGTGGCTGACGACGGTGGCCAGCCGGGTCTGCCTCGACGTGCTGGGCTCGGCGCGGGTCAGGCGGGAGCGTTACGTCGGCGAGTGGATACCGGAGCCGTTGCCGGACCGTTCCGAGTGGGTCGGCGGGCGCGCCGACGGCGGCGGCGAGCCGGCGGACCCGGCGGACCGGGTCACCCTGGACGAGTCCGTGAACATGGCCTTCCTGGTGGTGCTGGAGTCCATGACCCCGGCCGAGCGGGTGGCGTTCATCCTGCACGACGTGTTCCGGTACCCCTTCGCGGAGGTCGCAAAGATCGTCGGCCGCAGCGCCCCGGCGTGCCGGCAGCTCGCCGCCTCGGCCCGCCGGCGCCTCCGGGACGCCCGCGCCGAGGCGGGCCCCGCGGCCGGGCAGGCGGTCCTGGTGCGGGAGTTCAAGGACGCCTGGGAGGCCAAGGACATCGGGGCGCTCATCGGTCTCCTCGACCCGGAGGCCGCGATGATCACCGACGGGGGCGGTCTGGCCGGGGCGGCCCTGCGCCCGGTCGAGGGCGCCGAGCGGGTCGCCCAGTACCTGGCCCACTTCGCGGACAGGGTGCCCGGGCTCCTGCTGCTGGAGCGCACGGTGAACGGGCGGCCCGGCCTGGTCGCCCAGCACGCCGGGGTCACCGTGACGGTGGCCGCGTTCGGTCTCGCCGGGGACCGGGTGCACCGCATCTGGGCGGTGCGCAACCCGGAGAAGCTGCGGCCGTGGCCCGGGCACGGTGGGTCCGGGGCGGCGTCTCAGTCGTGGGGCGGGTAGGTCAGCCGGCCGTCGCGGACCCGCGCGTCCTTGTTCAGGACCGCGGGCCGCGTCGAGGTGGGCGACAGGATGTCCACGACCTCGGCGCCCGCGACGATCAGCGCGTCGGTGATGAGTCTGCGGTGGCAGCGCCACGGCACGGCCTCGCTGCACATGATCGCGGGATGGGTGTCCTCGGCGAGCTCCAGCAGTTCGTCGAGCCCTTCCCGGAAGGCGTCCGTCGCCATGTAGTCGGCGTAGTCGCGGAACGCCTTGACCCGCCAGGCGCCGTTCTCGGTCGGGACTCCCTTCGGGGTGTGGCGGCGGCCGCCCAGCTTGGGGAGCCACCGGTATCCGATGCCGGACGGCAGGGAGTCGATGATGTTCCGCTGGTTCCACTGCGGGAGTTTCCGGGACGACGGGTACGAGCGCACGTCGGCCAGCAGGGTGACGTCGTTCCGGCGCAGCAGCTCCACCAGTTCGCCGAACTCCCTGGTCGAGTGGCCGACCGTGCAGATCCTGTTCACCGTGCCGCCCGTCAGGCCTTCTTCAGCGCGCTGCCCTTGTGCATGGCGAGGTGGCCGGTCTTGTCGCTCTTGATCTCGTACTGCGGTTCCTCCTTGCTGCAGCGCCGGGTGCGGCCCTTGAATTCGACGTCGCTGGTGTGTTTCCCGGTGATGACGCCTTCGACGTGACCGGCTTCGGAGTTCCATCGCACGTGGTCCCCGACGGCGAAATCCTTCATGGCGCGGTTTCCTTTCGTCTGTCGTCGCGGGCGGGGCCGTTTCACGGCCATGGTCCCTTTCGCCCTGGGTACGCTCATTTCGGTGAGCACGCCACCGGACGGGAACCAGGAACGTGGAAGCGGGTCGATCATGTGCACCGCCGAGGACTACCCCGTGCGGGCCGCCGCCCGCTCCCGCACGCTGGCCGAGCTGGACGAGCGGCTGGTCGCGTGCCGTTCCTGTCCCCGCCTCGTGGAATGGCGGGAGGAAACGGCCCGGACCAAGCGCCCCGCGTTCCGCGACTGGGAGTACTGGGCCCGCCCCGTACCCGGTTTCGGGCCCCCTGACGCCTCTCTGGCCGTCACGGGTCTGGCGCCCGCCGCGCACGGCGGGAACCGGACCGGCAGGATGTTCACCGGCGACCGGGCCGGAGACCTGCTGTACGCCACGCTGTACGAGCTGGGCCTGGCCTCCCGGCCCACGGTGACGGACCTGGCCGACGGGCTCGAACTGCACGGGGTCAGGGTGACGTCCCCCGTGCACTGCGCGCCGCCCGCCAACCGCCCCACGCCGGGCGAGCGGGACACGTGCCGGCCGTGGCTGGCCCGCGAGCTCCAGTTGCTGCGGCCCACCGTGCGCTCGGTCGTCGTGCTCGGCGGCTTCGGCTGGCAGGCGACCCTGGCCGCCCTGGAGCGGGCCGGGCGGCGGGTGCCCCGGCCCAGGCCGGTGTTCGGCCACGGCGCCCGTACGACGCTGGAGCCGGCCGACGGGGCGGGCGACCCGCTGACGGTGTTCGGCTGCTACCACGTCAGCCAGCGCAACGTCTTCACCGGCCGCCTCACCCCGGCGATGCTCCGCGAGGTGCTGGCCGAGGCGGCGGAGACGGCGGGACTGCCGGTCGTCCGGCCCGATCCGGAGTGACCGGGGCGTCGTAACCGGCCGGTCGCCCCGGGCGGACCAGTTTTTACCAGATCATCAGGTTGGGTCGACAGAAAATCGAGCACGCGTCCGTTATGGGCTCACTTTCTCGCACCACCGCCACCCCCGCACCGCTCGGACACGCGCCCCGTCCGCGAGGGCGCGAGTCGGCCGGGAGAGCGCGCACGCTCCGCCGACGCCTCCTCGTGCCCGTCGCGATGATGTCGTTCGCCCTCGTCGCGGCGGGCTGCAACGACGACGGCTCCGGATCGGACGGGGCGGCCTCGCCCGCGGCCCACGCCGGGACGACGGGCCCCGCCGGGACCTCGCCGCAGCCGTCCGACCCCGCCTCCTCGGCCCCCGCGACGGCACCGTCCTCCCCTGCCGCGCCCAGCGAGTCCGAGGCGGGCGCCTCCGGTCCCGGCCGCTGCACGGCCGAGGGCCTGGGCATGAGCGTGAAGCGGGGCGACGGCGGCGCCGGGCAGGTCTACTACGAGCTCACGTTCGTGAACAAGTCCGGGCGCTCCTGCGCCCTGAACGGCTTCCCTGGTGTGTCCCTGATCCAGCGCGACGGCGCCGTCATCGGCGCACCGGCCAAGCGCGACGGCACCTCGCACGGGGCGACGGTGCTGGCTCCCGGCAGGACGGCGCACGTCGTGCTGCACACGCTGAACCAGGGCATCGCGGACGGCGGCTGCTGGAAGCAGGGCGACTACCTGCGGGTGTACCCGCCGGGCTCCAAGGAGGCCCTGACCCTGCGGGACCCGCAGATCCGCGTCTGCGGCGACCGCTTCACGACCACGTCGGTCGAGCGCTGACGACTCCGCCCCGCGGGGCGGACGCGGTCAGGCGGGGAGGTCGTCCACCGTCGGGGCGACCGGGGCGAAGAGGTCGGCCACGGCGGTGAGGGCGGCGGTCTTGAGAGCGGCGGCCGGGACGACCGTGCCGTCGGGCGCGGGCAGGCTCCGGGTGGCCGTGGCCTCGGCGACGACGGCGGGCCGGTAGCCGAGGTTGAACGCGCCCTGCGCGGTGTGGGTGACGCACATGTGGGCCATGAACCCGGCGAGCACCAGGTCCTTGCCGCTGCCCGGCTCCGCGCCCAGGGCGGTGAGGGTCTTCTCCAGCTCCGTGTCGTGGAAGGAGTTCGGGAACCGCTTGACGACCACCGCCTCCCCCTCCCGGGGCGCCACTTCGTCGCTGAGGGCGCCGATGTGCTCACGGATGTCGTACGGGGAGCCCTCGCCGCCGTCGTGGACGACGTGGACCACCGGCGTGCCGGCGGCCCTGGCCCGGTCCAGCAGCCGGGCGCAGGCCGCGACGGCCTCCTCGGCGCCCTCCAGCGCCATGATGCCGGTGCGGTAGGTGTTCTGGACGTCGATCAGGATCAGGACGGACTCGCTCAGCCGGGGCAGCCGGGCGTCCAGGCCGGAGACCTCGCGGAGCGTGGCGGAGGGCTGAATCGTGGTCATGGTGGATGCCTTTCTCAGGGTGTGCGGGCAGGGCGGAGCCGTCCGCCGTGCCCGGTACGGGGATTCGGGGATTCGGGGTGTCGGGGTGTCCGGAGCGGTCAGGCCGCGTGGGTGCGGAAGCGGCGGCGGTAGGCGGCCGGTGTGGTGGCGATCTGCCGCCGGAACACACGGTGCAGGGTCTCCGCCGACCCCAGCCCGGCGGCGGACGCCACCCGGTCGAGCGGGTCGTCGGTCGTCTCCAGGAGCCGGCGGGCCGCCTCGACGCGGGCGGACTCGACGTAGGCGGCCGGGGAGACTCCGGTCTCCTGTTTGAAGACCCGGGCGAAGTGGCGCTCGCTCAGACACATCCGCGCCGCGAGCACCGGTGCGGACAGGTCCTGGTCGAGGTGGTCCGCGATCCACAGCCGCAGCACGTCGATCTCGCGCCGGGAGGCCGCCGGCCTGCTCAGAGGCACGGAGAACTGGCTCTGACCGCCCTGCCGCTTGAGGTACATCACCAGCTGGCGTGCCACGGCGAGCGCGGTGTCCTCGCCCAGGTCCTCGGCCACCAGGGCGAGCGCGAGGTCCAGGCAGGCGCTGATGCCGGCGCCGGTCCACACCCGGCCCCGGTCGGCGCGGACGAAGATCGGGTCCGCGTCCACCGTGACCTCGGGGTGCGCGGCGGCGAGCTGGGCGGCGGTCGACCAGTGGGTGGTCGCCGTCCTGCCGTCCAGCAGCCCGGCGGCGGCGAGCAGATGCGCGCCGACACACACGGACGCCACCCGGCGGGCGTGCGGGGCGGTCTCCTTCACCCAGGCCACGATGTCCGCGTCGAGCCGGGCGACGGGCCCGTCGTCGGTGACGTCGACGGCGCCGGGCACCAGCAGGGTGTCCACCTCCCGGCCCACCTCGCCGAAGGTGAGGTCGGTCAGCAGCCGCACCCCCGCCGAGGTCCGGACCTCGCCCGCCTCGGGCCCGGCGAGCCGGACCTCGTAGCGGTCGTGGCCCTCGGACACCCTGTTGGCCAGGGCGAAGACCTCGGCGGGGCCTGAGACGTCGAGCAGGTCGACGCCGGGAAAGACCGCGATGACGACGCGGTGTGCGGTGGACATGACTCCATCCTGGCCAACCGCTCCGGTGGCCGCAATGACGGTTACCTGTCACATTCGGACATCGGTGCGGTCGGGCAGCCGGGTCAGCCGGTGACCGGCCATTCCAGCGGCTCCCTGGTGAAGCCCTGGCTGAGCCGGACAGCGGCGGCCTTCTGGCCTTCCGGGATGAGGAACGCCTGGCAGATCTTCTCCGACCGGCCGGTGCGCGGCTTCTTGCGTTCGAGCATCTGATCCCGTCAGAACGGGTTCGCCCACGGGCGCGGGGCCCGACCGCCCCGGTGCCCGAGATGCGGGCGCGCGGGCGCGCTGGTTCGCTGGGATGGACGGCTCTCCACCGAGAACCTGGAGTGATCATGAGCGTTGCGGACGAGACCGGCGGCCGGGCCGAGCGCATCCGGGCGAAGGCCGAGGAGATGCGGGAGACCGCCGAACGCACATCGGATCCGCAGGAGCGGCAGCGCCTTCGGGACAAGGCCCGCCGGCTCCAGGAGCGGAGCGACCAGGTGACCACCAAGGGCGACCACGGGACGAACGTGCTCTGAGCCGGCGGCCCCTTCCGCTACTGGGTGAACCGGGGCAGCCACTTCACCAGGTAGTCGGGGTGCCCGGCGTTCTCGGCGGCCAGCTGCCGGACCACGAAGCCCAGGCCGAAGGCCCGGCCGGACGCGAAGTCGCGCTGCGGGCGGTCCACGTCGAGCGCCGCGACCTCGGCGTACTCGTCCAGCAGGACCCGGTGGGTCTCGATGCGCTGGAGCGTCCGGGCCGGGTCCTGGCGGACGATGTGCCGGTCGTAGGCGTGCGCGTGCGTGCGCAGGGTGAAGGCGATCGCGCCGCCCCGGTCGTGGATCTCGCCGGGCGACTCGGCCGGGCACCGCCACGCCTCGCCGCCGGCGGCCCGCGCGAGGTCCTCTTCCTCGTCGAGGCGCGCCCTGACGAAGGCGACGAGGTCGGAGTTGTCTGTCGTCATCTGGTTTCGCATCCTTCCGCTCGGCCCCACCCCCTGGGGGCCGAGCTGGACACTATCCCGAGGGCGGGTCGCAGCGTCCCGTCGTACGCCCGAGCGCCTCAGTGGCTCCCGTCCACCGGCTCCAGTACGAACACGGGGATCTGCCGGTCCGTCTTCTTCTGGTAGTCGGCGTAGTCGGGGAACGCCTCGACCGCGCGCTCCCACCACTGCTCCTTCTCCGCGCCGGTGACCTCACGCGCCGTCATGTCCCGGCGCTCGGGGCCGTCCTGGAGCTCGGCGCGCGGGTCGGCCTTGAGGTTGTGGTACCAGACGGGGTGGGTGGGGGCTCCGCCCTGGGAGGCGACCACCGCGTACCGGCCGTCGTGCTCGACGCGCATGAGGGGCGTCTTGCGGATCTTCCCCGACTTGGCGCCCACGGTCGTCAGGACGATGACGGGCATGCCGCGCATCGTCGTCCCTTCCGTGCCGCCGGAGCTCTCGTACTGCTCGACCTGGTCGCGAACCCACTGGGAGGGGCTCGGCT
Organism: Streptomyces sp. SID9727; assembly: GCF_010550605.1. Taxonomy (GTDB): domain Bacteria; phylum Actinomycetota; class Actinomycetes; order Streptomycetales; family Streptomycetaceae; genus Streptomyces. The sequence goes on from NZ_JAAGNI010000524.1 coordinate 38,790, forward strand.
CGTACTCGCCCTGGAGAGGCATGCGTTCTTTCCCGTCGTCGGTCTGTCCGGCCGTGGCCCATCGCCGGCCGCGGCATCTCATCATGGCTTCAACGACTTCCGCAGCCGGGCTCATCCGCCCGTGCCGTCGTGTCGCGGTCAGGAACGGCCGGTGGCTCCGGTGCCGTAGCGGACCGTGACCGTCTCGAAGCCCAGGGATCCGAGAAGGCCCTTGAGCATCGCGGTCGTGTTCTTCTCGGCGCGCCGCGCCAGACCGCTCTCCTCGGCCGCCTCGCCGATGTGGCGCGCGGCCAGCTTGTTGACGGCCTGCTCGCTGCCGGGGTTGTCGGAGAAGAAGTCGCCGAGCCGGTCGAGGAGGCCGCGCTGCTTGGACACCGCGTAGGAGCGGTCGGGGTCGAGCGCCGGCTTGCCCAGCACGGCGTGCGGCAGCCGGAGTTCGGCGGCGGTGCGGTCCTCGTTCACGACGACTCCCCCGCTCGTCACCCGCCCGAGGTCGACGTAGGCGGAGACGGTGCCGGCGCCGACGTACAGCGTGCGGCTGCCCCGGATCACGTCGGGAACGTACTTGGTGTCCTTCTCCAGGTCGACCACGACCTGGAAGTTGCCGGCCGCCGCCTCGTACCTGCTCATGTCCTGGATCGACTTGAGCACCGCGGGGCCCGAGCGGTCGTGGGTCTCCTCGCCGAAGATGTCGCCCAGGCCGGGGAGCAGGCTGAGGCGGGTGCCGAGGAGCAGCAGGGCGAGCGCGGCCGCGATCAGGGCGGCCGCGCGGCCCCAGCGACGGCGGCGCCGGCCGTCGTCGGCCGGGCCTGGCTTCGTGGACGGTTCTGTCGCCGGGTCGGTGGAGGTCATACGGTCCGTATGACCCGGCCCGCCGGGTTCACGCAGGGGGCGGACCGCCCTTGCGCCGTCTCCCGGGCCCGCGCAGCCCCTCAGGCCCCGGTGACCCCGTCCAGCCGCTCCCGCACCAGGTCGGCGTGGCCGATGTGACGCGCGTACTCCCCGATCATGTGGACGTGGACGAGGCGCAGCGAGTACACCTCCCCGTTGTGCGTGAAGGTGTCGTCCAGCGAGGCACCGGCGACGATCTCGTCGGCGAGTCGGCACTCCTCGATCAGCCGGGCGTAGTCCTCGGCGGCCGTGGCGGGGTCCAGGTCCTCGAAGTCCGCGTCCTTGCCCTTGGCCGGGTCGTACATCGGCTCCAGGTCCTGCCCGGCGAACCGCTGCCGGAACCAGGTGCGTTCGACCTTCGCCATATGGCGTACGAGCCCCAGCAGGGACAGGTTCGAGGGCTCCACCGTCCGTTCGGCGAGCTGTTCACCGGTGAGCCCGGCGCACTTCTGGAGCAGGGTCGAGCGGAACCAGCCGAGATAGCCGGTGAGCATCTCCCGTTCGGCGGCGACGAGCGAGCCGGGCGTACGGATGGCTGCGGGTGCGGTCCAAGTCATCGGGCGATCATGCACCCTGAACGACTGTTCGTACGAGTCGTTTTACGCGCCCATGCCGTAGTCGTCGCCGTCCGAGGCGGAGCGGGTCACGGATGTCGTGGCACCGCCGACGAGTCCGAGGACCAGGAAGAGGACCAGCAGCGCCTTGCCCGCGTTGCTCATGACCAGCGGCCGGGTGGCGGAGCGCGGCCGGCCCTGCGGTACGGAGAGGGCGTCGTCGCCGAAGAGCCCCTTGGGGTAGGCCGGGCTGAGCAGCGAGAAGTAGGCGGAGACCCGCATCTCGTAGCGCAGGGTGGCCGCCGTGGCCTCGAACAGCGGGCGGGGCATGCGCCCCAGGGCGAGGGTGATGAGCCACCACAGGACACCCAGGGCCGACCAGCCGGATGTGACGAGGCCCTGCACGACCGCAGCGGGGACGACCAGGATCAGCCGGAAGAACACGGCGAGCCGGTTCAGCCGCGTCGGGCGGACGTCGATGCGCACGGGGTGGTCCGGCGGCTGGGCCAGGCTGAAGGGCGGGTAGCGGTCCACGAGGAGCATGGCGCTCGCGCCGACCCGGGTCCGGTAGGCCAGGACCTGGGCGAGGAAGCGGTAGACGGGGCCGGGCAGCCGGCCGAGCGCGAGGGCGGCGAACCAACCGAAAACGAGGGTGAAGAAGGCCGCGATCTCCAGGAAGAACAGCACCACGAAGTGCGGGATCAGCAGGAGCAGCCGGAAGAGGACGGTGAGCCGCCGCTGACGGGCGGGCGCCACGACGTCCAGCACGGGCCGGCACTCGTCGGCGTCCCCGGCGCGCGGCCCCGGGCTCCACTGGGCGTCGGTCATGTAGCTCCTCCTCGGCGGTGACCGCGCGCCGGACCCGCGGTCCTGGCCACCGGGAGCGCCGGTGCGCGGCGCTCCCGGTGGCCTTCCACCGTGGGCCCCCCGGATACGGCCCGCAATCGGCCACGGGCCGATCGGGTAGCCGTACCGCCGCAGGTCAGCGCTTCCGGGACCGGCCGCGCGCGGCCCTGCGACGGACGCCGTGGCGCAGCCGGGACCAGGCCGACGCGGGCCGCCCGGTGCGCCGGGACGTGGCCTTCGGACGAGGCTCCGGCTCCGTACGCGGCGCTTCCCCGGGGCGGTCCGCCGGCACGCGCTCGGGGTCTTCGGCGAGGACGTGGTAGCGGTGGCTCAGCCGACGCCCCACCAGAAGGTAGGCCAGGAGGGCCCCCGCCGTGTTGAGGATGACATCGTCCACGTCGAAGGCCCGCCCCCGTACGACCGCTCCCTGCACCAGCTCCACGAGGACGATGACCGCCACGGTCAGCAGGAACATGCGGAGCATCCGGAACCGTCGCGGGACGAAGATGGGCAGCAGGATGCCGAAGGGCATGCCGAGCACCAGGTTGCCCCCGGCCTGCTTGCACGCCGCGAGGAACGTGTAGTCCTCGGCGTACTGCCGCAGGGAGCGGCCCGGGTGCAGGTTCGACTTCACGAGTTCCTCGGAGGCGGGCGACGGGGTGAGCGTCACCTTCGCCAGCACCACCGAGAATCCGACCATGGCCGCGAAGGCCAGGACGAGGATGGCGACGCGCAGCAGGAGCCGCCCCCATCCCTTCCGCCGGGCCGTGCCGCGCTGGTGTCCTGCCGCCGCTGCGTCCATGGGCCACGGATGCCCCGGAAGCGCCGGACCACACCCGCGCGCCGTGCGGGGCGGGCGTCCCGGCGTCAGACTGGTCGCGGCGGGCCGGTCGCGCGGGGCCGGCGCATCCGGACCCGATGCGGAGGTCTCATGACGGGCGACCATGCCAACACTCCCCTGAACTGCCTGGTCACCGGTGCCAGCGGCTACATCGGCGGCCGCCTGGTCCCGGAGCTGCTGGCGGCCGGGCACCGGGTGCGGTGTCTGGCCCGTACCCCGGAGAAGCTGCGCGACCATCCCTGGGCGGGCGAGGTGGAGACCGTACGGGGCGATGTCACGGACGCGGCCTCGCTCGCCCCGGCGATGGACGGCATCGACGTGGCGTACTACCTGGTGCACGCGCTGACGACCGGGGCCGGCTTCGAGGAGACCGACCGGCGGGCCGCCACGGCCTTCGCCGAGCAGGCGCGGGCCGCCGGGGTCGGCCGCATCGTCTATCTGGGGGGTCTCACCCCGGAGGGCGTCCCCGAGCGTGAGCTGTCGCCGCACCTGCGCTCCCGGGCCGAGGTCGGGCGCATCCTGCTGGACTCCGGCGTGCCGACGACCGCGCTGCGCGCCGCCGTCATCATCGGCTCGGGTTCCGCGTCGTTCGAGATGCTGCGCTACCTCACGGAACGGCTGCCGGTGATGGTGACGCCGAGCTGGGTGTCGACCCGCATCCAGCCGATCGCCGTACGCGATGTGCTGCGCTATCTGGTGGGCAGTGCCCGCATGCCCCGGGACGTGAACCGCGCGTTCGACATCGGCGGCCCCGACGTCCTCACCTACCGGGACATGATGCAGCGTTACGCGGAGGTGGCGGAGCTGCCGCACCGGCTGATCCTGCCCGTGCCGATGCTGTCACCGGGCCTGTCCAGCCACTGGGTCGGGCTCATCACGCCCGTGCCCGCGTCGATCGCCCGGCCGCTCGCCGAGTCCCTGCGGTACGAGGTGGTGTGCCGGGAGCACGACATCGCGGGCTACGTCCCCGACGGCCCGGGGCAGCCGTTCGCTTTCGACACGGCGCTGCGCCTGGCGCTGCAACGGATCCGGGAGGCCCGGGTCACCACCCGGTGGTCCTCCGCGTCGGTGCCGGGCGTGCCCAGCGACCCGCTGCCCACGGACCCCGACTGGGCGGGCGGCAGCCTGTACACGGACGAGCGGGAGCGCGAGGTGAACGCGTCGCCGGAGGCGCTGTGGCGGGTGGTGGAGGGCATCGGCGGGGAACACGGCTGGTATTCGTTCCCGCTGGCCTGGGCGGTGCGCGGCTGGCTCGACCGGCTGGTGGGCGGAGTCGGCCTGCGGCGCGGACGGCGCGACACCGACCGGCTCCGGGTGGGTGACTCGCTGGACTTCTGGCGGGTCGAGGAGATCGAGCCGGGGCACCTGCTGCGGCTGCGCGCGGAGATGCGGCTGCCGGGACCGGCCTGGCTGGAGATGTACGTCGAGCGGGACGGGGAGGGCCGGTCCCGCTACCGGCAGCGGGCCCTGTTCCATCCGCGCGGACTGCTCGGGCACGCGTACTGGTGGAGTGTCTCGCCGTTCCACGCCGTCGTGTTCGGCGGGATGGCGCGCAACATCGCGCGGGCGGCGGAGAGCCGGACATCACCCGATCGGGCGGTACCGGCGGTGTCGCCCTGAGCGGTGCGCTCCGGCGCGGCGGGGTAACGGCAGCATGGCTGTCCCCGCCCCCCTCTGGAGTCGCGCCATGACCGTTGCGGTCGTCCTGTTCACCGCCGACCTGCGTCTGCACGACCATCCGCCGCTGCGCGCGGCGCTCGCGTCGGCCGACGAGATCGTGCCTCTGTTCGTCCGGGACAGCGCGATCGGAGCGGCCGGCTTCGACGCCCCGAACCGGCGCGCGTTCCTGGCGGACTGCCTGCGCGACCTCGACGCCGGACTGCGCGACCGGGGCGGCCGGCTGGTCCTCCGGTCCGGGGACGCGGCCGGCGAGGTGCGCCGGGTCGCCTCGGAGGCCGGCGCCGACGAGGTGCACGTGGCGGCGGGCGTCAGCGCGTACGCCCGCCGCCGCGAGGAACGGCTGCGCGAGGCGCTGGAGGCGGACGGGCGCCGGCTGCGTGTCCACGACGGGGTGGTCACCGCGGTGGCGCCCGGCGCGGTGACGCCCGCCTCCTCGGACCACTTCGCCGTGTTCACCCCGTACTTCAGGCGCTGGTCGCAGGAGCGGCTGCGCGACGTGTTCGGCGCGCCGCGTACGGTCCGGGTGCCGGAGGGGCCGCGCTCCGAGAAGGTGCCTTCGCGTGGTGACGTCTCCGGTGTGTCGGAGGGGCTCGCGGAGGGCGGCGAGCAGGCGGGGCGCAAGGCGTTCACGGCCTGGCGGCGGCACGGGCTCGCCGCGTACGAGGACCGCCACGACGACCTGGCGGCGGACGGCACCTCGCGCCTCTCGCCGCATCTGCACTTCGGCACCCTGTCCCCTGTCGAGCTGGTGCACCGGTGCCGGGACGCGGGCGGCGCGGGGGCCGAGGCGTTCGTACGGCAGCTGTGCTGGCGGGAGTTCCACTACCAGGTCCTCGCGGCCCGGCCCGCCTCGTCGCACGAGAACTACCGCGACAAGCACGACCGGTGGCGGTCCGAGGCGGACGCGGCCGACGAGGTCGAGGCGTGGCGGCAGGGGCGCACCGGCTATCCGATGGTCGACGCCGCGATGCGCCAGCTGCGCCACGAGGGCTGGATGCACAACCGGGGCCGGCTGCTCACCGCTTCCTTCCTGGCCAAGACGCTGTACGTGGACTGGCGGGTCGGGGCACGCCACTTCCTGGATCTCCTGGTGGACGGCGACATCCCCAACAACCAGATGAACTGGCAGTGGATGGCCGGCACCGGCACCGACAGCCGCCCCAACCGGGTGCTCAACCCCGTCGTGCAAAGCAAGCGGCTCGACCCGGACGGGGAGTACGTCCGTCGCTGGGTGCCGGAGCTGTCGCCGGTGTCCGGGTCCGCCGTGCACGAGCCGTGGAAGCTGCCGGACGGGGAGCGGGAGCGCCTGGACTATCCGGAGCCCGTGGTGGAGCTGGCCGAGGGCCTGGCCCGGTTCCGGCAGGCACGTGGGCTGGAGTGAGGGCGCGGGAGCGCGGCGCGCTGGTGCTGCTGTCGGCGGCGTCCGGGGCGGCGGACGCGTTCGTCTTCCTCGGTGTCGGCCAGGTCTTCGCCGGCGTGATGACCGGGAACCTGGTGCTGCTGGGCGCCTCGGCCGCCGGGGCGGGCGAGGAGGGCGTCGCGCTGCGGGTGGTCGCCGCGCTGGTCTCGTACGCCTGCGGGGTGGCCGGTGCGGCGCTGGCCGGTGAGCGGATGTGGCGGCGGGTGCCGTTGATGCTGCTGGCCGAGGTGGCGCTGCTCGCGGCGGGGGCGGGGCTGTGGGCGGCCCGGCCGGCGCCGTCGGACGCGGACCGGCTGGGCCTGCTGGTGCTCATGGGGCTCGCGATGGGCATCCAGGGCCGGGTGCGGGCGACGCCCACGAACTACTTCACCGGGACGCTGACGTCG